>CAYGZA010000152.1:0-15176 GCA_964354135.1 uncultured Planctomycetaceae bacterium
GTCGTTGCCGGGTCAGCACTTCATGGCGGTTTCCCGGGAGATCGTTGACCATGCCTCCAGAGGCTGGTACGCCATGCCCCATAAGATAGCCACTTAAGTCCTTATCCGGCAAAGGATTACGATTCGTCCGTTTCTCGCCGAAACGTGCCAAACGCCTCATATTGGCCACATTGCGATTTTGGCCGATCCACGGCAGGGCTGACGGGGATATCTCACCACGAAGGCCCAAAGCGCACAAAGCGGGGATAGGCGGACCCGCCAGCGTTCAGCGCCGCCCGGTGGATTCCGCCTCGCCGGTCATGGGAACGAACATCACCGGGGCGACGACCCGGCGGCGCGTGGAGCCGTCGGCCTGCTTCTCGACCACCGTGAGCTGCTGGGGATAACCGCCCACCGGCAGCACCAGGCGCCCGCCGGGCGCCAATTGGTCCACCAGCGTTTGCGGAACGTGACTGGGCGAGGCGGCCACGACGATCACGTCGAACGGGGCGTGCTCCGGCCAGCCGCGATAGCCGTCGCCGCAGCGGACCGTGACGTTCTTATAGCCCAGGTCGGCGAGCCGCTTTCCGGCCTCGTCGGCCAACGGCTGGAGGATCTCGATGCTGTAGACCTCCTTGCACAGTTCCGCCAAGATCGCCGCCTGGTAGCCCGAACCGGTCCCGATGTCCAACGCGCGGTCGCCGGGACCGGGCTCGGCCAATTGCGTCATCAGGGCGACGATGTAGGGCTGGGAAATGGTCTGGCCGTGGCCGATCGGCAGCGGGTGGTCGGCATAAGCCTCGCCATCGTATCGCTTCGCGACGAAGCGGTGCCGCGGGACCCGGCCGATCACCTCCAGCACGCGGGCGTCGGTGATGTCGCGGGCGCGAAGCTGGCTTTCGACCATCTTGCTTCGCCCCAGGGCGAAGCGTGGGTCCTCTTGCTCGCGGGCCGGTCCCGCGACGGGTGGCGAGACTCCCGGCAAAGCGGCCTCCGCCCCCTGCGGGGCTGCATCAGACTGGTGCGCTTCCGGCCGCCACACGTTCAGGCTCCCCCAAGCGGCAACGAGGACGAGGGCCGCGGCGCTCAGACCAGCCACCGCCCACAAGAGTGTACGCGTGTGAGGAGGCGTCGGGACCATGGCACCCCCCGCTCGATAAAAGGCCAACCCCCAGGATTGTAACGAGGTTCCGGCCGCCTTGGCAAGCGGGGCTTCGCAAGAGGGGCCCTTGACCCGCCATATCTCCCCCCAAACGGGAACTTTACGCGAGTTTGACCCTCCCAGGTGCCGATTTAAGGAATCTGGGGGGATCTTGCCGATTGTGCCGACTGTATGGAGGCCAGAGGACCGTCCTGGGGTTACGAACGTGATCGAGACGTCCCATCCTGGAACTGAAACTCGCGACGCTATCGAGTGCCCCGACGCGGGTTTCACCGCGGCGGAGATGCGGGTGGACGCCCCTCATACCGTGCCAAAAGAGGAGCCGCCGATGGACGCGCCGGCCGGCGTGGCTGCCGAAGCGGCCCTCCCGGCCGCTGAGGCCGTCGCCCCGCCGGACATGGCCCAGCAGCTCCGCACCCAGGCCGCACAATTGGCCGATCATCTCTCCTCCCGGCAGCAAGACCTGGATCGCCGCGAGGCGGAACTGAACGCGCGGGCCGCCGAGATGGACTCGGGACTGCGGAGCGCCCGGCTCTGGCTGGTGCAGCGCCGGGCCGAGCTGGACGACCGCCTGGCCGAGCACGAGGAGAAATTCGCCCAAGCCGAACAACAACTCGAATCGCGCCTCGCAGCCCTCGAGCAGGATTACCAGGAGCGTTTCGCGGCCCTGAAGAAGCGGGAACTCGCCTGGAGCGAGGAATGCGAGGCGCGCCGCCGCACGCTGGACGAAGAAATCCAGCGGCAAAGGGAAGTCCTGGAGAAGGAACTCCACGAGCGGGCCGCAGCGGTCCATGCCGAGAAGCAGGCATCCGACGAGCGGTCGACGCCGCAGAGCACCGCCACGCAACCGGAGGTTGATCGGCGGTTGGGGGACCTGGCAGCCGCGGAAACACGACTCCGGGAGCGCCAGGAGGCGCTCGACCGGCGGGAAGAGGAGCTGCATGCCCTGGCCGAACGCCTTCAGAATCAAGCCACCGAACAGAAAAGGGCCCGGCAGACACTACCGGAGCTGGAGCGCCGCGCCGAAGAGAACCTTCGTCAGCAGCGGCAGCAGCTCGATTGCCACCGCCAGCAGGTCGAGCAAACGGTCCGGCAGGTGCTTCGCGGGTTGGAGCAGAGGCGTGCCGAGGTCGAAGGACAATCGCGCGAGATCGACAATCGCAGCCGGAAGCCCAGCCCCGAAATGGTTGCCCGCGAGGAGCGGCTCCGCAAGGCCACGAAAGCCCTGGAGGCCCGGCAGCAGCAACTGGCTCGGGCCGAGGCAGCGGTTACTGCGCTCGAAGCCGAGGCGAGGAAGCTCCAAGAGCAACTCCTGGAGGATCGGCGCAGGTTCCAGGCGCAGGCCGAAGCGGAGCGGCAGCTCTTGGCCGCCGAGCGCCGGCGCGAGCTCAAGGAGCTGGAAGAGAGGCGGCAGGCCCTCCGCCGCCGCAGCGAGCAGGTCGACCACAGCCGGGCGGCACTCCAGCAAATGCGGGAGGACCTGCGGCGGATGCACCGCGAAACCCTGGAAAACCGCCTGGCCACCGAAGAACTCCGGGTGCAACTGGCCGACTCCGTCCCTTCCGCCGTCAGCTCGCGGCAGATGGAGCAGCTCCGCAAGAAGATCGCCGAACAGCACCGGCTTGCCAATTCCGAGTTGGCCGAGCAGAAACGAGACCTCCTGGTGACCCGCGGCCAATTGGCCAGGCTGCACGAAGACCTGGTGCACAAGCGGCAGGAATTCCAGGAGTGGGCCGGCCGGCGAGAGCAAGAACTCGGGCGCCAGGCAGCCGAGCTGGATGCCCGCCAGGCAGACCTCGACCGCACGGCAGCCGATCTGCACTCGCGGCTATTGAACTGGCAGGGTCAGCGGCTGGACGAGATCCCCAAGACGGCTTCCCTCGCCGCGGAGGAGCCCCTGGGCCGGCCGGTCGCCGTTCCCGCGTAAGCGTCTTACCGCAGGCTCACCGCGCTGGAATCGGCGCTCTTCGGGCGGTCCCGGACAAGCGAGATCGCTTTCTCGGCGGCCTTCTTCCCCTCGGACAGTTCCTTCCGTGCAAACAGCGGCCTGCTGGCGGCCAGGAATATCCCGACCCGCTTGGCGGCCAGTTGCTGCCAGCTTAGGCCGTTGTTGAGGTGCCAGGCGGCGGCTTGGGCAGCCCGCTGCGTTACCTCGTCGCGGCCCAGCATCCGGCAAAGCTCGTGGACTTCGGGCTTTGCCGTCACGCTCTCGATGGGCTTCAGCTCGTAAGGAATTGCCGGCTTCGGGTCCGGCCGGCCGTGCTCCAGGCAAACGCTCGCCAGCCTGAGCTGGCCCGTCTTCTCCGCCGGGATGCAGAACATCGGCGGGCCGAAGACGTTCGGGCGATTCATCCCGGGCTGAAAGGGGCCCATCGGTCCGGCGTTCCCCGGGTTGAGAAAGGGCTGGTTGTTCCCCGGCCCCCGAAGCCCCTGAAGGCCCTGCAGCAAGGGAGCGCCGATCCCCAGCGGCTGCGAAGGATTGCCCTGATTGGGCCGCTGTTGGCCCCGTTGGGCGAGGACCGGCACCGCGGCCAGGGCCTCGGGCAATCGCACGTTCAGCGGCAGGTCGCCCTTGTTGGTCACCCAAAGCCGGCAGAGGGTCGAGTCCTTGGGGATCACCCGGACCTCGAGCTTCCCCGACTCGATCGCCGGGAAGAGGTCCACCGTTTCGTACTTTGCATCGAAGGGCAGAAAGCCCTTCGCCGCGTCCGCCGCCAGCAGCGGACCGGAAACCAAGGCTGCGGCAGCCCAAAGGCCGCACCACAGCCACCGGCGCGCAATGCACCTTCTCATGACTAGCACCTCCTCGCCTGTTCCCGTGTGGTTGCGGGGCACTCCCCCGCCCGATTGCAAGGTAACGAATCTGTTGGGGAAACACAAGAGGAGGCAAAACCGTCACCGGCGGGTGGCACCGGCTGCTTGCCAACCAGTGCGGATCACGGTATTACGGCGGGCGCGGCGTTTTCACCGGCAGCGGCTGACGGCACCAACGGCGGCATGGGGCAGCCGAGCATCGCGGCCACCACGCGGAAGAGTTCGCCTTCCTTGACGGTCACTTTCCCATCCGCCCCGACGCATGCGGCCGCGGCGCTCACAATTTTCTTCTTCACCTGCGGGGATGCCTGGGCCAGCAGCTTCAGGGCATCGTCGAAGGCCCGCAGACCGCACTCCTCCCGTGCCAAGATCGCCATCGGCTTGCCGATCGCCCCCGCGGCCTGATCCAGGGCACGCTGGGCCTCCTCCGGAGTCTCCTGGCCGGCATAAGCCAGCGTCGAAAGGACCGCGGTCATAGGGGACAGAAGCGGCGTGACGGCGTGATAGCGGATCGCGGGCGGCTTCGCGCGGCGGAAGTGGACGTCGAGGGCCTGGAGGAGGACCGTCCGCACGGCATATTCGAAGAGGTCCATCTTCCCGTCGGCCGCGACCAGGGCCTCGACGTTGTCGCGAAACGCCGCGTACTGATCGCCGGTGAGCTTCTTGAGCGCCGGCAGGGCAACGTCCACCAGCGGCAAGCGGGCGTCCTCGGCCAACTGGTCGATCTGCGTCGCCAGGCGCAAGGTCTCGCGATAGCAGAGGTCCTCAGCCCGCGGCTGGAGGTCCGCGAGCTGCTTCCGGCGCATGTCCTCGTCGCGGTTGAGGAGCATGGCATAGAGGATGGCTCTTGCCCCGTACGGCTCGTGGGCTGCATCGAGCACGGGGCGGGGCATGGCGTCGAGGATGGCCGCGGCAAAGAGAATTTGCCCCATGCCCGGCAACCCGATGCGGCCGGATACGCCGGTCGGGTCGAGCAGCACGTCCCTGGCCTGGGGCAGTCGAGGTCCGCCCGGCGCGGCGCCGCGGCGGTCGGTGGCCCGGCGGCGGAACGATTCGACCTCTTCTTCGGCCAAGCCGGCGGCCTCTGCGGCCCGGGTCGGCTTGACGGGGGGGAACGTCCCGTCGAAATCCGGCTCAATCCGCCGGATCCGCTCGGCCAGCGGCGGATGCGTGGCAAAGAAGTTGAAGAAGGAGCCGGCCAAGGCGTCGCCGAAAAACAGATGGCTCACCTCCTCGGCGTGGGCATCCTTGACGCGGGAGCCTCCCGCGAGTCCGCCGATTTTCTTCAGGGCGCCGGCGATTCCCCCGGGATCGCGGGTGAACTGGACCGCCGAGGCGTCGGCAAGGAACTCCCGCTGCCGCGAGACGGCGGCCTTGATGAGCTTGCCGAAGAAGACGCCGATGTAGCCGATGATCATCATCCCGAGTCCGAGCAGCACGATGGCGGCGGCCCCGCCCTTTTTGCGCGAGCTGCCCGAAGAGTTCCCGGCAATGCGCATCATGTAGTAGCCGAGGATCGCCAGGATGAGGATCCCGTGGAGGATGCCGATGAGGCGGAGGTTCAGCCGCATGTCGCCGTTGAGGATGTGGCTGAACTCGTGGCCCATGACGCCCTGGAGCTCGTCGCGGTTGAGATAGGTCATCGCTCCGCGGGACACGCCGATGACGGCGTTCTGCGGCGAGTGACCGGCGGCGAAGGCGTTGATTCCCGCCTCGTCGTCGAGGACATACACGGGCGGGACGGGTATCCCGGAGGCGAGGGCCATTTCCTCGACCACGTTGAGGAGCCGCTTTTCGGCCAGCTCGGTGGTGCGGGGCTCGACCAGGCGGCCGCCGAGCATCAAGGCGACGGATTCCCCGCCGGAAGCCAGTTGCGCAGTCTTGTAGAGGCTGCCCAAACCGATGACCAATCCGGTGCCGAGGGCCACACCGAGGAAGATCGCGGGGTCCCAAAAGGCGGCCAGGCCGGACCCGGCCGCAGGGCCCCTGCTAGGGTGGGCCTGCTGGGCCAGGAAGATCACGGCCACCAGCAAGTACAGCGTCAAGACGATTGCCGCGACCGCGAGCAGAAACAGCACCACCAGCATCGTGGTTTTGCGCCGGGCCGTATCCTGCTGCTGGAAGAAGTCCGTGCTCATGGCAGGTTGCACCGCTCAATGAGAGTTCGCGAACGTGGGGAGGGCGAGGTCCCTGCCAAGACGAGAATCCCGGCTCGCGGTGCGGCGTTTCCACCGGCTCGGCGGGAGCCTCGCCTCCCGGAATCGTGCAACTCCACTTAGAACAAGACCTTCGGCGCCTCGCGCTGCTCGGGCGTTTCGATCTCGAACAGGTCCGCCTCGAAGAACCCGAACATCCCGGCGAACATCACGCTGGGGAAGCTCTCCCGCTGCGTGTTGTAGCGCATGACCGAGTCGTTGTAGGCCTGCCGGGAGAAGGCAATTTTGTTCTCGGTCGAGGAGAGCTCCTCTTGCAGGGCCAGCATGTTCTGGTTGGCCTTCAGGTCCGGGTAGGCTTCCATGACGGCGAACAAGCGGCCCAGCGCGCCGGTGAGCTGCCCCTCGGCTCCCATCAAGGATTTCATGGCGCCGGGCTCGCCCGGGTTGGCCGCCGCCTGCTGGCCGGCCGTGACCGCCAGGTTCCGCGCCTTGATGACCGCTTCCAAGGTCTCCCGCTCGTGCTTGATGTAGCCCTTGGCCGTCTCCACCAGGTTGGGAATCAGGTCGTAGCGGCGCTTGAGTTGCACGTCGATCTGGGCAAACGCGTTGCGGTAGCGGTTCCGCAGCGTGACCAGACTGTTGTAAATGCCGATGACGACCAACACCAGCAAGAGCACGATCACCACGACCACAATGGCGACAATCCCTATTGTCATGGACAGGTTACCTCCAGTGCGTGGGCGGTTTTTCGCGACTGCGGGGACATACCCCTCGCATACGTCCCCATTGTTCTCACCGGAAAGAACGTGTCAATAGCCCGCCAATCGGGCGGAAAGGGCCGGCTTTCGAGCGGCCGGCGCCTGCCGGCAGGGGGCGAGCTTCGTCAGGGCGGCTGGCCGCTCCCCTGCCTCATCTCCTTGCTCTTCGTTGAGCGGCTCAGATAATTGGGCCCTACCTTCACGTCGGCTTTCTCTTCGACGGCGCGGCGTGCGGCGAAAAGACCCGTGCCGGGCGGCTCAATCTCTCTTCCGCAAGAAGACGGCCCCGAAGGTGTACGGGGCGCTCTTGTGCTGCGGGTGTACGAGATACGATTTCCCGTTGTCGAAGAATTCCTGGTTTCCGAGAAGCTCGAAGCACCCGGCCGCCAGGAAGCACCGCCGGATGTCCGCTTCGGTGCTGAGCTGGTTCTTCCGGCGCGTGTCGGGGCCGAAGCCCGTGACGAACGGGGCCGGATTGCGGTAGTCGAACGTGACGGAGAGAATCCCCCCCGGCTTCAGGCACCGGGCGATCTCGCGGAGTGCCGCCTGTTTGACCTCGTAGTCCAGGTGCTCGAAGACGCAGATCGAATAGGCGTGATCGAAATACGCGTCTTCAAATGCCAGGCGCCTCACGTCCATCGCGTAGGAAAACGCCTTCCAGCCCATCGCGTTGGCGATGCGGTTCCCGTTGGACACCAGCTTGGCGTTGATGTCGACGGAGTGTACTTCGCAGCCGAGGGATGCCAGGTAGCAGGTACACAGCGAGGACGTGCCGCCGGCGTCGAGGAGCCGCATTGCGCTATGGATCTTAGGGCCGTTGGCCAGGGCCCAGTAGATCTCCCAATACAGGTACCACGGGATTCTGGCGTCGTCCGCGGCGCCGGGGAGAGGCTCGTATTCCGGCCCGCGGTTGTCCATGCCGACGGGTTCCCAAGGGCGCGATCTTCCGAGCCACTCCGCCAGCCGGCCCACGATCCCGGCGATGCGGCGCTCGGGCCCGCGCCGCTCGGGCAGGCAGCCGTACCACGAGGTCATGTACACCCGCCTGGCATACATGGTGCGGATCAGGGTGTTGATTCCGTGTACGACCGGCCGGGCACCGGCGGAGAGCAGGTCGGAGCGGTCCATCGTCTTGTTGATGGCAGTCATGCTCGGGTCATCCGGATGCCCCGGCCCAGACTACCAAGATGCCCCACCCACGGCGGACAAGGCAAGGTAGGTCAGGGCGCCTACGCAGCCCGAAACGGGGATCGTCAGGATCCACGCCCAAACGATGTTCCCGGCGACGCCCCAGCGGACGGCGCTAAGGCGCCGCATCGCCCCGAACCCGACGATGGAGCCGGTGATCGTGTGCGTGGTGCTGACGGGAATCCCGTTGGCCGCGGTGACAAAAAGCGTCGCGGCGGCTGCCGTTTCTGCGCAAAAGCCCCCGAAGGGGTTCAATCTCGTGATCTTCGTTCCCATGGTCTTGACGATCCGCCATCCGCCGATCAAGGTTCCCAGGCCCATGGCGGTGTGACAGATCAGCACGATCCAGAACGGGATGTCCGTGAAGGTGCGCCCTTTCCAGATACTCGAATAGAGCAAGAGCGCGATGATGCCCATGGTCTTCTGGGCGTCGTTTGTCCCGTGTCCCAAGCTGTACGCCGCGGCAGAGCAGAGTTGTCCCTTTCTGAACAGAGAATCGACTCGCGCGGGCCTGGCGTTCCGGAACAGGAAGGTCATCCCTACGCCCATCGTAAAGCCGAGCACCAGGCCGATCAGCGGCGACAAGACAATGAAGGCAACGATCCTGAGGATACCCCCGGCAATGACGGCGCCGAGACCCGCCTTCGCGATCGCAGCCCCTGCCAGCCCGCCGATCAGGGCGTGCGACGAGCTGGTGGGGAGTCCCAGGCACCAGGTGGTGAGGTTCCAGAGAATCGCCCCCAAGAGCCCGCTGAGGATCATGAGCGTGTCGACCACCTCGGGTTGGACGACGCCTTTTCCGATGGTCATCGCGACGTGGATGCCGAACAGGTACGCGGCGACGAAGTTGAAGAAGGCGGCCCAGACCACGGCCTGGACGGGCGTCAGGACCCGGGTCGAGACAACGGTGGCGATCGAGTTGGCGGCGTCGTGGATTCCGTTGGTGAAGTCAAAGGTCAACGCGAGGACGACAACGACCGTGACGAGCGCGGGGCACTCGATGGCGAGTGCGCCGACGTGATAGCCCGTGAAGCAGGTCCCCCAAACGACGAACCCAGCCGCCAGGACCCCCCAGATCAGTCCGCGGTTCATCATGGTGGCCGTGCCGGTGGTCTAGGAGTTCTTGAGCATGATCTGGAAGATGATGTTGCCCGCGTCGCGGCAGCGGTCGATGACCTTTTCCAGAAGCTCGTAGAGGTCGCGGAGAACGATCGCCTGGAGGGCCTCGTACTTGCCGCTGTAAAGATCGCGCAGGACGTCGAGGATGAGCTTGTCGGCCTCCCCTTCGTAATGGTGCAGCCGATCGTTCTCTTCCTTGATCTCGTCGAGGTGCGGCCGCTGACGCAATTGCCGGACCATTTGCCGGACCGTGTCGGTGGCCTGCTCCAGCAGCGTTGCCTGCCGCGAGAACAGCTCCGCGCGGAGATACGACTGCGACAGCAACAGGCGCTCGCCGAACTTCTCGACCGTCTTCGGGATCTTGTAGAGGGCGGTGGAGAGGGCCTCGATGTCCTCGCGCTCCAGCGGCGTGACGAAGGTGCTGCACACCAGCGCGGTGAGGTCTTCGGAGATCTGCTTGGTGTGCCGCCTGCGCAGGATGAACTCCTCCAGGCTTCGCCCGTCTTGCGGACTCTTGAGGAGCTCGATCAAGGCGGCAACCGATTGGCGCGCCTCCTCGGCGCTGGCTTCCAGGAGGTCGTAGAACTTGTCGCTTCGACCCAGAAGACGCTGTAGAGAGAACATAGATGGAAAACCCCCAACTGCCGGCCTGTCCGCACACCGCGCGGCACACCCGGGGTTCCCGGATGCCGCGGCGGGACAATACCCCGAACCGGGCACCCCCCATTTTCCCTATCGCAAGAGGGCCTGTCAACGGCCCCCGACCGGCGAAGGGTTCCCTGTCCACGGGCCCCCAAAAAGGCTAGAATGGGGCCCTATGGACCGGAACGCTTCAAGACGGCCGGCGGCGTGGCTCGTGCGGCGCAAGTGGCTCGTGACCGCGGGCGCGGGCTGCACGCTGCTCCTGGCGGCGGCCGCGTGGGTTCTCCACTTCGGGGAAGGGAACCATGCCGAGGCCGGAACCTCCCGCCTGCGGCTGGAGGACATCCCCTTCGACGGAGCTAGAGCATACCGGTACCTCAAGCAGGTCTGTGCCATCGGGCGGCGGCCCGCCGGCTCGCGGGGGATGGATGCCCAACAGAAGATGCTCATCGAGCATTTCACCAAGCTGGGCGCCGAGGTCCGTCTCCAGCCATTCCGCGGCCGGCACCCGCAGGACGGCTCGTCGGTGCCGATGGCCAACCTGATCGTCCAGTGGCATCCGAAGAGCAAAGAGCGGATCCTGGTGTGTACGCACTACGACACGCTTCCCTATCCGGTGCTCGACCGCAAGGACCCGCGGGGCGTCTTTCTCGGGGCCAACGACGGCGGGAGCGGCACGGCGTTGCTGATGGCCCTGGGGCACGACATGTCCGCGCTGAAGACGAAGTACGGGGTGGACTTCGTCTTCTTCGACGGCGAGGAGTTCGTCTTCGACCCCAATACGGACCGGTATTTCCTCGGCTCGGAGCACTTCGCCGAGCAGTACGTGCAGGACCCGCCGGCCTATCGCTACCGCTGGGGCGTGCTGTTGGACATGATCGGCGACGCCGACCTCCAGCTCTTCCAGGAGCGGAACAGCGCATGGTGGGAGGATACGCGGCCGCTGGTCGAAGAGATCTGGGCCACGGCCCGACGGCTCCAAGTGCGGGAGTTCATCGCCAAGAAGAAGCACGAGGTGCGGGACGATCACCTCGCCTTGCACAACGTGGCCGGGATCCCGGCGTGCGTGATCATCGATTTCGACTATCCCGCCTGGCACACCCGGGCCGACACGCCCGAGCAGTGCTCGGCGCTGAGCCTGGCGAAAGTCGGCTGGGTGCTGCGGGAGTGGCTGGCGAGGAAAGAATGAGGGATGAACGATGAAGAGGCGGGCTGGTGAGTGGTTCGGTGAGGGACCGGGGCCCATCGGGAGGCTCGTGCGGCGGTGGATTACCTGATTTCAGCGGCGTTCTCGGCGTTCCTGCTGGCGTGTGCGGCGGGGCTCTTGACCTGGCACGTCCGTGCCTGGCGGGCCCACCGGCGGCGGAACCCGGAGCCCGAGGAATTGAACTACTTCCGCCGGCAGTTCCGCCGCCGCATGCAGACCAGCGCGATCCTGGCGATCCTTGCCGCGGCGCTCCCGGTGGGCCATTGGATCGTCCGCAAGGGAGCCGAGTTGCCCGGAACCGCATGGCCGAAATGGGGGCTGGTGTTTTGGGGCGGGGTGGTGTTGCTGCTGGTCTGGGTGGGGCTCTTGGCCGTGGCCGACATCTGGGCCACCAAGTTCTTCTTCAGCCGGCTCCGCCAGCGGTATTGGCTGGAGCAGACCCGCCTGGAGGCCGAGCTGCGCCGCATCCGGGGGCCCGGCGGAAACGGAAAACCCCCCGGCAAATCCCGCACTCAAGAACCGGGCGACAACGATCGGGGACCCCGGACGTGATGGACCCGCTGAGCATCGTTTTCGGCGTGATCCTGCTGGCGGTCTGCCTCGCGCCGCTTCTGGTCCGCGCGGACCTGTTCCATCTTTCGATGGCAGCCGGGCTGGGAGTGCTGTGCGCGGTCTTGTTCCTTTTCGTCGGCCGCCCGTTTGCGATGTGCCTGGCGCTCGGGCCGGTGGCAATCTATCTGTTGCTCCTGGGCGCGATCAATCTCGGTGGCCGTCCGTTCCTGGTCTCCGGGACGCGGGACACCGCCGCGCTGGCGCTGGCCGCCGTGGGACTGGTGATGATCGGGCCGATGGAGCTGTTCTTTCCGATGGTTGCCTCGATTCACTTGGGGGCGTACGTGTGGCTGCTGCTTGCGGCGCTCTACGCGCTTTCGGTGGTGCTGCTGGTCCTCTTGTCCCGCCCCCGGCTGGTGGTCTACAACATCTCGATGGATGAGCTCCGCCCCGTGCTGGCCGAGGTGGTTCGCAAGCTGGACCCCGACGCCCGCTGGGCCCAAGACAGCCTGGCCCTGCCGAATCTGGGAGTGCAGTTGCACATCGAGAGCCTGGCGATCATGCGCAACGTCTCCTTGGTATCCGGCGGCCCGGCGCAGAATCCGCAGGGCTGGCGGCGGCTGGAGCTTGCCCTGGCTGCCGGGTTGGCCCCCGTGGAGGTCCCCCGGAACGTCCACGCGGTGGGCCTGATCAGTGCCGGGCTGGCGATTGTGCTCTTCCTTGTGCTGGCCGTCTCCCGCGATCCCCAGGCCGTGGCCCAGACGCTGTTCGACGTCCTCCAGTTGTGATCCGCGCCCACGAGAGGACGCTGCGTCATTCCGGGAGGGCGAGGCTATTCCGCCGGGAAAAGCTCAAAGACCACGCGAAACACCCGATAACCGCCGGCCAATTGCTGCGGATAGAGCCGGACGATTTCCTGGCGGAGCTCGTCGGCGGAGTCGAAGCCGTCGGGGCGGGCATCGGCGTCGGTGAGCCGGTCCAGCGAAACCTCCTCGATGGCCAGAACGCGGATCGGTCCCGCGCCCGGGATGTAGCTCCTCTGGCCGGCCTTCATCCGCCGGTGTTTCCAGAGGCGGATGGTCTGGGTCTTTTCGCCGCGGCGGATGGCGTCGAGGAACTTCTTCTTGAAAAGCAGCATCGATTCTCAGCCCACCCGATGTCTACGCTGCGTCCTCCGCGGTTTGTCCTCGGATCACCTCGACCCGGCGGGGTCCTACCGCCACTGGTCGATCATTTTCTGGATCCGCTCGCGACTGAAGTTCTTGGGCTGCGGGAAGTCCTGGTTTTTCAGGAGTTCCTCCAGCGAGGGCGTCTTGGAGGGGACCCCGCCCGCCGGCACGTCCAAACCCGCGACCCAAACGATGCCGTTGAGCACCACGGTGCGGAAGCCGTCGTTGGCCCAGTTCCAGTGGTCGTGCCCGCCGGTGAAGCCGAAGCCGTGGCCGCCGTCGGGCCGCTGGCACGCCCAGGCCACGTGCTCCGCCATGCCTTTGCGGGCGCGGACCGTCGGGTTATTGCTGTGAGGGCCGTCGGGGCGCTCGCGGGTGCTGTCGGGCGGAACCGCGGAGAGGATCGGTGTGACGCCCTCCATCTTCTCGGGGAACCGCATGTGGTAGTACCACTCGTCCTGGATGGCAAAGGGCTTCACGCCGCGGCTGATCGGATGGTCGGGAAACGTCTTGAACTCGGCCTTCCAGAACGGGTTGACCGACCAATCCGTCTCGAAGTAGCCGCCGATCC
The DNA here is from genome assembly GCA_964354135.1 of uncultured Planctomycetaceae bacterium. Lineage (GTDB taxonomy): Bacteria > Planctomycetota > Planctomycetia > Pirellulales > Thermoguttaceae > CAYGZA01. The sequence continues at coordinate 13,318 of CAYGZA010000152.1, forward strand.
AGTCCAAAAGGCAATGGCCCGGCTTCCCTTTGGGCACTTCGACGGCGTAGTGCAGCAGGGCCAGCCCGACGCCGCGCTTCATGAGCTTATCGAGTTCCTCGAGGTGCGCAATGGCGGGCATCCCACCGCCGCCGTCGGAGAAGATGACGACCGCGTCGGCATTGTCCAAGGCAGTGGGGTCTTTGGGCCAGCCGTTGCGATAAACCACCGCGTGGACGCCCGGCACGTTCTCGTTGAGGGCCTTGGCCAACAGGACGCAGCCGGCGTAGTGGGCGTGCGCGGCGTAGCCGTGGCTGGGGCCGCCGGCCACGAAGACGATCTTCTTCTTGTCTTCCATCTTCAGCCGCTTGAGCAGGATGTTGCGGAACTGGACCTTCATCGGCGGACCGGCGTGGAGCTGCAGGGCCACGATGCCGCTGCGGCGCCGAGCGGCCGTATCCTCGTCGGTCAGCTCGCACATCACCCGGCCGTTGATCTTCTGGATGCACTGGAAGCCCTTGGCGACAATGTGGTAGTCGTTCCAGTCCTCTTTCTTGATGACCCCCGCCAGCTCGCCGGAATCGCCCACCTGGCCGACGACCTTGGGTTGGTGGTCGTCGCCGATCGTGGTCCTCTGGCCGCGGTTGGCCAACATGCCGCGGTAGCGTTCCCCGTAGTTGGCCCCGGTGAAGGCGTTGCCGGCGTCCACGTCGGCCTGGTAGCCGCCCACCACCCACTTGCCCCACTTCTCCGGCTCCTCCCAACTGCGGTACTGAATCCCGGAATTGCCGCCGATCATGCGGAACTGGAGCTTCAACTCGAAGTCGTCCACGTCGCCGCGGCGCCAGACGATGAACGTGTTGCCCTTGGTGGGGTTCTCGCGCGTGGTCTGGCCGGTGATCGCCTCGTCCTCGACCCGCCAGAACTTCGGGTTGCCGTCCCAGCCCTCCAGGGTCTTGCCGTCGAAGATCGGCTTGAAGCCATCGTCTTCGGCCCGGGCCGTTTGGACGGGGGCGAGCAGGAGCCACACGACGATCGAAAGAGCCGCCGGGATGAGACTTCTTCGAGTGCGTCTTGATCTCATGGTCTTCTCCTTCTCCAAGTTCGGATGTTAAGTGGAGTTGCACGATTCTGGGAGGGCGAGGCTCCTGCCGAGCCGGTGGAAACGCCGCACCGCAAGCCTGGATTCTCGGCTCGGCAGGAGCCTCGCCCTCCCAGAATTGCGAAGTCTATTCTGCATTCCCTTCCCTCTTCTCCGTGTTCTCCGTGCCTCCGTGGTGAGTCTTTCGCTTCCGGATCAGTTGTTGCCTACCGTCAAGAGTTTCCAGTCGTCGGAGCGGAACGGGCAGGCCGGCAGGCCCTCTTTGTTCATGAGGTTCGGCTCCGCGTCGTCCCGCCAGGCATAGCGGACGGCCACCGGCTTGGCCACCTCATCCGAGGAAACCACCACCGTCTCCCCGTCGATCACCGCCTTGGCCGGAACGAACTTCCGGTCCTCCCCGGCGATCGTGAAATCGGAAGGCTCCTTGCCGTCGCGGGTTGCCAGCTTGCCGGCCGCGTGATCGAGCTGAATGCGGATCTTGCCGCCCTCGACGGCCATCGCCTTGTACATCGGGCCCGAGTAAGCCGCGTCCTTGCCGTAGACCTTGGCCAAGGCCCAGAGGGCCAGGCGCCGCCCGACCTCCTGCTTGTTCTTGGGGTGAATGTCCTTCGGGTCGCCGATATCCATGGTCACCGCCATGCCGGTGTTGGGCAGGACCGCAAGCGCCAGGGTCTGGGCCTCGCGGAGTTCCGCACACAAGGTCCCGATCTTGCCGGGAGTACGGTCATAGGTGTAGGGCGCCAGTTGCACCAGCCCGAACGGAAGCTCGGCCTGGCCC
>CAYGZA010000153.1:0-15137 GCA_964354135.1 uncultured Planctomycetaceae bacterium
TTCTTCCTGTTCTACGTGTTCTGGGAAGTGATGCTGCTGCCGATGTACTTCCTGATCGGCATTTGGGGCGGGCCGCGGCGGGAGTATGCCGCCATCAAGTTCTTCCTCTTCACCCTGGTCGGCAGCGTGCTCATGCTCGTGGCCCTCTTGATGCTCTATTTCAACAGCGACCTCGGCCGGCTCAGCGCCGGCCAGCGGGCCGACGCACACGTCAGCGCGGCCGAGCAGGAGGCAATCAGGGTCAGCCCCAAGGCATCGCCCGAGCCGGTCCACACGTTTAACCTCCTGGCCTGGTCGGAAATGGGCCAGCTCAAGAAATCGCCGTTCGACAATGAGATCCTCTGGGGCGGCTCCATCCAGCGGTGGGCCTTCCTGCTCCTTCTCGTCGGCTTTCTGGTCAAGGTCCCCTCGGTGCCCCTGCACACCTGGCTCCCCGACGCGCACGTCGAGGCCCCCACGCCGATCTCCATGATCCTGGCCGGCGTGCTCTTGAAGATGGGCGGCTACGGGATCATCCGCGTCTGCTACCCGGTCTGCCCCGCCGCGGCCTACGAGCTGGCCTGGCTGGTCTGCGGCCTGGGGATTGTGAGCATGGTTTACGGGGCCTTTGCCGCCATGGCCCAGAAGGATTTCAAGCGGCTGGTGGCCTACAGCTCGGTCAGCCACATGGGATACGTCGTCCTCGGCATCGGCGCCTGGGGCGCAGCCGCGGGAGCCGCCGCTTCGAGCGATTATTGGAGGCTCGGCGTGAGCGGGGCGATGTTCCAGATGATCGCCCACGGGCTCAGCTCCGCTGGGATGTTCTTCTTGGTCGGCGTGATCTACGATCGCGTACACCACCACGACCTGGACCGATTCGGCGGGCTGTTCGGGCGGATGCCGGTCTATAGCGGACTGTCGATCGGGATATTCTTCGCCGCCATGGGGTTGCCCGGGCTGTGCGGGTTTATCGGCGAGGTGTTCGTGGTGTTGGCGGCATGGAGCTACAGCAAGGTGCTGGCGGTAATCGCGGCCTCGGTGGTGATCCTCACCGCGGGGTACATCCTCTGGACGGTGCAGCGGGTGTACCTGGGGCCGGAATACAAAGGCCCGCACGGCGAGGCCCTCACCCCGGCCACCAGGCGCGAGGTGGCGATTGTGGCCCCGCTCTTGGTGTTTGCCGTCCTCTTCGGCGTCTATCCCCCGGCCCTCCTGAACTACATGACGCCGAGCGTGAGCCGGACGGTGACCAAGCTGACCGATTGGAGCAAGGAAGTCCGAGAGCCCGAATCGCGGAAGCCATCCGCCACGAGCACCAGTAGGACCGGCGTCCCGCCGGTCGGGGCCATGAGCATCAGTGGGGCCGGCGTTTCGCCGGTCGGGGACATGAGCATCAGTAGGACCGGCGTCCCGCCGGTCGGGGACATGAACATCCGTGGGCCCGGCGTTTCGCCGGTCGGAGTGAACCGATAGCCGTGAGTTTCTACAGCCTCATCGACGAAGCCGCAGCATCCCTGGGGACCTCGCTCCCGGCGTTCCTCCCGGAGCTGGTGATCTGCGCTACCATCGTCGGGCTGCTGCTGGTGCGAACGGTCTACACGGGACGGAAGCTGGATGCCTTCTGGCTGATGCTCTTCGGCTCGCTGGCGGCGCTCTGGCTCGCCGCCCCGTGGCACTACTTGCAGGCCGGCGTGAACCTGCTTTCCGGCACTGAAACCGGGACCCCGATCTTCACCGGCATGTTGGTGTACGACAAGTTCTCCGTCTACATGCGCGGGCTTCTCCTGTTCTTCGCCGCGTTGTACGCCGTGTTTACCCGGCTCTCGGGCGTTCCGGACCGCGAGGACGCGACGGAGTTCTACGTGCTCATCCTCGGGGCCACCCTGGGGATGTGCCTGATGGTCTCGGCCAACCACATGCTGATCGTTTTCCTGGGGATCGAGATGGCCAGCGTGCCGGCGTACGCCCTGTCCGGACTGCTGAGACGCCGCCGGCAGAGCAGCGAGGCGGCACTGAAGTTCGCCGTCTTCGGGGGAGCGACGGCGGGGGTGATGCTCTATGGGATCAGCCTTCTGGTCGGCACCCTCGGCTCGGCCCACCTGCCCACGATGGCCCGGCAGTTGGCCGATTTGCTCCAGTCCGGCGGCGGCAGCGAGCGATTGTTGGTGCCGGCGTTGGGCGGCTTGATGGTGATGGTCGGCCTCTGCTTCAAGCTCTCCGCGGTGCCGTTCCACTTCTGGGCCCCCGACGTGTTTGAAGGGGCCTCGGCCGAAGTGGCCGCGTTCTTGTCCGTCGCCTCCAAGGCCGCCGCACTCGGGCTTCTGGTGCGGCTGGCGGTCGGGTTCGGGTACGTCGCCCCGGCGGTGGCCGCCCTCAAGCCCCTCCACGACCATGCGGCGATGATCGCCGCCCTCGCGCCGGCGCGGGACTACATCGCCGGCTTGCTCGTCCTCTTGTCGGCCGTGACCTGTACCTTCGGCAACCTCGCGGCCTACGGCCAGACGAACATCAAGCGGCTCTTGGCCTACTCCACGATCGCCCACGCCGGCTACATGATGATGCCCGTCGCCGCGGCGGTGGTGCTGATGGGCCGCAGCCCGGCCGATGCCGCGGCCGCCGTCGCCTCGATGGCCTTCTACGCGGCGATTTACCTGTTCATGAACCTGGGGGCGTTTGCCGTGGCCGCCTTCCTGCGCAACAGCCTGGGGAGCGAGCGGATCGAGGACTACGCCGGCTTGGTCCGCAAGTCGCCGGGGGTGGCTCTATGTTTCTCGATCATCCTCTTCAGCCTGATCGGGCTGCCGCCCTTGGCCGGGTTTGCCGCCAAGTTCGCGATCTTCGGCTACGTGCTCAAGGCGGACCTTTTGGGGCTCTTGTTTATCGGGGTATTGAACACGGTGCTGAGCCTGTTTTACTATCTCCGCGTCGTGCGCGTGATGGTCTTCGACGAGGAGCGGGCGGGGCGTCCGGCGGCCGCGATCCCCCTGGTTTCCGGGCCCGGCCTGTATTGCCTGGCGGTCACGGCGCCGCTTGTGATTTTGTTCGTCTGGTGGAATGGCTTGTTCGACCTGGCGAGCACGGCAACAACATTGTTGTTCTAGGAGATGGTAGGGTGGGTCGAGCGAAGCGAAGACCCACCAAAGGCTATCAGCTATCAGCAGTCAGGTTGGTGAGCCTCCGCTGAAAGCTGAAAGCTGATGGCTGATGGCTGATAGCCCGGAATCACTGCTTGCGGGCAAGCCGTGACAGATATTGCGGAAACGCCGCGATGACTCAGAACGACGTGATCGACGTGCTCAACCGCCTTTTCCAGGTACACTACCGCGCGCTGGCGGTTTACGTGCAGCAGACGCGGCCGTGGACCCCGCCGGGAGGAGAGAAGGCCGTCGAGGTCCTGGCTGCCGTGGCCGCCGAGCAGCAGCGATCCGCGCGGCGCATTGCCGAAGCGATCCAAGAAGAAAGGGGACGCCTCGATCCCGGTCAGTTCCCCGTTGCCTTCACGTCCATTCACGATGTCTCCGTGGAGTTCCTTCTCCAGCGGGCCGCGGAGCTTCAGGGGCATGACGTCCGGACCATCGAGGGCTGCGCGGCGGAGCTGGACGGCGTCCCCCGCCTGCGGCCGCTGGCCCAGGAAACGCTCCGGCAGGCCCGCAGGCACCTGGAGATGCTCACAGGAAGGATGAAGGATGAGGGATGAAGGATGAATGAGGAACCAGAATCCCTCGTCCCTCGTCCCTCGCCCCTCGTCCCTGGTTCATCCTTCATCCCTCCTCCCTCATCCTTGTTTGACACCCACGCCCACCTCGACCTCGAAGACTTCGACCCCGACCGCACCGAGGTCATCGCCCGGGCACGCCGGGCCGGTGTGGCGGCGATGATTTGTCCGGGAATCTCGGCCGATTCGAGCCGGGCCGCCGTGCGCTTGGCGGAAACCGAGGAGGGCGTGTTCGCGGCCGCGGGCATCCAGCCGAATTACTGCGCCCAGGCGTCGCCCGGCGACTGGGAACGCATCGTCGCGCTGGCCGATCACGCGCGCGTCGTGGCGATCGGCGAGACTGGGCTCGATCGACACTGGGATTTCACTCCGTTTGGCGTGCAGCAGGACTACTTTGACCGGCACCTGCGCCTTGCCCAGGCCCGCGGGCTGCCGGTGATCGTCCACTGCCGCGAGGCGGAGGCCGACGTGCTGGCGATGCTTCGCGAGGCGGCCCGGCGCGGGCCGCTTGCGGGAGTGCTGCACGCCTTCAGTGGCGACGGGACGTTTGCCGAAGAGTGCCTTGCCCTGGGCTTCCAAATTAGCCTGGCCGGGGCAGTCACGTACACGAACAAGAAGTTCGAGGCCCTCCGCGAGGCGGCCCGGGCTATTCCCGAGGACCGGATCCTCATCGAAACCGACAGCCCGTACCTCGTCCCGCATCCGCTGCGCGGCAAGGAGAAACGCAACGAGCCGGCTAACTTGGTGCTCACCGCCCGATGCCTGGCGGAACTCCGCGGCGTGAGCCCGGAGCAACTCGCCGCCCAAACGACGGCCAACGCCCGGCGGCTCTTTGGACTGGGGTGATTGCCCCCGCCGGCTTATCTCCGTGAAGGGCACGGCGACGATTCCTGAGACGCATCGCGGGCCTTACGCGACTTCCTCGACCACCTCTTCTTCGCCCTCTTCACCATCGGACGGGGCGCGCGGCGTGGCCGGCTCGCGAGCGCCGGCTTCCGCGGCGGTTTCTGCCTCGCCATTGCCGTCTCCTCCGACCGCCGCCAGTGCCGGTTCGCCCGGCCCGATCGCTTCGCTCGGTTTCCTGCGGAGTCGGGCGGCCAGCCGCGCCAAGAGCCGGGCCAGGTCGTCCCAGAGCGAATAGGCCACCGGAGTGACCAGCAGGGTCAAGAGGAGCGACAGCGTCTGCCCGCCCAGGATCACCTTGGCCAGGCTCGCGCGGGCAGCGGACCCCGGCCCGCGGCCCAACGCGATCGGGATCATCGCGGCGATGAGCATTACGGTGGTCATGAGGATGGGGCGGAGCCGGGTGCGGTTGGCCTCCATGATGGCCTTGTCGCGCGGGAGGCCCCGGCCGCGGAGCACGTTCGTGTAGTCGATCTGCAAGATGCCGTTCTTCTTGACGATCCCGAAGAGCATGAAGAGGCCGAACATCGCGTAGATGTCCAGGTTCGTCCGCAGGAGCATGAGCGAGATCAGGGCGAACGGAAGCGTCAGCGGCAGGGCCAGGAGGATCGTGATCGGGTGAACGAAGCTCTCGAACTGGGCCGCCAGGATCATGTACATGAAGATGAAGCTGAGGATGAAGGCGATGAGGAAGTTCTGGTTCGATTCCGCCATCGCCTTGGCGCGGCCGATGAACTCCCAGCGGTAGTCGGGCGGGGCGTTGAGCAACTTGACGTGTTCGTTCAGCTCCTTGACGGCGTCGCCCAGGGGTTTGCCGCCTTCGAGGTTGGCGGTGACCACCACCTGCCGCTGCATGCCGAAACGGTCGATGGTGGCCGGTCCCTTGGCCTCCGCCAGGCTGGCGACGTTGGAAAGCTCCACGAGGCCGGCCTTCGGGGAGGGAACCATCAGCCGCTCGATCATCTCCTTCCGGTCGCGGAAAGGCAGGTCGGCCCGCAGCCACACGTCGTACTGCTCGCTCCCTTCCTTGTACTTGGAGACGGGCTCGCCGCCCACCAGTGCGTTGAGCGTGGCGGCGATCGTTTGCACGGGGATGCCGAGATCGGAAGCCCTCTCGCGGTCGATGTTCACGCGCAGCTCCGGCTTGCGGAGCGAGAGGCTCGTGTCCACGTCGACGAAATACGTCGGTTTCTTCTCCCCGTCGGCGGAACCGGCGGGCGCCTTCTCCCCGTCCACGGGCTCCGATTGTCCCTTCATCCAGCGCGTGATGGCGTTGGAGTAGTCCTCGAGCTTGACCAGGTCGGGCCCCCGCAAGTTCAGGTCGATCATCGACTGGCGCATCCCGGAGCCCGAGACGACCGCCGAGTCCTGCACGGCCACGCGGAGCTCGGGATAGTCCTTCATCAGCTCGCGGGCGTCGCGCTGCACGTCGAACTGCGAGTAATACTCCTCGCTGCTCTCGGCACGGCCGGCGACGGCGTTGATCCAGAACGTCGGGTCGTACGACTTGCGCTGCCGCTCTTCGAGGTCGGCGATGCGAAGGTAGATCGAGCCGGCGGTCACGTCGCCTTGCCCGCGGGTCATGCGGCCGGTCGTGTCGCCGATGGTGGTGAACACGTTCCGGACTCCTCGGAGCCCTCGCAATCGCCCCTCGATCTCGGCAAACAGCTTGTCGGCCCGGTCCAGCGTGTAGCCCTCGGGCATGGTGATCGCCACCTCCAGCTCGCTTTGGTCGTCGCGGGGGAGGAAGTCCTTACCCACGATGCGGAACAGGGTCGGGATGATCGCCAAGAGGCCGAGGCAGGCGAGCACCACGATCCAGCGGCGCCGCAAGGACCAGCGGAGGATCCAGGCGTAGCCGCCGTCGATCATCCGCCAGAGCGGGCCGGACTTGCTCCCCTCGTGCCCGCGCTTCACCTTGAGGAAGCGGGAGCAGAGCATCGGCGTGAGCGTGAACGACACGCAGAAGCTCATGAAAATGGCAAAGGCCACGGTGCCGCCGAAGCTGCTGAAGAACCTGCCCACCTTGCCTCCCATGAACACCACGGGGAGGAAGATCACGAGGAGGGACATCGTGGTGGCCATCACCGCCAGGGCGATTTCCCGCGTGCCGGTGGACGCCGCCTCGCGGGCGCCGCGGCGATACTCCTCCATGTGGCGGAAGATGTTCTCGTTGATCACCACGGCGTCGTCGATCACGATCCCGATCGCCAGGATCAGGCCGAGCATCGTGATATTGTCCAGGGTGTAGCCCAGCGCCCGCATGAAGGCGAACGTGGCGATGATCGAGGCCGGGATGGCCAGGCTGGCGATGATCGTGGTCCGCCAGTCGCCCAGGAAGAGCATGATCGTCGCCGCCACGAGCACGGCGGCAATCACGAGGTGGAATTGCACCTCCTCGAACGACCGCACGATGAACCGCGACTGGTCCTTGACCACGAAGGTACGTATGTCGGCGGGGAGGATGGCCCGGAGCTCCTCCAGGTGCTTGCGAACGTCCCGGACCACCTGCACCGTGTTCGCGCCGGACTGTTTTTGCACGATGAGGCTGACGGCGCTGTCGCCGTCGAGCCGGGCCAGGCCACGGGGCTCCTCGAAGGAATCCTCAACGCGGCCGAGGTCCTTGATGCGGATCGGGTGCCCGCCCTGGTTGGCGACGATCAGCTCGCGGAACGCGTCGGGGTCGGCCATGCGGCCCATCGTCCGCAGCACCAGCTCCTGCGCCCCCTCGTCGACGCGGCCGCCGGGAAGCTCGAGGTTCTGCCGGATGAGGGCCTGCCGCACGTCCTCGATCGACAGCCCGAAGCTGGTCAGCCGATCCGTGTTGACGTACACGTTGACCGCCCGCTGGCGCCCCCCAATGAGAATCACGGCCCCGACGTCCTTGGTCCCTTCGAGGTTCTCCTTGATCTGCTTGCGGGCGATCTCGGTGATTTCCTGCATCGGCCGGGGGCCGGAGACGGCGATGACCATGACCGGCGCGGCGTTGAGGTCCCATTTGTCGATGATCGGCGGGTCGGTTCCCACGGGCAGTTGGTAGAGGATCGTGGAGACCTTGTCGCGGACTTCCTGGGCCGCCACGTCGCGGTTCTTCTCGATGACGAACATGACGGTGATCATCGAGACGCCTTCCTTGGTGGTCGAGCGGAGCTCGTCGATCCCTGAAACGGTATTGATGATCTCCTCCAGCGGCTTGGTGACGCTGGTCTCCATCTCCTCGACGCTCGCCCCTTTGAGCGTCGTGGTCACCGTCACCACCGGCAGCTCCACCCGCGGAAGCAGGTCCACGCCGATCCGCATGTACGCGATGATCCCCAGCACGATCGGCGCAGAGACCAGCATCACCGTGAATACCGGCCGCCGAATGCAAAGATCCCAGATCGTCATGGCTGCTTACTTGGCTTTCTCGGGCTGCTTGCTTCTCGGAGAATCGGATTCCACCTCGCGGATGCGGACCGGCGTGCCGTCGACCAGCTCTTCGCGGGCACTGGTCACCACGAGACTCCCCGGCGCCAGCTCCCCGATCACTTCCGCCCAACCCTCCTGGCTCACTCCCAGCGCCACCGGCACGGCGCGGACCTTGCCCTCCCGCACCGCAAACACCTTCGTGGTCCCGGCAAACCTGACCACGGCCTTCGAGGAGACGGTCTTCGCCTTCGGGTCCTTCCGCGTCTGGATTTCTCCCTTGGCGAAGCCGCCGGGCTTCAGCTCGCGGTCCGCGTTCTTCACCTCCGCTTCGATCTGGAAGGTGCGGCTGAGCCGGTCCACCGTGGGGCTGATCCGCGTGATGGTCCCCTCGAAGACCTTATCCGGGTAGGCATCCACGCGGAGGGCGACCTTCTGGCCCTTCTTCACCTCTCCCGCGTAACGTTCTGGAACCGTGCCCGCGAACTTGAGGATCGTGTCGATCACCAGGTCGTACACCGCGGCGGTGGCGCTGGGCGAGTCCTTGACCATCTCGCCCTCGTCCACGCGGCGCCGGGCCACCGAGTACTCGACGTCTTTCAGCCCGGACCGGGCGGCCGCCGTCGATTCGGGCACGAGGACCTTGGTGTTCCGGAGCTTGTGTTCGGCGGTGGCCAGCATCGCCGCACGAAAGCAGGCGGTTGCCAGCGTCGTCTGGGTGTCCATCACCGCCTGGAGGCGCGAGTTCCGCGCCACTTCATAGACCGTCTGGAGCTGCTCGAGCATCTCTTCAGTGGTCACTTGTCTTGCGTACAACTGCTTTGCCCGCTCGTAGGTGCTCAGCGCGTTCTTCTCTTGTTCCTTCGCCCGCTTGACCGTGGGGAGGTTGTCGACGTCCAGCGCGCCCTCCAGAAGGGCCGAGGGCCCCAGCTTGTTGAGCTTCTCCATGAACGCCCGGCGGCTATCCTCCTCGGCGACCAACTTGGCCACCATCGTCGCCAAGGCCCGCCGTTTCTCCTCGTCCGGCACGAGTTTCGCCAACTCCGCATCGAGTGCCGTGCGGGCCTCTTGGGCGGTCAGCTCGTAGTCGGTCGGATCGAGCTCCAGGAGCACGTCGCGGGGCCGCACCGTATCCCCCACGTCGAAGAAGATCTTCTTCACCCGGCCCTGCACCTCGGCCGTCACCGTCACCTCGTCAAAGCCGGTCAGATTGCCCACCGCCTGCACCGTCCGCTGCACCTCGCGGATCGTCACCCGGGCCGCGGTGACGCTGACGGCTGCTGTTTCCGCCGGGGCGGCCAGCTGCCGGGCAGTCTTTGGGGAGGCCTTCTCCGCGCCCGCCACCGCCGTATGGCGCGCGGGTATCAGCCCGGTTGTCGCCGCCCCGGTCACCAAGGCCGCGACCCCAACCAGCGCCGCTACGGCCGACCAGAGGATCCGCTTCTTGTTTCGTGCCATGCTGCAACTTCCCCAAGACGGTTCTCCCCGGCGCAGTTGCCGGGGCCGATAACCTACCCTGGCTCCTTCCCCGCGCTCTCCGCGCCCCTGCGGCGGACCTGCCCGTCGGCTCCCTCTTTCGATCCCCGCCGCTTCCGCTCCGACTCGGTGAGGAGGCCGTAAAGCGCGATGTCCAGGATGTCCTCCGCTTGCTCCCGCAAGGAGCGCCGCCGGCCCACGAAGTAGTTGGTGAACATCGTGCCGTACAGGAGGTCGCCGATCACGTTTTGGATCCGCTCCACGGGGATGTCCCGAATGCGGCCTTGGCCGATCAGCACCGTACACTGCTGCTGCTGCTCGGCGGCGCGGTCGTCGCGATAGACGAAATACGTCGGCTTCTTGCGGTCCTTGAACTGGGCCCGCTCCTGCACCAAGAGCTCCGCGAATTCCGGGTGCTCGTCGAAATACGTCAGGTAGGTATATACCACGCCCGACAACCGCTCCAGCGGGTCCTCGACAACCGCGATGCTCCGATCGACGGCCTCGGTCAATTCCCGCATGAGGCGATCCACCGCGGCCAGGAAGAGGTCCTCTTTGGTGGCGAAGTAGCGGTAGATGGTCCCTTTGCCGACGCCCAGGGTATCGGCCAGCACCTGGGTATTCGCCTCGGCATAGCCGTGCTTGGCAAAGAGCTTGGCGGCGGCGGCGAGGATCTCTTCGCACCGCCGCGTTCGGAGAGCCTCGCTCTTGGGCCGCCCTCGCTTGCGTTTGGCTGCCGTCGTCATGGTCGCCGCTCTCCCGGACCCGCTTTCCACATATAGCTGACGGACTGGTCAGTCCTGTAATTCTACAATGCCGGGATTCGCACGCAAGGGTGGAATCCGGCGGTCAAGCGCACGATCGCTCCAGAGGTTTCGCCAAAGCACCAAGACAAGGAAGGCTCCGGCGGCAACCCGTGCTCTTGGCTGGTACGATATTCCATCGCTTGATGGGTGTTTTTGCCCTTGGACGCCAAACCGATTACACTAATCCGGCGTCGTTGCACCCCTCGTCCCCGCCGAGGACAGTGATTCCCATGGAGCCTGCCGGCCCCGTATTCCCGACAACCACACGTGCGGGCCGCTTCCTGGCGGCGGGGATGCTTGCATTGACCCCCTTGTTGGGGATGGCTTCACCTGAATCCCCCTCGCACCTGGTCTTTCTGATAGGCACTCCCGACAATCACGCCGCGGAGTTCGGGCTCACGGGGCCGGGGGAAGGATACGCCGCTTACTTGCGGAGATTCCCCCGGCCGGTCGTCTACACCGTCGGGAGCAGCAGTCCCCGCGACTGGCCGTACATCCATCCGGCACCGAAGGACCTTTGGGCGGGCGGACGCACCCACACGTTCTCGATCCGCTTCACGTCGGCAGAGGGCCACGATCGGGCGCTCTACTTGATCCTCGGGCTTTGCGGGGGGTCGCCCAGCGAGCGGTCCAAGGTCGCGGTCACGGTGAGCCGGACGGCCCTGCCGCCGCAAGTCGCCCCGGCGGGCGATCCCCGCGTCTGCTTCCAGCCCCTCGGACCCGGCAAGCCCGAGACCATGATCTTCGAGGTCCCCCCGGGCAAGATCATCAAGGGCGAAAACACCATCTCGATCCGCCTCGATCACGAGAGCTGGATCCTCTACGACTACGTAGCGCTCAGCACCGAGGCCAAGCCGCTCGCGCTGGTGGTGCCGCCGGAGCCCGATCTCCTGGCCGAGTTTCGCAAGGGTCCGATGGCCGGCGTCGAGGAGATCGTCTTTGCCCTGCGGCAATCGGGCGAGGATCCCCACTGGTACGCCAACTTCGGCGACACGCTGGAGCAGTCCAACTGGCGGACCTACCTGCCCGGCGGCCGCCTCTGCCGGCTCCATCTGACCACCCGGAAGCTCACGGTGCTCCTGGACGACCCGGATGGAAACTTCCGCGACCCCGTGCTCCATTACGACGGCCGCACGATCCTCTTCTCTTATCGCCGCGGCAAGAGCCCGCACTACCACCTCTACACCATCCGGGCCGACGGCTCCGACCTGCGGCAATTGACCGACGGGCCGTACGACGACGTCGAGCCGGTTTGGCTTCCCGACGGCGGCATCATGCTCGTCTCGACCCGCTCGAACCGCCGCGTGAACTGCCACACCACGCAGGTGGCCGTGCTCTACCGCTGTGACGCCGACGGCCGGAACCTCCGCCCTCTCTCCAGCAACAACGAGCACGACAACACCCCCTGGGTGCTCCCCAGCGGGCAGGTCCTCTACACGCGGTGGGAGTACGTGGATCGCAGTCAGGTCGATTTTCATCACCTCTGGATTACCACGCCCGATGGGCTGCGGCAAACCGTCTTCTTCGGCAACCTGCACCCCGGAACGACCATCATTGACGCCAAGCCGATCCCCGGCTCGCGCAAAGTGGTGGCCTCCTTCTCGCCGGGCCACGGGATCCGAGACCACGACGGAGTGCTCACCGTGGTCGATCCCCGCAACGGGCCGGACGACCTGGCTTCCGCCCGGCCGATCAGCCGCGGCTACGAGTACCGCGATCCTTGGGCGTTCTCGGAGGAGGCGTTCATGGCGGCCAGCGGGACGCGGATCGTGCTCATGGACTCGACCGGCCGCACGCAGGCAATCTACCGGTTGCCGCCCGAGGACGTCCGCGCCGGGCTTGGGTGCCACGAGCCGCGTCCCCTCGCATCCCGGCCGCACGAGCCGGTCGTGCCTTCGAATGCCGAATGGAACAAGGAGACGGGGCAGGTCTTGTTGGTGGACGTCTATCGCGGCCGGAACATGGCCGGCGTGAAGCGCGGCGAGATCAAGAAGCTCCTCGTGCTGGAAACCCTGCCCAAGCCGATGAACTACACCGGCGGCATGGAGCCCTTGAGCTACGGCGGCACGTTCACGCTGGAGCGGATCCTGGGCACGATCCCCGTCGAGCCCGACGGCTCCGCCTACGCCGAGCTGCCGGCCCTGCGGAGCCTCTTCTTCGTGGCGCTGGACGAGAACGATCTCTCGGTCAAGCGGATGCAGAGCTTCTGCACGTTGGTGCCGGGCGAGACGACCACGTGCATCGGCTGCCACGAAGAGCGGACCCAGGCCCCACCGTTTCGTCCTAAAGCCCACGGGCTGCAACCCGTGGGCTTTGAAGAGGGTGAGAGTGTTTGCGTTCCCCTCCTGACGGCCCTCCGCCGCGGGCCCAGCCGCGTCGAGCCGATTGCCGACGTGCCCGACGTCATCGACTTCCCCCGCGACGTGCAGCCGATCTTCAACCGGCACTGCACCAGGTGCCACGATGAGGACCGCCGCGACGGCGGACTTTCGCTCTCCGGCGACCGCGGCCCGATCTTCTCGATCAGCTACTACGCGCTCGTGGCGAAGGACCTCGTAGCCGACGGCCGCAACGCCAACGGCAACCGCCCGCCGCGGTCCATCGGCAGCTCCGCCAGCCGCATCCTGAAGTTCACCGACGGCAGCCACTACGACGCGAGCCCCACCGAGCGCGAGCGGAAGACGCTGCGGCTCTGGGTCGACAGCGGGGCGGCCTACCCGGGCACGTATGCCGCACTCGGGACCGGGATGATCGGCGGCTTTGAGATCGTCGACCGCTCGATCCGCCTGGACCGCTGCGACCTCCAATGGCCCAGCGTGCAGGGGGCGATGGAAGCGCTCCAGCGTCGCTGCGGCGCGTGCCACACGAGGGACGACAAGGAGCTGCCGCTCTCGCCCTCGCACGTGACCGGTCCGGGAGCGTGGGGGACGGCGTTTACCGGCGCCCCGCCGTGGGTGGCCTTTACGCCCAACGACGTCCGCCGCCGCTGGTCGCGGCACCTCTTCTACAACTTGACCCGGCCGGAGAAATCGCTGCTCCTCTTGGCGCCGCTGGCGAAGAAGGCGGGCGGATTGGAGTCGTGCGGCAAACCCGTCTTCGCCGACACGGGCGACGCCGACTACCGGAAAGTCCGCGGGGCCGTCCAGGACGCAAAGAAGAAGCTGGAAGAAATCAAGCGTTTCGACATGCCCGGTTTCCGTCCCCGCGCGGAGTACGTCCGCGAGATGAAGCGATACGGCATCCTCCCCGCCGACCTGCCGCCGGACGCCCCAATCGACGTCTACGCCACCGACCGGGCCTACTGGCAGTCGCTTTGGCATCGGGCCATGACGTTGCAGGAAAAGCCCGCACCACAAGGCACCTACCCGATCGGCAAGATCACCTGCCGACAATGCTCCCTTGCCCTGCGCGTGGAGATCCTTGAGCTTTCCTGATCGCCCCCGAGCCCGTCGACGCGGGGGCCCTGAAACCGCGCCTGTCCGTTCGTCCTATCGCTTCAACTGGCTCGCATGCGGCGTGACCTGCTGGATGTTCGGCGCGAGGTCGGTCTCGTGATGACCCAGGGCCCAGGCGAACCCGCCCCCGATGATCTTCCCGCACGTCGGGTTGGTCCAGACGTCCTCGCGGTGGCCCAGCGACGTGAAGAAAACGCGGCCCTTGCCGTGCTTGCGGGCCCACGTGGCCGGGAAGGGCGGGCGCTGGTAGCAGTCGTCCACCATGCCCTCGGTCTCCTGGACGAGGATCACGTGAAGGTCTTTGGCGAAGTTCTTCAGGGCGTACCACTCCTCCAGAAGCTCGAAATCCTCGACGCCGTCCAGACCGGGGAACTGGGGCGAGGCGACCTTCATCTTGGCCTTCTGCTGCCGCCCGTGGACAATGAACTCGCCACCGAGCATGGCGATGTACGGGTCCAGCTCGGTCTGGTTCTCGGACTGCTTGCCCTTCGAGTGGAAGCTGTCGGAGGCGGAGTGGAAGCCCACAAAACCCTTGCCGCCTGCGACCGCGTCCAGCAGTTTCTGCTTGCCGGCGGGGGTCATCGGGGGAAACTCGTCGACCGACTTGGGATCGAACAAGTTGCCGCAGGTGTAGAAGGCGAAGCAGTCGAACTGGTCCAGCTCGCCGTCGAAGATCGTGCCGTCCTTGGAGCAGACCACCTCCACGCCGTGCTTCTCGGCCGCTTCCGTCAGCAGCTTCTCCGAGAAACTCAGCTCGTCCTTGCTCTTGCGGGCGACCGGGGAGTGCTGGAAGCCGACGCTCCGCGTGAAGTAGAGGATTTTCTGTTTCTTCTGGGCGGCCCGGGCCCAGCCCAGCGGGAACGCCGACACGCCCAGGATCGCCGCACCGGACAGCTTCAGCATCTCACGACGTTTCATGATTCGATCTCCATCGACTAAACAAGGTTTCACACTCTGGGAGGGCGAGGCCCCGGGAGGGCGAGGCTCCTGCCGAGCCGCATCTGCGGTTGCCAACCTTGGCTCCTTGCCCGGCTCGGTCGGAGCCTCGCCCTCCCGGAAGCACGCAACGTCAGTCAACAGCCTACCCGATCCCAAGAGGGAATCCAAGCCGGGGGGAGTCACCCGCGGAGGATTCTGCGGGCGGCGTTCATGCCGCAGGCGCCGATCACGCCGCCGCCCGGGTGCGTCGCCGCGCCGCACAGGTACAGTCCGCGGACCGGGGTGCCGTAATCGAGCCGCATCGGCCCGAGCTGATCCAGGCTCATCGCCCCCTGCATGATGTTGCCGCCGGTCAGCCCGTAGGTCCGCTCCAGGTCGAGCGGCGTGAGCACTTGGCGCTTGAGGATCAGGTCCTTGATGTTGGGGGCGTACTGGGCGAAGAGATCGATGCACCGGTCG
>CAYGZA010000154.1:0-15081 GCA_964354135.1 uncultured Planctomycetaceae bacterium
TTCTTGGGCCATTTTGGTGAGCGGATCGGTTTTCTCGCCCCGCGGCGCGCTCGCTGCTGGACAACAAGAGTTTCCCTAGCCTAGGCGTTTACGCCTGGGACCGAGAGAATCCCCGATTCCATTCGTCTTGTCCCTTCCGGGCGCGGACTCGCGCCGCGGCGGCTCCTCAAGGGGCCGACAATGGCCTCGGCGCCCTTCGTCCCAGGCGTAAACGCCTGGGCTAGGGAAAAGCGGGTCCGGCTCAGGAAAGCCGAAAGCCGATAGCTGAAAGCCCCCTTCTCCCGACTTCCGACTTCCCAATGCCTCGCCGGTGCTCCCGCCGCACCCTTCTGGCGCGCTACCAATTTCTCCCCCCGTTTGATACAATCCCCAACAACAGGACGCATGGAGCGCCGGTGACGCTCGGCTGCCCAGTTCCACGACGTTTTATCGCCCATCGCTGCGCGACGACGCGATAAAACCCTACACGTTAGATGGTGGGGCCCCAGAAACCGATTACCATGACACCTCGGGTATCAATCGCGTGGCAGCGAGTTCTCAAGTGGGGCGTGCGATTCGCTACGGGCGCAGGGGTCATCGTCGGATTCACCACGCTATCGCCGATGATTGCTGGTCCGATCGGCCTGGTCCTGGTAGTGCTGAACCTAGCCTTGGAGCGAATTCGATTCTACGCTCGAGTAGTCCATCTGATGCCGCTGCCCAGCGATTACGTAATCGAAAACAAACTCGCCTCGTTGTGGGGCGTCGAGGATTATAGAGGCGTTAAGACCTTCGTGTTTGGGCAGGTGTTTCGCACTCAACGCGCTGCCAAGGAAGCGTATCAACTATTCCGGGCATGGAATTTCGGCGATTACATTGACCGCAATGGAAACATCATCCTCAGCGTCGTCCGCGAGGAACTCGATCGATTCACGCTTCTGCTGTTCCCCGGTGAACGCGGCGTTTCAGATCACGCGGATTCGATGATCGCTGAAGAGTTCGGCCAAGAGACGGAAGCTGTTGTTTCGAGAATCATCTTCTGGTTTGCGACGTATGCTGATTACTGGAAACGCCCAAACATGAAGGCGATCATCGAGCAGTTGCCGACTTGTTCAAGGGTTCTACTCAATTGTTACTTCCTGCAGGATGGCGAACCTCAACCGGTCGCGAAGCGCTACTTGGAGCTTTCGAAGATTGTCGTCGTTGAGCGATCCAAAGTGACGCCCGGATCGCTTGAATCATGCGTCCGGTGGGAAGGCCCTTGGGCTGGAATGGATCGCGAAACCCGTGAAAAGTACGAACGGGTTTTCCACGCTCTCAATGAACGTGACAACACCACCAATCCCATCTAACTAGGCGATGCACACCACGGCGGCGGCGAGTCGGTTGACGGTGGGGGAGAGGCGGGGTCAGACTCTAAAAATTCAGTTTAGGGCTTGTCTCGCGCCGTGGCACGAAGTGGGGTCACCCATAACCGCCGCGGTCAAGGCCCGGGTTCCCAAGAACAGCAACACCGGAACAGAGAGAGGCTAGCCGGGGGTCGAGGGGGCGGCAACCAGCGCCTCGGGTGCGACCAGGAGCGATTCTTCAACGTCTGTCCGTGCAGTAGGTTATGCTTCAGCATAACACCCCGCAAACTCGCATGGCGTGAGGCGCGGCATAAAGCGTTATGCTGAAGCATAACCTACCTTGTTGGGCGCCACGGGCTGTTTGTCAGCCCGTGAAGACCGCGGCCAAGGCAAGTTCGCCACTGGCGGAGCGGGTGTTGGCGGCGAAGCGGGCTGACCCGGCGGCGGACGTGTCGGCCCTGGAGCGGGAGATTGACCAGCGTGTCGATGCCCTCTACGGGCTGACGCCGGACGAGATCAAGATCGTTGAGGGTTCCACCCGGTGAGCACGCGGACGCAGAACGAAAAGAAGTTCGGCCAATGGGACGACCTGCCCGGCGGTGGCCGTCGCTATCGGCTGGACGTGCCGGGTCACCAGAGAGTATAGGATGAGCACATGGTGATTACGAAACAGACGGTTGCGGACAAGATTGCCGGTTACCTCCACCACGAAATCGCACTCGCGCAATTGGTGGACTGGGCGGAGAATGCCATGCTCGACGGGGACTTTGCGGAGCAGGACGTCGGGGCCCTCTCCGCGGTCATTTCCCGCCTGGGAGTGGCAGACGTTCGCGCGTTTGGCTTGACGTGGGAAGATTGCGAGCGGTTGCTCCGGCAACTTGGCTACGCCGCCCGCGTGGACGTCGTCGTGGCCCAACCCTGACGCGCAAGGCGCGTAGGTTATGCTTCAGCCTATCGCAGCGAAGCCGCAATGAAAGAGCCTTCCGAAGTCTCCAAGACTTCGGAAGGCTGCGCGGCATGCGCAGATTCTTGGCGTTAATGGTATAACACCCCGCAAAGTCGGATAGCGTGAGGCGCGGCATGAAGCGTTATGCTGAAGCATAACCTACCTTGCTGGAACAGCAGTTGGCTGCCGCCCGCAAGAACGCACCGGCACTTCCTTTACTGTGCGACCGGCGTGAGGCTGCCGGGCTGGCCGGGTCGCAGGCGAGTGACGTCGACGACCGGGTAGCCCGTCGTCGGGTAGAACGGGACCGAGTCTCCGACGGCCTCCGATCCTGCGGGGCTTGCTGCGGTGGCGACCTCGTCCGCCGGCGGCAAAGGCCGGACCTGCGGACCCGCGGGATCGCTCGGGCCGGTCACGGATGGGGGCTTTCGCGACGGGTCGAGGGCCGAGAGGGTCTTCGGATTCGGCGGCGCGGCATCGGGGACCGGCACCAGCCGTCCGGCGAGGGGAGCGGGCTTGTTCGACAGCGGTGGTGGCGGCGGTGCCGGCTTGGGCGCTGCGGCGGGGAGTACGGGGGCCAGCTCCGGCGGCGGCATCATTGGCAACGACGCGTACTTCCCACCAGGTTTTGCCTCGACCGGAGCCTCCTGGGCCGGGGCAGCCGGCGAGGTCGATGGGCTTCCGTTGCGCTCTCCCGCGGCGTCCATCTTGCGCGGCGGCTCAGGGGCCCCGTTGATCCGGCAGACCCCGTCCGCAGTACAGTATTCCCCCTCGGGCGCAGGCGGTTTGGTTTCCTTCTTGGCCGCGGCCTCCTTTTTGACCACCTTGGATGTGCTCGGCGGGGAGTTGCTCGGCTTGAGAACTGCCTTCGCGATTGCCGGCCCTGCACTCGACGCCGACTTGACGGGTTGCAGCGGCTGGCCGGATTGCTTGAGCATTTCCCAGACTACGGGATAGCGGGCTGCGTTGAATCCGATGCAACAGGCAACCGTACACAACACGGCCAACGCCGCCGGGATCCTGGGCATGGTTTCCACTCCTTGATCCAGGAAACAATACACCAAGAGATCAATGCGGCAAGCGACACAGAAGGGCGAGATCGGAAATTGTGGGAATCGTGGGTGCGGTGTTTCGGTTGGGTAAAGATTAGTGGGCGGTGAGCAGAAGATCAAGGATAAGAGTCGTAGCGAGGTGGCCGATGTGAGCCTGGGCGGGGGCCTGCAAAACTGGAATGCGCCGCACGGCCGCTGAGGTTTGACAACCGACGTCGTTCCGATCAGACCGGCGCCCTTGCAAGCGGCGTGCCGCGCTCGGCAAGGGCGCGGTCGATAGCCGCGAGCTGCTCGGCAGTGAGTCTCCACCCGGCGCCGCCGGCCGTTTCGCGGAGCTGATCCGGTCGCTTCGCCCCGCAAAGCGCGGTGGTGATCCCCGGCTGGTGGATCGTCCAGTTGATCACCAGTTGGGCCACCGTGCGGCCGCTCTCGGTAGCGACTGCCCGCAGCTTCTCCACGAGGTCCAGGTTCTTCTGATACTCCTCGCCCTGGAACATGGGGTACTTATGGCGGCTGTCGCCGGCGAAGGTCTGGTCGCGGCGGAGTTTTCCGGCCAGAAGGCCCTTCATGAGGGGCCAATACACCAGCACCGCGACGTTGTGCGCCCGGCACCAGGGGAGGGCGTCGGCCTCGATCTGCCGCTGGAGCATGTTGTACGGCGGCTGATAGGCGGCGATCGGACAGACCGCGGCAAACTCCTCCAGTTGTGCGACGGTCAGGTTCGACGCGCCGACAAACCGGGTCTTGCCTTCGTCCATCAGCCCCTTCAAGGCCCGGGCCGATTCGGCCACCGGCACCTTGGGATCCGGGGCGTGCAGGTAATAGAGGTCGACACAGTCCGTTTGCAGCCGCCGGAGGCTCTCTTCACACTCCCGACGGAGGGCGGCCGGCGAGGCATCGTGGGCCTGCTTGCCTTCGGCGTCCCAGTGCAGGCCGCCCTTGGTTGCGATCACCATCTCGTGGCGCCGCCGGCGGAGTGCCCGGGCCAGCAGCCGCTCGCTCTCGCCGTCGCGGCCGTAGCAGTAGGCGGTGTCGACGTGGTTGATTCCCAGATCGAAGCAGGCGCGGATCGTGGCGATGCTCTCTTCGTCGTTGACGCCCGGGCTGGTCAAGCCGGCAATCGGCCAAGCGCCGAAGGCCACCGGCGAAATCGCGATCCCGGTATTGCCGAGGGGGCGCAGCTCCATGGTGCCACGGCAGCCGTTGAGGGGGAATGGTCGAACGCCGCAGTGTATCCTCGGCATGCCGCGCCCTGCAAGACGGGACGCAAGTGGTGGCTGCGCGGTACGCTCAGGTCTCGCGTGACTCGTCGGTCGCATTGCCCTGGGCAACCGGCCTGCCCTCCTCACCAATGACATGCCCGCGCCTGCGCACCGCCTCCTTGAGCAGGTACTCGATCTGTCCGTTGACGCTGCGGAGCTCGTGCTGGGCCCAGGCCTCGAGGGCCTCGTAGAGTTCGGGGCTGATGCGCAGCAGGAAGGACTTCCGCGACTTCATGCCAACAAACTCGCGTCAGGCGTAGAGCGTTCCCGCGTTGATGATCGGCTGCGCGTCGTGCTCGCCGCAGAGCACGACCAGAAGGTTGCTCACCATGGTGGCCTTGTGCTCCTCGTCCAGTTGGATCACTTCTTTCTCGGTCAATTCGCGAAGCGCCATCTGGACCATGCTCACCGCCCCGTGGACGATCTTTTGCCGGGCGGCGATAATGGCCTCGGCCTGCTGGCGGCGGAGCATCAGGCCGGCCACCTCCGGCGCATAGGCCAGATGGGTCAGCCTGGCCTCGTCGATCACCACGCCGGCCTTGGCGCCTCGCTCTTGAAGCTCTTTCTGAAGCGCGCCGGCCACTTCCTCCCAGTTGCTGCGGAGCGTGATCTCGTTCTCCTCCCCCTGGTCGTAGACGTATTGGCTGGCCAGGTGCCGCACCGCCGATTCGCTCTGGACCTTGACGTACTGCTCGTAGTGCTGGACGTCGAAAACGGCCTCGGCGGTGTCTTGGACTCGCCACACGACAACGGCCGCAATCTCGATCGGGTTGCCCCGCTTGTCGTTCACCTTAAGCTTCTCGCCCTCGAGGTTCCGGGCACGGAGCGAGATGCGGAACTTGTTGTTCAGCGGATTGGTCCAGTGCCAGCCGCTCGTGCGGACGGTCCCACGATAGTCGCCGAAGAGGATCAGCACGCGGGCCTCGTTCGGCTGGAGTGTAAAAAACCCGAAGCAGGACAAGAGCCCCAGGCCGAACGCCAGCCCGGCCCCGATCAATAACCCGCTGAAGGTCCACCAGTTGGGCATCGTGTTGAGCCTTGCGGCATCGACCGCCAAGAGGACGGGCCAGACGACCAGGGCGATTGAGCCGGCGAACAGGGCGATCGTCACCGGGAGAAACGCCCAGCCATTGACGACGCGGATCGGTTTTTCGCGGGTCATGGTTAGACCTCCAGAGAAGTGGAACGCGTTCGTATATCGTAAGGATATTATAATGATATCATCTTGTCAAGGGGACGGCTGTGGATTGTTGTAAGTCGTTGTCGCTCAAGAGATTAGAAGGCCATGGCCAGCCTGCGAGCTATGTGGCCCGGCGGGGCGGACAGCACTCGGGTGGGCAAACGTCCGGGCTGGGACCCATGGAACCGAGCGCAAGGCGATTCGGATGTTCGTCAACTCGTTCTCGAATCAGTTCCCGAATCATGGTGACAAACCGGGGGTGGGTGCCCACCACGCCCGCCCGAACCATACGGATGCCGAGATTCTCGCACAGCGCGGCCGCCTCGACGTCCAGGTCGTAGATGATCTCGATATGCTCGCTCAGGAACCCGATGGGGGCGATCACCACATCGCGGACGTCGGTGGTTTCGTGCAGGTGGACCAGGTGGTCGCGGACGTCGGGCTCGAGCCAAGGCTGCTGGGGCGGGCCGCTTCGGTTTTGGTATGCCAAGTCCCATTCCGTCCGCCCGACCCGCTCCGACACCAGCCTGCACGCCTCGCGCAACTGGTGTTGGTACGAGCAGTGCTCGCTCATCGAGACGGGGATGCTGTGCGCGGTGTACACGAGCCGCGCCGCCTGACGCCGCTCGGCAGGGACCTCTTCCAGTGCGGCGGCCACCCGCTCGGCCAAGGGCTCGACGAAGCCCGGGTGGTTGTAGAACAGTCGAAGCTTGTCGACTTGCGGGGCCCGCGGCCCGACCGCTTGCCGCGCCGTTTCGACGTCTTCCCGGTATTGGCGGCAGCCGGAGAAGGAACCGAACGCGGAAGTGACAAAGGCCAAGGCGCGGCGGACGCCGTCGTCGGCCATTTGCCGGACGACGTCGGGCAGGAGGGGATGCCAGTTCCGGTTTCCCCAGTAGACGGCCAACGGCGGCCCGTGGGCATTCAATTCGGCAATCACCGCCCGAAGAAGGGCCCGGTTCTGCTCGTTGATCGGGCTGACGCCGTCGAACAGATAGTAGCGCTCCGCGACCTCCAGCATTCGCTCGCGGGGGACTCTCTTGCCGGAGAGGACGTTTTCCAGGAAGGGGAGCACGTCTTCGCGGCGCTCCGGCCCGCCGAAAGAAATGAGGAGCAGAGCGTCGTACGTAGAGGGATGAGGGATGAAGGATGAAGGATGAATCGGGGAGTTCGCGCTATCGCTCATTCATCCTTCATCCTTCATAATTCATCCTTTTCCCAGTGACCCCGACGGGATTTGAACCCGTGTTACAGGCTTGAAAGGCCTGTGTCCTAACCTGGTTAGACGACGGGGCCCCATGGCGGGCAAGCGACAATCCACCCCCCTGTGTATCCGGGGAGCAGGCATTCGTCAAGGCGTGGGCGAGGAATGAGCCCGCTCGAGACGCACCGTCAACTCGACGGCTGAATGGGGGCTGACGTGGAAGAGACCGGGGCGACGAGGCGGGTGCGATGCCACCGGGGGTGGGAAAATGTCCTAGGGATCGCCGGCCGTCTGGGCGGCGTCGGGGGTGCCCGGCTCCTTCTCCTTCGCCTTGCTTCCGGCGGCCGTCTCGTTGCGATGAATGGCGTCGAACACCTCGCGACGGTGGACCGGCACTTCTTTCGGGGCCTCGATTCCCAGGCGGACTTTGTCCCCTCGGATCTCGACGACGACGATCATAATGTCATCATTGATGACAATACTCTCGTTCTTCTTACGGGATAGTACCAACATCCTAAGTTCCTTCGTGCTCCGGCCGGGAGCGTACGTGCGCGAAATCCCGATACCATCTTCCTGCGGGTGTGCGCACCGGAACCACCTCAATTCAACATACGCTACCCATTGTGTCCAGTCAAGCAAGTTTAGGACGTTCTGGGCCCTTCTGCGCGTCCGGCCGGCTCAAAAACGAAAAACTCCCCTATTCCGGTAAAACGCTCATTCTGGTGGCCATGGTGCATCCCATGGAATGGGCAATGAATCGTTGCAAGTCCTTTTGCTCAAGCCACATAGAACGAATGGACGGCATCGGGAGTGATGAGCCGCATCCGTAGGAGATCCAGTAAACATAGGGGAGGTGCCAACCACTATTCGGACAGGTTGGCCTTTGCTATGTATAATCGTCGGATACCATGCCACCTTTTGTGGGTGAGTAGGGGGGTAGCCGTCTTGTCAGGGCGGCACGATGGCCGGTTCTGAAAAGGACTCAGCCCGCGCGGCGATCGGGTCTCGACCGGCCGCGGCCGATTCGGAGCTTCCGGCCGGTTTGGGGGTTCGTGCGGAAGGTCTTTTCGGCCAACTCGCCTCGCCAAATCCTCCTTTGGCTTGACAGTTTCGCCGTGGCCTTGAAAGATGGAGGTGAAACGGGAGTTCAGGGCAAGCACGCCGGGAAGGAAACGAGTAACGGCCGATGGGTAGGTGGTTTGCGAATTGTGGGCGAGGGCTGGGTCGCTGGTTCGGCAACATCGCGCACGTGGTGTATACCGTCCTGGCGGCCCTATGGGTCACGGTGCGCTATTGGATTAGGACCTATCATCCCTCGCGCAAAACCTTTACGGAGCATTTCGAGTATCCGGAACTGCCGGTTCCGGTGGCGGGCCGGTACCGCGGCTTTCACCGTTTTGACCTCAGCACTTGCATCGCCTGCGAGCGATGCGCCCGCGATTGCCCGGTGGACTGCATCTACATCGGCAAAGAGCGGGTCGAGGGGCGCAAGGGGTTCCGGGTCACCAGTTTCGTGATCGACTACACCAAGTGCATGTTCTGTGCCCTGTGCACGGAATCGTGCCCTGTGGACTGCATTTTCATGGGTTCGACGCACGACTTGAGCAACTACAGCCGGGACGGGTGTTTGGTGGACTATTCCCGTCTCCCGCTGGAGATTGCCTGGGGTCGGGCGACGTTGAACCCGACGGCAGTCGCCCTCTCGAAGCTCATCGCCAAGCCGGTCCATGAAGGGCCCAATCAGTAGGCGGTCGGGAAGACGGTCCTGTTTCGGACGAATTGGGGAAGTATCCACGCATAGACCCGGGAGACGTCGACCGATGCCGCGGCAGCCATCGCAACCCGTCAGGGTATTCACCGTGCAGGAGGCCAACGCCACGTTGCCCTTGGTGAGGGCCATCGTGGCCGATTTGGCGGCATTGTCGCGAGACGTCTACGATCGCCGCCAGCGGTTATTGCTCTTGAACAGCGGCCGCCAGCCGCGCCCGCAGGATCCCTATCAGGAGGAGTTGGCCCAAATCGAGGAAGAGCTGAAAAAAGACACCCGCCGCTTGCAGGAGTACATCGAGGAGCTGCGGCAGTTGGGGGTCGAGCCAAAAAGCGCGACCGAGGGGCTGGTCGACTTCGTGAGCGTGATGGACGGCCGCCGGGTGTACTTGTGCTGGAAGCTGGGCGAGCCGGAAATCCTCTATTGGCACGAGCTGGACGCCGGCTATCGCGGCAGGCAGCCGCTGGCCATGGGCATCGGGGCGGGTGACGGCTTTGCCGACGGACAGGCCGAGTCGGGGGGGTAGGGCCCGCGGGTTGCAAATCGAGTCGCAGCCCCTACAATGATCGGTTTCCGAAGCGACGCAACCCTGCGACGGGCACGCGATGACTGCCATCTCGATCGTCGGCTACCTGATTCTCTTCGCAGGAGCGGGTTTCCTGTTTCTCTTCGGTGCCCTGCTGGTGGGGCGGCTCTTGCGTCCGCGGGCACCGCAACCCGCGAAGCTGGAGACCTCCGAGTGCGGGGAGCCGGCGATCGGGTCCGGTTTCGTGCAGTTCGACCTGCGGTTCTACGTCGTCGCCCTGGTGTTCCTCATTTTCGAGGTTGAGGTGGCGTTCTTCTTTCCGTGGGCCACGGTCTTCGGAAAAGCGGCCCAACTGGCGCACGAGCCCGACCTGGTGCAGGCTGCTGCGCCAGAGCCGACGTCGCCAACGTCGGCGCCCGCGGTAAGGCTAAGCAAGGCGGCGGAGAAACGCCTGAACGACTTGGCAGTCAGGGAGCCGCGGGTCCCGGACCCGACCGCGAGCCCGCAAGCGAACTCCCGGGCGATTGAGACCGCCGCGCGGCGCCTGGCGGGAATGGCCATGGCGGACATCGCGGTGTTCTTCGGCGTGCTGCTGGTCGGTTTTGCCTACGTTTGGAGGCGGGGAGACCTGGACTGGGTCCGCGCCCTGCCGCGGCAGCCGGAAGGAACGGTCGAAAACCCTCTGCCCGTGTCGGTGGCCGCGATGGTCCGGTAGAGCGACGTCCCATGAAGGTGCAGACCATCGTGCAACGGATTTCGGAGCGGTTCGGCCCCGCGGTCGCCGGCGGCAACCTGGAAGCGCTCGATCCCTGGGTCGTGGTCTCGGCCGAGGCGTTGCCGGAAATCTGCCGCTATCTCCGCGACGATCCGGACCTGCGATTCAACCTCCTCCATTGCATCACGGCCGTCGATTACGTCCAGGTCGATCCCAAGAGGAAGCTGGAGTGCGAGCCGCACCTGGAGGTGATCTATCACCTGTCGAGCCTGGCACACAAGCACCGGCTCGTGCTGAAGGTGATGCTGCCGCGGTGGAAAGACGGCGCCCTAGGCCGGCTCCCCGAAGTGCCGACGGTCAGCCACCTCTGGAGCACGGCCAACTGGCACGAGCGCGAGGTGTACGACCTTTCCGGCGTCCGCTTCGCGGGCCACCCGGACCTGCGGCGGATCCTTTGCCCGGAAGACTGGGCAGGCCACCCGCTGCGCAAGGACTACGAGATGCCGCTCGAATACCACGGGATCCGGGCGAGATAGGGCGATGGCAGGAGAACGCACATCCTCCGAGCGCGACGGTCCCGGGTTGGCGGAGTTCGACGTCCGCACGGACGAGATGCTGGTCAACATGGGCCCGCAACACCCCAGCACCCACGGGGTGCTGCGGCTGGTGCTTCGGACCGACGGCGAGGTGGTCCTGGAGGTCACGCCGCAGATCGGCTACCTGCACCGCTGCGCGGAGAAGATCGGCGAGAACGTCACGCCGCGGCAGTGGATTCCCTATACCGACCGCATGGACTACCTGGCCGGGATGAACATGAATCTCGGTTGGGCCCTCGCGGTGGAGAAGCTCCTCGGGCTGGAGGTGCCGGAGAAGGGCCGGCACTTGCGGATCATCATCGCCGAGCTGAACCGCATTGCCAGCCATCTGGTGGCGGTCTCGGCCTACGGCTTGGACCTCGGCAGCTTCACGCCCTATATGTATTGCTTCCGCGAGCGGGAGAAGATCGTCGACCTTTTCGAGCTGGCCTGCGGGGCACGGCTGACGTACAGCTACCTCACCGTGGGCGGGGCCACGGCCGACTTGCCGCCCGGCTGGATCGAGCAGTGCGAAGCGTTCCTCGATCAGTTCGACCCGGTGATCGACGAGCTGCACGCCATGCTCACCAGCAACGCGATCTTCATCCGCCGCACGGCCGGGGTCGGGGTGCTGCCGCCCGAGATGGCGGTTGACTACGGCTGCACCGGCCCGGTGCTGCGGGGAAGCGGGGTCGACTGGGACCTCCGCCGCGACGGCGATCCCTGGTACACGAAGACGTACGACGGCTACCGGTTCGAGGTGATCGCCGAGGTCGGCGGCCGCTATCCGCAGGATCAGAAGTATCCTCCGGTGCCGAAGATCGCCGTGCTGGGCGACTGCTGGCACCGCTTCTACGTGCGGATGCTGGAGGTGGTGCAGTCGATCGGCCTCGTGCGGCAGGCGATCGACCGATACCGCCGCGCTTCCGGCGGCATCGGCGAGCCGATCCGCCTGATGCAGAAGCTGCCCAAAGGAGAGGCCTACCTGGAGACCGAGGCCCCCAAAGGGCAGATGGGCTTCATGGTCGTCAGCGACGGCCAGGCGATCCCCTGGCGCACCCGGGCCCGCAGCAGCAGTTTCTGCAACCTCTCGGTCATCTCCGAGTTGTGCCGCGGCTGCCTGATCGCCGACGTGCCGGCGATTCTCGGCTCGCTGGACATCGTGCTGGGGGAGATCGACCGGTGAGAAACGTCCATCGCTAGGATCGACACGTGGCGGAGCACCTGAAGCAGTTTCTGTCCCCTTCCTTGGCGTACGGCATCGCCGCGCTGGTCCACGTGGCGCTGCTGCTGGGGCTGGCGCTCCTGGCCGCGGCGGCCTTCACCTGGCTGGAGCGCAAGGCAGCGGGCCGGATGCAGGACAGGCTCGGGCCGACCCGGGTGGGCGGCCGCTTCGGATGGCTCCAGTCCGTCGCCGACGGGATCAAGCTCATCTGCAAAGAGGATATCATCCCCAAAGCGGCCGACCGGCTCCTCTTCCGGGCCGCCCCGTACATCAGCTTCTGCGCCTCCTTCAGCGTCTATCTCGCGTTGCCGTTTGCCGACGGCTGGGTCGCGCAGCACCTGAACTCCGCGGTGTTCTTCATCCTCGCCGTGGCCGGCTTGGAGGTCCTGGGAGTGATCCTCGGCGGCTACGCCTCGGGGTCGAAGTGGTCGCTCTTCGGGGCGATGCGCGAGGCCGCCCAGGTCGTTAGCTACGAAGTCCCCATGGCCTTCTGTGCGGTGATCCCCGTGATGGTCGCCGGGACGATGGACCTGGTCGAGATCGGCAACCTCCAGGCAGGCTGGTTCACCCACTGGCTGATTTTCCACGACCCGTTCATCTTCGTGACTTTCTTCGTGTACCTCACCTGCGCGGTGGCGAGCGTCAACCGGGCGCCTTTCGACCTGGCCGAGGCAGAGAGCGAGCTCGTGGCCGGGTTCATGACCGAGTATTCCGGATTCCGCTGGAGCATCTTCTTCATGGCGGAGTACGCCGCGATGTTCGCCGTCAGCGGGCTGGCCGCGATCCTCTTCCTGGGCGGCTGGAACGGGCCGATCCCGATTGCCCACTGGCTGGGACTGACCCACGACGTGCATCCCCTGGCCGGCTGGCTCGGCAACTTCCTCGGGATGTGCAACATGCTGCTGAAGTGTACGGCCGGGGTAGCGTTCATGATGTGGCTCCGCTGGAGCCTGCCCCGGCTGCGGATCGACCAGGTGATGGCGGTCTGCTGGAAATACTGCACGCCCTTGGCGGCGGCGATGTTCCTCGGGGCCATGTGGTGGGTCTATGCGCAACCCCTGGACGCGGTCTTCGGCGGCCGGCCCGCCGTGGACGTCGGCGGCGGTCCGGCGGCGATCGTCACCGCGGCGGGAATCGGAGGACGCTAGGCATGGGCATCAACTGGCATTCGCTCTTCTTCCTGCTCATGGCCCTGATGTCCTGCGGGTTCGCCCTGGCCGTGGTGATCTCCGGGAACATCGTGCGGATGGCGTTCTATCTGGTGCTTTCCCTGGGCGGCGTGGCCGGGTTGTTTTTCCTGGCCGGGGCCGATTTTCTCGGGGCCCTGCAACTGATGATCTACGTCGGCGGCACCCTGGTCCTCTTGGCCTTCGGCGTGATGCTCACCGCGCGGGGGCCGCTGGTGAACATGAAGACCCCGCGCGGGCAATGGGTGCTGGCCGGCTTGGCGGGCGGCTCGCTCTTGGCCGTCCTGTTGCAGGCCGCACTGAACGTCGACCGCTGGGCCGGAAAGGGGCGCCCCACGGCCGGGGTCGAGGCGACGGAGCCGACCGCCGCCCCGCTGGGTCTGGGCCTGATCGGCGTCCGCGTGGATAAGCTGGAACAGAACGATGCGGCGCTTCGCGCCGGTATGTCGGGATACCTGCTGGCGTTCGAGGTGGTTTCCATACACTTGGTGGTCGTGTTGATCGGGGCGGCCTACCTGGCCCGGGCCAGACGGCGAGCGGCTGATCCCGCCGACACGGCCCGGCTCCGACCTTGACTGCCTACTGCCCGCTATGAACTTGCTCACCCAACCCATCGGCCTGGCACATTACCTCGTTGTCGGGGCCGTCCTTTTCGTGTGCGGCATCGTGTGCATGGCCGCCAAGCGGAACGCCGTCGGGGTGCTGATGGGGATCGAGCTGGTGCTCAACGGGGCGAACATCAACTTCGTCGCCTTCGGCAGTCACGTGCTGCGGGGCGAGGGAGCGGTGGCGATCGGCCTGGACGGGCAGTTGATTGCCTTGTTCGTGATCGTGCTTGCGGCGGCAGAGGCCGCGGTGGCCCTGGCCATCGCGCTGGCGTTCTACAACGCGCACGCCACCGTCGACGTGGACCAAGGGGATGAGCTCAAAGGCTGATGGACCCTGCCCGATTACTTCCGATTCTGCTGGTTGCCGCGTGGCTCTTGCCGCTGGCCTCGTTTGGGCTGATTCTCTTTCTCGGCCCGCGCATGGGCAAGGCAGGCCGCGGGGCGGGATACGTCGCGACCGGGGCCATCGGGATCGGTTTCGTCCTTTCCGCGATTGCGTTGGCGGTCTGGCTCGCCACGCCTCCGAGCACGTCGAGCCAGCACGCCGGCCACGCCGTCGAGGAGCACGCGCCCGCTCAAACCGTTCGATCTCTCTCCGGCGAACTCTACACCCTGGGCGAGTTCGGCTCCCTGAAGATCGGCCTCGACTACTACATCGACGCCCTGACCCTCGCCATGTTCATCATGGTCACGCTGGTGGCCACGTGCATCCACGTCTACTCGTTCGGCTACATGCACGAAGAGCTGCACGAGGTGACCGACCCGCTGGTGACGACGAGCGACGGCCGGGCGCTCAAGCGGCGCGGGCGCTTCCACCGCTTCTTCCAGTACATGTCGCTCTTTTGTTTCAGCATGTTGGGGCTGGTGATCGCCGGCAACGTCGCGATGGTGTTCGTCTTCTGGGAGCTGGTGGGTATATGCTCGTATTTCCTCATCGGCTTCTACTTTGAGCGCCCGAGCGCCTCCAACGCGGCCAACAAGGCCTTCATCGTCAACCGCGTGGGCGACTTCGGGATGATCGTGGGCCTGATGGCGATCTGGGGCGGGCTGGGAACGTTTTCCTTCGCCGGCAGCACGGACCGGGATGGGAAGGTCGCGCAGCAGGGCATCTTCAGCCAGGTTCAACAGATCGACGCCATCTACCGCCACGCGCCGAATTCGGCGGCCGCCGAGGCGGAAATCGCCAAGCGATTTCCCCGCTGGCACGAGCAGGGGATGGGATACTCGCTCTTGCTCGTGGTGGGCTTGGGCATCTTCTGCGGCTGCGTGGGCAAGAGCGCCCAGTTCCCGCTGCACGTGTGGCTGCCCGACGCCATGGAAGGCCCCACGCCCGTCAGCGCCCTGATCCACGCCGCCACGATGGTGGCCGCCGGGGTGTACCTCGTGGGACGGTTCTATCCGGTGTTCGCGCCGGAGGTGTTGCTGGTGATTGCGTGCGTCGGTTGCGTTACCCTTCTGCTGGCTGCGACGATCGCCCTGACGGCCACCGACATCAAGCGCGTGCT
>CAYGZA010000155.1:0-15077 GCA_964354135.1 uncultured Planctomycetaceae bacterium
CCGGCGGCCTTCCACTTACTGGAAGCGCTGAAGCTGTACCTCTCCCTGAAGAAATGCGTCTTCGTCCTGGGGCTCGATTGGCGCAACGTCCGTCGCGCAGTCCCGGCCGACTACCTCGGCAAGCTCTGCCAGTCGGTGTGCGCCGTCCCTCTGTTGGCGAATCCCGAGCCGCTCCTGCGCCGTTTGCTCGGCCCTTCGGCAGCCGAGGACCCCGACGACCCGTGGGTCCGCCTTATCTTGCAGCACAAGCTGCTACCCCGCAACCCGCGCAAGATCAAGTTTCTCACCAACGCCCTTCTCCAGTACCTCACTCGCCTGAACCACGTGCTGCCATCGGGCCCGGCCGACGAGTCGGACCATGAACTCGCGCTTATCGCCGTCTACCTGAAGGTCTTCGCCAACGACGTCTTCCGGATCCTCGAGTCGGACAGGGCGTTCTGGCCGACCCTGGTCGATTTCTGCAAGAGCGGCAAGAGCAAGCACGCGGCCCTTGAGCCCTTCCGTCTTTCCGAGGAGGCCCGGGAGACGGCCGCCTCGCAAACGGCGGAAGCCCCGGCCTACGAGTACTCGCCCGCATTTCTCGACCCCGCGGACGAAGGGGTCTTGCACGCGGCCAAACTGATCCGCGAGTGGCACGGCGGCGACCCGCCAACCGACGAGCAGTTTGACCGGTACTTCCTGCTGATCAAGGGGTGACCACGGTGTCCGGCCTCTCCACCGACCTCTCGCGCCCCGAGCCGCTCAAGGACCAGTTCTTCAACCCCTGGGACGATCCGCGGTGGATCAAGTATCTCAATGCGCTGCGGGCCCCGTTCTGGTACATCCGCTTCCTTGGGCTGCCGACGCTCAAGGACGAGCCGAACGCGACGCTCGATGAGTTCTACGTGCCGCTCTACCTCTCGCGGCGGCACAGCCCGGTGCCCGAGGCGGAAGCGGGCGAGACCCTCTCTGTCGAGGGCCTGCTGGCGGATCCAGGCCGCGTGATCGTGCTCGGCGATCCCGGGTCGGGCAAGTCCACCCTGGTGAAGTACGTCACTATGGCCTTCGCCTCGCGGCGCGAAGGCCCCCTGGTGGAGGCCCTGGGCCGGCTCATCCCCTTGCCCATTGTGCTCCGCGATTTCCGCGTCCACCCCGAGATCACGTTTGCGGAGCTTCTGGATCAACTTCGGGACCAGCCCTTCTGGCCGCAGGAGGTCGGGCCAGACGATCTGGCCCAGGTCCTCGGCACCGGGCAGGCGATCGTGCTTCTGGACGGGCTGGATGAGATTGGCGACGTCCGCTGCCGCGAGGGCCTTCGTCGCGCGATCCTCGAAAGCGCCGTTCCGCTCTATCCGCGCTCGAAATGGCTCCTGACCAGCCGCATCGTAGGTTATGACGATGTTGCATTCCACTTCGTGGGGCCCCGCATTGGGCATGTCCTTTATGGTGAGGTGTGGAGCAACTACGTGGCCAACGTAGAGGAAAACCGGGCCGAGGCAGCCCGGGTCGGTTATGGTGAGCTGGCGGGCGACCTCATGGCCTACAAAGAGCTGAAATACGCCGAGGCGGCATCGCGATTTCTGGCGCCGGTCTACGTGCTCCCCTTCTCCGACGAGCAGATTGCTCGGTTCGCCCACAATTGGTACGCCCTGCGCGAGCCGGACGAGCATCGGCGTCAAACGGGCGCGGATTCGCTGGTTCAGGCCATCTTCAAGTCGCCGACCATTACCCGGCTTGCGCGGATCCCCAACCTGTTGACCATCATGGCCCTGGTTCACCGCGTGCGGGCCTACCTGCCTAACGGGCGCGCGCTCTTGTTTGAGGACATCTCCCAGGCCTACCTCCACTCGATCGACGAGTTCTACGGCATCAAGTCGTTGGATTACCCGCTTGCGCAGAAGAAGCGGTGGCTGGCGCGGGTGGGGTTCGAGATGCAGCGCCGCCGCTCGGAGGAGCCGGGAGAGCGTCGGAGCGCGGAATCGAGCGACGTCCTCGCCGCCGCTCACGAAGTTCGCTCTTGGGTGGCGGATGCCATGGAGCAATCCGGCTACGCGCGGGACGAGCAGGCGGCCGCGGCCTTTGTGGATTACGTGGGCCGCCGGAGTGGGCTGCTGTTGCCCCGCGGACCCGAGCAGTTCGCCTTCATGCACCTCTCGTTCCAGGAGTACTTTGCCGCGGTCTACCTCGCGGACCAACTGATTTCCCCAAGGCGGGTCCTTGGTGACGAGGTTCTCCGCGGGTGGGCCGGGCAAGTCGTCTGGCGCGAGACGATGGTCTTCCTCTTCGAGTTACTGGCCGACAAGCAGGACTGGTCCGAGACGGTCGCCGAGAAGCTGTTTGGCCAGGATTTCGGTCTTGTGGCGAAACCCGGCGACGAAGCCCTCGGACTGGCCCCCTTGGCGGCCCAGTTGGCCGCGGACCCCCACTCAGGTTTCACTCGGCGGATGCGCCAACAGGCCACCCGGCTCTGCTGCGAGCGCCTGCTGAAGATGGATCCGATGGCTTTTGACAGCATGCGCGAGCTGGCGATTCCGATCTTCTCGGTGAAGGGAGACCGGCTTCAGGAGGCATGGGATGCGCTGATCGACGCCGTAAGGGGCTCCGACGCGCACGTGCTCCACCTCGACGGTGCGCCCATATCGGATCTCGCTCCGCTGGCCGGGCTGACCAACCTGGGGGGGCTTTTCCTCAATGGCACGCGGGTTTCGGACCTCGCTCCGCTGGCCGGGCTGAGCAACCTTGGAGCGCTTCTCCTCAGCAACACGCGGGTTTCGGACCTCGCTCCGTTGGCCGGGCTCACCAACCTTAAGGTGCTTTTCCTCAATAACACACGGGTTTCGGACCTCGCTCCGCTGGCCGGGCTGACCAACCTGAACACGCTTTTCCTCGATGACACGCGGGTTTCGGACCTCACTCCGCTAGCGCACTTGCCAAACCTGAGGCTGGTGTCCATTGCC
Source organism: uncultured Planctomycetaceae bacterium (assembly GCA_964354135.1). GTDB lineage: Bacteria > Planctomycetota > Planctomycetia > Pirellulales > Thermoguttaceae > CAYGZA01. The sequence goes on from CAYGZA010000155.1 coordinate 2,937, forward strand.
GAAGCGGCATTGGATCGCCGGGCCTTGGCCGCACTCCACGCGTCGCGCAAGGCCGCGGGCTTGCCGGAGATCGATGTCCGCTCCGTCCTCACGTGAGCGAGGAGCGCGCCGCCAAGCCTCTCTCACCCAAGTCACGTGGCCCGGTCAACCTGTGCTTACCACCGGCCGCCGCAAGGACCACGGAATCGCGATCCGCGAGGAGCGAGAAATGCTGGCGCTTTTCCGCTATCTGACGAACATCTACTGTTACTTCGGCGAGTCCGAATGGGCCGCCCCCGTTTTTTGTACCAGGTGTTATGAGAGTACTGTTTGGGGAACAGGTAAAGGTTGAATCCAGGGGTTCGGCTGTGCGGCTGAGGGCTGATTTCGGTTCAAAATGATATCGGCCTCCATGCCGGAATAGGGTACACCTATGGGTCTGACATCGGAGGTGGCCCAGACGGCAAGGAGGCCGAGGCCGCTTCCGACGCCCGCCTTCAGGCGGAACTCCAATCGCAGGCCCGCCAGTACCGCCGGCTGGCCCGCGACGCCAAACGCAGCTTCCCCGGCACGAAATATGAACTCCAGAAGCACGCCCCCTTGATCGTCGCGAGCGTTCTCGCCACGCAGCGCCGGGAAGAGCGCGAGAAACTGGAGTCCCTCCTTGCCGGCCTCGAAGCGCGCGGCTGGACCAAGCTCGTGGCGGCCATCCGTCGCGCCCTGGCGGGCGAGCGGGACGCCGACGTTCTGTGCGAGGACCTCGATCTGCAATCCTCGATGATCGTCGAGACGATCCTTCGCGCCCTTTCCGAGGCCACTTTCCGCGCCCGCTCCCAGCACTGCTCGCAGTCCCAGGCCGCGGCAGGCTTGGACAGGACAAACGCGAAGGAGCATTTATGAACCGTTTACCCTTGCAGAAACCGCCGCAATGGTGGTCGCCCAAACCAAGCCCGTGGTGGATCCGCTTCTTTCGCCCCTTGCGCAAGCGCCACCAGCGCAAGGCCGAGCGGCTCCGGCAAATCGACGTCCGCGGCCACCAGCACGTGCGCCAGGCCATCGCGGACAACCTCGGTGTGCTCATCGCTCCCAATCACCCCAGTCACGCCGACTGCTTCCCCCTGTATGAGGCCGCGGACCAAGCGGGCACCCCCTTGTACATTATGGTGGCCTGGCAGGTCTTCCCTAGCGTCAACTGGTTCACGGGCTGGGTCCTGCGCCGGCATGGCTGCTTCAGCGTCGATCGCGAGGGGAGCGACCTACAGGCCATGCGTCAGGCCGTCGAAATCCTCGAAGCGGGCCCGTATCCGCTGGTCGTGTTTCCCGAAGGCGAGGTCTACCACGTCAACGACCGCATCACGCCGTTTCGTGAGGGACCTGCGGCGATGGCCATCCTGGCCGCGCGCAAAGGTCGGCGCCCCATCGTCTGCATCCCCTGTGCTCTCAAGTTCCGCTACCTCGAAGACCCCACGCCCGGGCTGCTGGAGCTGATGGAGCGGTTGGAGCGGGCGATCTACTGGCGCCCGCGCCCCGACCTGACACTCCGCGAGCGCATCTACCACTTCGCCGAAGGGGCCTTGGCTCTGAAGGAGATCGAGTTCCTGGGGCGGGCCTCCGAGGGGCCGCTCCCGCAGCGCATCGCCCACCTGATCGACTTCATTCTCAACAGCCTCGAGGCCCGGCACGGGCTCGATCTCGCTACCTCGACCGCCCCTGAGCGGGTCAAGGCCCTGCGCCAGCGCTTGATCACGCGCCTGCAGGAATTGCCACGGGACGACCCGGCCCGACAGCAGTGCGACGAAGACCTGGAAGATGTATTCTTGGTAGTGCAACTGTTCAGTTACCCGGGCGACTACGTGGCCCAGCAGCCGAGCATCGAGCGGATCGCCGAGACGCTCGACAAGTTCGAGGAGGATTCCCTCGGCACGCCCTTTGCGACCCTCCGGGGTGCTCGCGCGGCGACCGTCACGTTCGGCGAGCCGATCCGCGTGAGCGCCGAGCGAGGCAAGAACGCGACGGCGGCGCTGACGAGGCTGTTGGAGGAGCGAGTCCAGGCACTCTTAGACGAAGACCCTGCGGCAACCGGTGGGGGTGCGGCCGGCTCTGTCGCGGGATAGATCGACTGCGGAGGCAAGTATAGCACCTCTGTAAGGGGTTTTGCACTTCAGGCGCTCTGACGCCTTGTGAACGGCGGCAGGCTTGCTCCGCGGGCTGCCAGGGATGATGCCTCGGGTGGCTAGCGGGCAACGGCCTCCCCCGAGATCCGGAGGAACTCACCATGCCTTACGCGGCAGGCAAGAGACTGGCCCAATCGCTCTATGCCACGTACAGCCAATGGATGCGTGACGACTGCCCTCAGCACGCCGCAACCCCCGTTCCGCCAGTCACTTCTGCGGGACAACATATCGAGCCCTGACGATCGGCGGTGAGACAAAGCATTGCCTACGCAGGTGGCATAGAGTACAAAGCAGCGTCTGGAAGGCTCCTTCAACCAGAGCCTGCTTCACGATATCCTTCCAGGCTTCTGCCCGGAAGTCCTGTAGGAGGCCCAAACGGGAGCACAATCGATGAGACTCCTGAAAGATGACGATGCCTCGCTGGAACCTCTGCGAGGACACACCGTGGCCGTGCTCGGGTACGGAAATCAGGGCAGGGCGCAGGCGATGAACCTGCGCGATAGCGGCGTCAGGGTGATCGTCGGCAATCGCGACGACCGTTACCGCCAACAGGCGGTCGCGGACGGCTTCGAGCCGCTTTCAATTACCGAGGCGGCTGCCGCTGGCGATGTGCTGCTGATTCTTACCACGGATGAGTCCCAGCCGGTCCTTTGGGAAAGGCATATTCTGGCCGGGATCCGCAAGGGAGACACCCTGGTGTGGGCAAGCGGCTACAACGTGGGATACGGATTGATCGCGCCGCCCGAGGATACCGATGTAGTCCTGGTCGCGCCGAGGATGACTGGGAACATGGTGCGCACGCTGTTCGAGCGGGGCAAGGGTGCCATCGCGCAGTTCGCGGTGTACCGGGATGTGAGCGGCCAGGCGCGCCAGCGGGCATTGGCGTTGTGCAAGGGGATTGGCTGCACGCGCGGCGGGGTCTTCGAGTCGTCCTTCCGTGAGGAAGCGGAACTGGATCTCTTCGCCGAGCAGGTGGTATGGCCCGTCTTGACCGCCTGGATGCGGGAGTGCTTCGAGCTGGGCGTCGAACTGGGCTTCTCGCCGGAGTTGATGGTCATGGAACTGTACGCCTCCGGCGAGACGGCGGAGATCATGGGGGCGATGGCCCGCAACGGATTCTTCCGACAGATGACCCACCATTCCACCACCAGCCAATACGGCACGCTCTCCCGCGGTCCGGAGTTGGTGACGGAGTCGATGCGCGCCAAGGCCCGCGAGTTGTTCTTGCGCGACATTCGTGGCGGGGCATTCGTCAAGGAATGGAGCGACGAGCAGGCCCAGGGCTCCGAGAGATTGGAAGCACTGCGTCGCGCGGCCTTGGAGCACCCGATGAGCCGGACCGAGCTGGAAGTGATCGGTGCGGTCCAGGCGGCCCGCTCCCTTGGTGCCGCCGCGCACAGGCCACAGGAGTGACCGACCATGCGACTGAAGGACAAGGTGGCGATCGTCACCGGCGCGGCACAGGGCATCGGAGAGGGTATCGCTCGGGTGTTCGCCCGGGAGGGCGCAACGGCCGTGATTGCGGACATCAACGACCAACGGGGCGAAGCCGTTGCCGCGGCAATCCGGCAGTCAGGCGGTCGGGCTGGCTACCTCCATGCCGACGTCACGTCGGAGTCGGAGATTCGTGGACTGATCGAGCAAACGGTCCAAGAACACCGCGTCCTCAACATCATCGTCAACAATGCCGGCACCGCCGTGGTGCGTTCGGTGGAGGAAAGCACGGTCGAAGAGTGGGATCGGCTGATGGCTGTCAACGTCCGCTCGATTTTCCTGACGGCGAAGTACGCGGTGCCACACCTGCGACGACAGGGGGGAGGCGCGATTCTGAACGTGGGATCGGTATCGAGCCTCGCCGGGCAGCAGGGCACCCCATGCTACTGCGCCAGCAAAGGCGCCGTCCTGATGCTGACCAGGAGCTTGGCCGTGGATTACGGACCAGACAAGATCCGGGTGAACTGCCTGTGCCCGGGGATCACCGACACGCCGCTGCTGCGGTTCCATGTTGGCCACGCAGCCGACGCGGAAGCACATCTGCGGCAGCGGCTGGGGCGGGTTCCCACGGGGGAGATGTTGTATCCCGAGGATATGGGGCGTGCGGCCGCTTTCCTCTGCAGCGATGACGCGCGCGGCATCACCGGCGCCTATCTGTTGGTTGACGGGGGCTACCTGGCTTGCGCGGAGTTCTCCCGGTGAGAAACCCCCTTTCCTTTTGGCTCCGATCTGCCGCCAAGACGCTCTCACTCGACAACCCGTGAGGCTATGCGATGAGCTACAAACTTGCCTGTGCCGATTTCACGTTTCCCCGGCTGCCGCACGACAAGGTCCTGCAACTGATCGCCATGCTGGAACTGGAAGGCGTCGACGTCGGTCTTTTCGAGGAGCGATCGCATCTCTGGCCCTCCCGGGAATTCGAGGATGTCCGGAAGTCGGCCGGACGTTTGCGGGCGGCGATTGCGCGTCATGGCCTGCTCGTGGCCGACGTCTTTCTACAGATGGCCCCGGATTTCACCCCCTTTGCGATCAATCATCCCGAGGCCGAGCGGCGAGCCCGTGCGCGCCAATGGTTCGCGAAGACCCTCGATTATGCTGCGGCTGCAGGAGCGGGTCACGTGACGACCCTGCCGGGCGTGTTTCTCCCGGAGCAGTCGCGAGACGATTCCTGGAAGCGGGCGATCGATGAACTGAACTGGCGCGTGACCAAAGCCCAAGACTGCGGAATTGTGTTTGCGATTGAGGCCCACGTGGGGTCGATCGCTGCCGACCCGAAATCGGCCGCGGCCCTGGTCGAGCAGGTGCCCGGATTGACGCTCACCCTGGACTACACCCATTTCACGCGAATGGGAATCCCCGATTCCGAGGTGGAGCCGTTGGTCAAGTATGCCAGCCATTTTCACGTGCGCGGGGCACGCCCCGGCCGTCTCCAGACCTCGCTGAAGCAGAGCACCATCGACTATCGGCGCGTTCTGGCGCTCATGGCCGAGAGCGGATACTCGGGCTGGCTGGGGATCGAGTATGTCTGGATCGACTGGGAGCACTGCAACGAGTGCGACAACCTATCCGAGACCATTCTCTTCCGCGATTTCCTGCGCGGTGGAGAGATCATGCCTAACACGAAAGACACCACCTAGACGGGAGCGTCCCGGCAATGAACAGCCTGGAACGTCTTTGCGCCACCGTCCGCAGCACGATCGCGAGGAGCTTAGCGATGAGACTCCGGCAGCGAGTTGCGATACTGACGGCGTTCAGCGGGATGATGTGGGTCTGTACGCCATGGGTTCATGGCTCCGACACGCCGCTCAGTCCGACGGACTTGCGCTGTGAATACCTGGTGAACCCGCTCGGAATCGACGTGGTTCGGCCCCGGCTGAGCTGGCGGCTGGAGTCGGCAAAGCCGGACGCCCGCGGGCAGCGGCAAGCCGCGTATCAGGTTCTCGCGGCGAGTCGCCGGTCCCTACTGGAAAAGGACCAGGCCGACCTGTGGGACACCGGTCGCGTCGCTTCGGACCGATCAGTCCACGTCCCTTACCAAGGCCGGCCGCTCGCCTCGCGAAACGAGTGCTGGTGGAAGGTCCGTATCTGGGATGAGCAGAACCACCCATCCGCCTGGAGCGAGCCCGCCCTGTGGTCGGAGGGACTCCTGAATGCTGCCGATTGGGCCGGCGCGAAATGGATCGGACTCGATGAAGCCAACGACGAAGGCATCGAAATCGTCGACGTGAAGGCGGCCCGCTGGCTCTGGTTCCCGGAAGGAAATCCCGTCCATAATGCGCCGGTCGCGACCCGCTACTTCCGACGGACGCTCAAGATTCCGGCCGATCGCAAGGTCGTGCGGGCGCTGGCCTTCTTCGCCGGCGACGATCTGTGCATCTTCTACGTCAATGGGACGCAGGTGGGAGTCGGGCGCGGGCATCCCAATCTCATCGGCGTTGACGTCGCAGGGAACCTGCACGCGGGCGACAACCAACTGGCCATCGCAGCCACAAACGCCCAGGCCGATGTGCCGAACAATCCCGCCGGATGGATCGGCGCGGTGCGGGTCGAGTTCGAGAGCGGTCGGCCGCTGGTCGTTCATTCCGATCGTATGTGGCGATCGTCGGCTGCGCCCAGGGACGGCTGGCAGAAGACCGGCTTTGACGATTCCACCTGGCTGGCCGCGATGGATCTGGGCAAAGCCGGCACGCCGCCGTGGGGCATCCCCTGGGGCGACCGTTGGCACAGTGAACACCGGCGGCTGCCCGCCCGATACGCACGCCGCGAATTCATCACCGCCGGCGGCAAGACCATCCGCCGCGGCATCGCCAGCGTCTGCGGCCTCGGTTTCTTCGATCTTTACGTCAACGGCCGGCTGATCGGCGATCAGCTCATGAACCCCGCGCTCACGGGGTACGACAAACGCTGCCTCTACGTTACGTTCGACGTCACGCCGGCGCTGCGGGCGGGAAAGAACGCCATCGGAATCGTGCTGAGCAACGGCCGGTTCTTTGCCCCGCGCTCGCAGGTTCCCGTGCCGATGAACACCTACGGCTATCCGAAGCTCATCGCGCAGTTGCATCTGGAGTACGATGACGGCGGCGAGCAGACGATCGTGAGCGACGCGTCGTGGAAGCTCACGACCGACGGCCCGATCCGGTCGAGCAGCGAGTTCGATGGCGAGGAATACGACGCGCGGCGGGAGATGCCGGGCTGGGCGGCCGCGGGCTTCGACGATTCGTCCTGGAAACCGGTGCAGCTCGTGGCTCCGCCCGCCGGAAAGCTTGAAGCCCAGATGATCGAGCCGATTCGCGTGACGGAGGTCCTCGAGCCGAAGCAGGTCAAAGAGGCCAAGCCGCGCGTCTGGATGGTCGACTTCGGCCAAGCCTTCTACGGCGTGGTAAAGCTCAAGACGTCCGGTCCGGCGGGGACGCGCGTGAGCATCCGGACCAGCTTCAACGTGCTACCCGACGGCACGCTCAATTACACGAACGACCGCAGCGCGCTGAACGCCGACGTTTACACGCTCAAGGGCAGCGGCGTGGAAGAGTGGCACCCGCGGTTTCGCGGCAATGCCACGCGGTGGGCGCAGGTCGAAGATTTTCCCGGCACGCCGACGAAGGACAGCTTCGCCGGTCTAGTGACGCACACCGATCATGAGCGGGTTGGCGAGTTCCAGTGCTCCAACCCAATCGTCAATCGCGCCTACGAGAACGCCCGCTGGGGCACGCGGATGCAGAACCGCAGCGTCCCCATGGAACCGGACCGCGACGAGCGCATGCCCTGGTCCGGCCATCCGGCCAAGACTTCCGAAAGCGAAGGCTGGGCGTTCAACGTAGCCCGCTTCTACGACCACTTCCTCCACAACTACCGGGTCCACCAGGGCGACGACGGCAGCCTGCAAGAGATTCTTCCGCCGTATTGGACGTTCAATTCCAAAGACATCATCTGGCCCAGCGTGGCCACGATCATTCCCGACTGGTACTACAACTTCTACGGCGACGATCGGCTGCTGCGCGACAACTACGAAATGATGAAACGGTTCGTCCTCTACCACCAGCGGACGAATCTCAAGCCCGATGCGACGATGGATTTCTGCACGTACGGCGATTGGGTCGACGCGGCGTCGATCGGCGGGAACAGTCGCAATTTCGGCGCGACGTCGCGGCCGCTGATGGGCACCGCCTACTTCTATCGCAACTGCCGCATCGTCGAGCGGGCCGCCCGGCTGCTCGGGAAACCCGAGGATGAGCGGGACTTTCACGACCTGGCCGAGCGCGTCTACCTTGGCTTCAACCGCCGCTTCTTCAAGGCGGCGGCCGGCGCGTACGAGACGGAAACCCAGTGCTCCGCCGTCCTGCCGCTCGCATTCGGCCTTGTTCCCAAGGCGCATCGGGAGGCCGTCGTTCGGAAGCTCATCGACGACATCACGGTCGCGCACCGCGGGCACACGTCCGTCGGCCTCATTGGGATGCAGTGGCAGATGCAGGTCCTCACCGACGTCGGCCATCCGGAAGTCGCCTATCAGATCGCGACGCAGACAACGCGCCCCAGTTGGGGCTACATGATCTCCAAGGGCGCAACGACGAGCTGGGAGCGCTGGGACACCGACACCCAGGACGGCGGCATGAACGGCGAAAGCCAGAAGATCCTCTCGGGCAACTTCGAGGCGTGGTGCTACCAGACGCTCGCGGGGATCAACTACGACGCCCAGCAACCGGGGTTCAAGCACATCGTCCTTCGGCCCTCTCCGATTGGGGATCTGACGTTCGTCAGCGCGTCGCACAAGTGCCTCTACGGCACGATTCGCAGCGAGTGGCGGATCGAGAAGGAGTCGTTCAACTGGAACGTCACCGTGCCGCCGAACACGACTGCCACCGCGTACGTTCCGACGAAGGACGTCCGGGCCGTGGCGGAAGGGGGCAGGCCCGCGGAGCAGGCTGAAGGAGTCCGGTTCTTGCGGGCCGAAGGAAGTGTGGCGGTGTATGACCTCGACTCGGGGACGTATCGCTTCGTTGCGCCCTGGCGCCGATAGGTCTTGTCCCCCAAGAGGAGTGCTGTTGTCATGAGAACCCGAAGGCTTGTTCTCATCGTGGCCATCGCTCTGACCTGCAGGGCCGTCGTTGCGATCGCCGGCGACGCGGGGCCTCAAGCCCTTCGCGATCAACGACGAGTGGTACTACCGCATGCGGTTCCGGACGGAGACGGAGCAACTGGCTGGCCAGCGTCTACCAACGACCAGGCGGGGGCCGCGGCTTCGGTTTCACCGGCGGTCACGTCCATTGGAACTGGGCCATCACAAGAGGACCCGGCCCAAGGGCGTGGGTGGCTGGTTCTGGAAGGCGATGACCTGAAGGGGATGCTTCTCATCCACCTTGGGGACGAGTCGGGGATCGTGCTCAAGCGTGAGCCCGAGAAGAAGCCTCGGAAACGGAAGTGACCGCCGATGTGGGAATGGAGCGACAAGCTGAAGCTCGGCACATCGTCATCGGCCTTCGTCAAGCGAGGTATTCGCTCCTTGCCGCTGACTGAGATCGAGTTCGAGGCGGATTTCTTCCTCGACCCTGGATTCTCAAGCAAACGCCAAGAACGTTGGGTGGGGATAGTCATCGAGAGGGAGTTCGGTGGCGTGTTGGCGATGGAAGAAGTCCGATTGCCGCCGCCCACGGTCAATGTGCTTGCGAACCTGTTGGCCGAGGCCATGCTCCGACCATTGAATGCGGGAGATCGCCAGCGGCCCAACACGATTTATCTTCGGAATCGTCCCCAATGGCTGGAATTGCTGCCTCATCTTCGGCAACTCGGGATCGAAGTCGTCTTGTCTGAGGATTTGCCCAGATTTGATGAAGCAGTCATTGAGTGGATGCAACACAAGAGGACGAAGACTCTGCCCTCCGCAGACCAGATCAAGGTTGCCCTTCGCAAGCCGTTCCCAGAAAGAAGGCCGAGTGGGTTCATTGATGCAATGGCCCTCATGGAATGGACGGATGCGATGTTCAAGGGGGCGTACCCGTCTCGCAAGGTTCCTGTCCCCACCTATGACCCGATGACTACCGTCCCGATCCACTTGGCAGCAGATGAGTTGGAAGCAATCCTGACCAAGACCGAAATCGCCAAGACGAAGAAGCTCCGTCCACGGTTGGAGGCGATGGCTGCTGAGAACAAGGCCATCGACCTGGACATCAACGATTGGAGCACGGTCTTGTTGGCCCTGTGCGGAACGAGGGCGAAAGAGATGCCAGTCCACAAGCAGTTGTTGGGCGTTGCCAGGAGAATTGCCAACTATCTGGCTGAGGCGTTGGGAATCGACGCTCCACCCGTGCCGGTCAAATGAAAGGAAACAATGCAACAGCCAACCCCATGCCCGAGACCCTCAAAGGACTGATCGAACGGGTCACCTACCCCGTGCGAATCAGCGGCCGCGACAGTGACGGTCAGATCCGCCTTCAGCCGCGGCAGCACCTTTCCCGCAATCGTTCTGCCAGGCACGAGCTTGTGGGATCCGATGAGTTGCGATGCTGCTTGCGCCAGGCAAGAGCCGATTGACCCAGCCGCAAGAGACCGGCCCGCTACGGCCTCAGCGTTTGCTCGCCGGACCGATTTTCGTGAAGTCGATGGCTTGGAAGCCAAGCGCGAAGGCGGGGGATTCAGGTCGGAGGCGGTAGTCGTCGTTGGCGGGATCGACGAACATCGGGTCGGCGATCCGCGAGTGCATCTCGTGGCCTTGCTGGCGACGGGAGCCCAGGTAGGCCGATCCATCACCCACGTTGAACAGGAGATTGTAATCCGATTGAGCCAAGGCGCGCTCGGGCCGCTTGACCGCCACATAGGCCGCTTCCGCTGCATTGCAGATGATGTTGTGGCAGAATCGGTTGCCGCTGAAGAAATTGGCCATCCGCGGCATCAGGCCGTCGATGCCGTCGTAATAGGCCACGGCCCGATCGCTGCCGACAATGATGTTGTTTTCGATCACGTTGTTCTTTCCCCCATGCACGGTCAGGCTCATGAGCGGGGCGCGGACCACGATGTTCCCGTACACGAAGCAGTTGCTCGTATAGTTGTCGAGGTAGATCCCTCGCTCACGGCTGTCGACGATCAGGTTGTAGCGGATGATGTGCCCCTGCCGCGGTTCGTTGCGGGCGTCGTGCTCCATCCAGCAGTTGATCGCCCCGGTGTCGGAGATCTCCAGGCACGTGTCGCGGATCTCGTTGTATTCGACGATGTTGTGGCTGCGGCCGGTGTTCCCCAGATTGATCGCATGGTGAGGGACGCGCCGGATCAAGTTGTGGCCGACGACGTTCCCTTCGCTGAGCCCCAGGAAGACCCCGGCGCTGTACATATTCATCGTGCCGATATGGTCAATGCGGTTGTCGACCACCTCGTTGAACACGGGATAGGCCTCTTTGGCCTCGACGCCGGTCAGGCAGACGCCGCACGCCCCGACCTCGCTGATGTCATTTCCCTGGATCCGATTCCGCGCGCAGGGGCCTTTCAGATAGACTGCATTGCCCCCAAGGTTGCCGAGCCGATTGTGCTCGATACGGCAAGACACGGCTCCTTCCAACAGCACGGCGTCGCCGCAGTATTTCCAGCCGGGCATGGCGAACATCGCCCCGACCCCTTCGGCCACCTCGGGATGGAAATTGTCGCCTCCATTGGTCTCGGCAAACGTCAGTCCGGAGATCGTCACGTGGGCCGCGCCGCGGAGCACGATCAGACCGTGGAGCACGGGGGCCACTACATGGGCCTTCTCGATGGCCTCGTCCGGCGGCCAGAAGTAGAGCTTCCCTTCCTGCAAGTCCCAGCACCACTCGCCCGGCTGGTCCAGTTCTTCCAGAACATTCTCCACGCGGAATCGCTGGTTCGGGTTGAAAGGCGTGGGGAGATTGAACGGCAACGGCGACGGCGGATTGGTGAACTGTGTGGTGCTGCGCGCCAGCGTGATCACACGATTCCGCTCGTCGATCGACTTGATGGGGATGATGTTGTTATCCCAGTCGAAGCCGATGTAGACGTTCACTTCGGCCTGTGTGGGATTGGCCCAGTGGCGGCCTAGCGTGCCCGGCTTGTAGCGGAAAGCCGTCTGGCTTCCGGGCTGGGCCGGACCTTCCATGGTGGCCCAGCCGCCCTTGAGGGGGTTTTGTGGGTCGAAGTTCGGTGTCCGGGCGCGGATCTGGTTCTTGCCGTTGTAGAAAAGCTGCCGGAATCTCCACGAACCGCCCTTTTCCTCGGGGATCGAGCACTGGAAGGCCTTATCCTTGTAGGGCTTCCAGCCCGTGATGACCCGGCCACCGCTGAGAATGGGAGTCTCGCCCGGGTATGCCGCGTAGGTGACTTGGAAATCCGGCGTGCCGCCATCCTCCGGGCCTAAGACAAATGGTTCGGCGAGCGGATATCGCCCGCCGCGCAGGGATACCCGCACCGAGCAAGGGAGTTGGCCGGCGAACTCCCGCTTGAGGCGGCGGATGGCGCTACGCGCCCCGGCCAAGCTGGCCAGCGGCCCGTCGGTGGCCGC
>CAYGZA010000156.1:0-15060 GCA_964354135.1 uncultured Planctomycetaceae bacterium
TGCCGCCGTCGTGGCCGCTGATGAGCACTTCGTCGGCATTTCCCTTGGCGACGCCCGCGGCGACCGTCCCCACGCCGACCTCGGCGACCAGCTTCACCGAGACCATCGCCTCGGGATTGGCGCACTTGAGGTCGTAGATCAACTGGGCCAGGTCTTCGATGGAGTAGATGTCGTGGTGCGGCGGCGGGGAGATGAGCGAGACGCCTGGGGTGGAGTGCCGCAGCCGGGCGATCTCCTCGGTCACCTTGTAGCCGGGGAGCTGGCCCCCTTCGCCCGGCTTGGCCCCCTGGGCCATCTTGATCTGGAGCACCCGGGCGTTGGCCAGGTATTCGATCGTCACGCCGAAGCGCGCGCTGGCCACCTGCTTGATGCCGCAGTTGAGCGAGTCGCCGCCGGGCGAGGGTCGGTATCGACCGGGGTCTTCACCCCCCTCGCCCGTGTTCGACATCCCGCCCAGCCGGTTCATGGCGGCCGCCAGGGTCTCGTGCGCCTCGCGGCTGATCGAGCCGTGGGACATGGCCCCAGTGTAGAACCGCTTGACGATCTCGCCGGCCGGATCGACTTCTTCCAGCGGCACCGGCTCCCCGGGCACGAGCTCGAACAGCCCGCGGAGCGTACACAGCTCCCGGCTCTGGTCGTTGATCGCCCGGGCGTACTCGGCATAAGCTTGCGGGTCGTTGTCGATCACGGCGTGCTGGAGGCGGGTGACGGTGGTGGGGTTCCAGAGGTGGGCCTCGCCGTCGAGGCGGAAGTGGTACTCGCCGCCGAAATCCAGCTCCAGCGCGCCCGGCTCCCGCGGTCCAAAGGCCGCCCGGTGCCGGGCCAGCGTCTCGCGGGCGATCACCTCCAAGTCGGCCCCCTGGATCCGGGAAGCGGTGCCGGTGAAGTAGCGGTCGATCAGATCGCGGCCCAGGCCGACGGCCTCGAACTGCTGGGCCGCGTGGTAGCTCCGCAGCGTCGAGATCCCCATCTTGGAGATCGTCTTCAGGATGCCCTTCTTCACCGCGCTGATGTAGTGGTCGCACAGCTCGTCCAGCTCGATCCCTTCGGGCAGGGCCTTTTCCTTGTGCAGCTTGTAGATCGCCTCGAACGCCATGTAGGGGTTGACGGCGTTAGCCCCGTATCCGCAGAGCAGGCAGAAGTGCATCACCTCGCGAGGCTCGCCGCTTTCGATGACGATTCCCGCCTGGCCTCGCAGGCGGCGCAGGAGCAGGCCGTGGTGCAAGGCCCCGGCGGCCAACAGGCTGGGGATGGGCGCCTTGCGGGGCGAGACCTCCTGGTCGCTGACGATCAAGAGCGATGCCCCGTCGGCGATCGCCTTCTCCGCCGCATCGACCAGTTGCTCCAGAGCGCGGCGGAGCGTTCCGCCGGGGTCGTCGTGATCGGCGTCGAAGAGCGCCGCAAGCGTGGCCACGCGAAAATCGTCCTGCTTGGCGGCCTGGAGCCGATCGATGTCCTCGTTCGTGAGGATCGGGTGCTGGAGCTTCAGTTGCCGGCAGTGGGCCGGGGTCTCGTTCAGAAGGTTCCGCTGCTTCCCGGTGAACGCCATCAGCGACATCACCAGCCCTTCGCGCAGGGGATCGATCGGCGGGTTGGTCACCTGGGCGAAAAGCTGCTTGAAGTAGTTGAACAACAGCTTCGGCTTCGAGGAGAGGACGGCCAGCGGCGTATCGGTCCCCATCGAGCCGACCGGCTCCTGGCCGTCGCGGGCCATGGGGGCGACGATCATGTCCAGCTCTTCCCGCGTGTAGCCGAAGGCCCGCAGCAGTTGGGCGAGCTTGTCGGGGTGGCTTTCCGGGCGCCGCGTGGGCTGGAAGAGCCCCCGCAGCTCGATGCGGTTTTCCTCCAGCCAGCGGCGGTACGGCTTCTGCCGGGCGATTTTCCCCTTGATCTCGTTGTCGACCACGATGCGGCCTTCGGCGGTGTCCACCAGGAACATCCGCCCCGGCTGAAGGCGGCCCTTCTGCCGGATTTTCTCGGGCGGGAACTCGATCACCCCCACCTCGCTCGCCAACACCACCAGGCCGTCGGTCGTGACGACGTAGCGGCAGGGACGAAGGCCGTTGCGGTCCAGGGTCCCGCCCACCAGCCGGCCGTCGGTGAAGACCACCGCCGCAGGGCCGTCCCACGGCTCCATGATCGCCGCGTGGTACTCGTAGAAGGCCCGCTTGTCGGTGCTCATGTGGTACTGGAGGCCGAAGGCCTCGGGGATCATCATCATCAGGGCGTGCGGCGCGGAGCGCCCGGCGCGGACCAAAAGCTCCATCGCGTTGTCGAAGCTCGCCGAGTCGCTCGCCCCGGCCTCGACGACCGGGAACAAATCCGAAAGGTCCCCCGCCAACGCCGGGCAGGCCATGGTCTTCTCGTGGGCCCTGAGCCGGTGGACGTTTCCCCGCAGGGTATTGATCTCCCCGTTGTGGGCGATCATCCGGAACGGGTGCGCCAGCTTCCAGCTCGGGAACGTATTCGTGCTGTAACGCTGGTGGACGATGGCCAGCGCCGTTTCGATCCGCGGGTCGGCAAGGTCCGGATAATAGGCGAACAACTGCGGGGCGAAGAACATCCCCTTGTAGACGATCGTGCGGCACGACATCGAAGGGACGTAGAAATCGCCGGCCGCGTCGCCGTGCTTGGCCCGCACGCGGTGCTCCGCCCGCTTCCGCACCACGAAGAGCCGGCGCTCCAGGTCCTCGTCGGCCAACCCCTGGCCGCCGATGAAGACCTGCCGGACGACCGGCTCGGCGCTCCGGGCGATTTGGCCCAGGCACGCGTTGTCGGTGGGCACGTCGCGCCGGCCGAGCACCGCGAGCCCCCCTTCCTCGATCGCCGCCGAGAGGAGTTCTTCGCAGCCCCGCCGCACATCGGCATCCTGCGGCAGGAAGAGCATGGCAACGCCGTAGCCGAGCGGATCGGGAAGCGAGAAGCCCAGGAGCGCGGCCTCCGCGGCGAAGAAGTCGTGCGGGATCTGGAGGAGGATCCCGGCCCCGTCGCCGGTCGATTCGTCGGCCCCGGCGGCACCGCGATGCTGAAGGCTCAAGAGGACCTGTTTGCCGTGCTCGATGATCGCGTGCTCGCGTCGCCCGGAGATGTTCACGATCGCCCCGATCCCACAGGCATCGTGTTCGCAGCGGGGGTCGTACAGGCCCTGTTGTTTGGGGAGCGTATGTGCCATGAATAAAAGATGTTCCGAAACGTGGGTCGCGCCGCTGTACGCGGGCATCTCGGGAGCGCGGCGCCGGCGCTATCGGCGACTGCCGTGGGAAGGTCCCGCTCGAGTCTAGGCGGCAATCCGAACCGCCCCTCCTCATCCTATCGGTGCCGCCCTTTGCGGGCCAATCCTCTTTATCCTATCATTAGCTAAGCTAATGTCAATGGGGACATAAGATTACCGTCTGTAAGATCGCGCAAGCCGGATCGTGCCGGCCGAGCAAGACCCCGACGGGCGATCGACTACCGGCCCGCAGACTTCCGAAGTCGTGAAGAATTCGGAAGTCTGCTTGCAAGGCATTTCCGTGAAACGAGTTACGCCCAGAATCCCTTGGTTCGCCCGCGGATTGCCCGGCTGGTGACGTGAGGTTTCAGATCGGTCGTTTCCTGCGACTCCTCGCCCTCCTCAACGTCCAGGGCAGTGACGCGATGAAAACATCGCGCCGCCCGTTCGGGGAGGAAGCGGGTCAGTTGGGCAAGTCCGTAGCGGTCGCTGAAACCCCGGGAGTACTGATAGTACCTCATGGGCCAAAGGACGTAGAGCCGTCGCTTCGCCCGGGTGAGGGCGACGTAGAAGAGCCGCCGCTCCTCCTCGATTTCCTCCGCCGAGCCGGTTGCCATGTCGGAAGGGATGTTGCCGTCGGAGACGTGGATCACGTAGACCGCGTCCCATTCCAAGCCCTTGGCCGAATGGATGGTGCTGAGCACGAGGTAATCGTCGTCCAAGACCGGCGGGCCGGCCAGGTCCTGCGTCGAGGCCGGCGGGTCCAGCGTGATATCCGCCAGCATGGTTTGCCGGCTGCGGTAGCGCGAGGCGATCTGCTCCAGTTGCTCCAGGTCCCGGCCCCGGGGGTGCGGATTGTCGTAGAGCTCCGGCAAGATCGGCGCGTAGAAGGTGCGAACGCGGTGGACCTGCCCGGGCAGGTCCGTCTTCGTATCGGCCAGCCACGCGAGAAGGGCAACGAATCTCGGCCAGATCTCCCGGGCGGCCGCCGGCGGCTTGGCGTCGTTCCACGCGATGAACTTGCCCCCGGACTGGAGCAAGAGGTCCATCAGTTGCCGGGCCTTGTGCGGCCCGATCCCCGGCAGCAGGGCCAGAACTCGCATCCCCGAGACGAGGTCGCGCGGATTCTCCGCCAGTCGCAGAAAGGCCATGAGGTCTTTGACGTGGGCGGTCTCGATGAACTTCAGGCCGCCGTACTTGTGGAAGGGGATGTTCCGCCGCGTCAGTTCCGCCTCCAAGAGGATGCTGTGGTGCGAGGCGCGGAAGAGGACGGCTTGACGTCGCAGATCGATCCCCGCCTCGCGGTGTTCCAACACCCGGTGGACGATGTAATCCGCCTGATCGTCCTCGGCTTCGCAGGTGACCAGGAGCGGACGGTCGCCCTCGCGGCGATCGGACCAGAGGTTCTTGGTGAAGCGTTCCTGGGCCAGGCCGATGACCCGGTTGGTTGCTTCGAGGATCGGCTGCGTGCTGCGGTAGTTCTGCTCCAGCGTCGCCACGGTCGCGTTGGGGTAGTGCTTGGGGAAGTCGAGGATGTTGCGGACCGTGGCCGCGCGGAAGGAGTAGATCGATTGGGCGTCGTCGCCCACCGCCGTGAGCCCCTTCCCCTCGGGCGACAACTGGTAGAGGATCTCCGCCTGAAGGGAATTGGTGTCCTGGTATTCGTCCACGAGCACGCATTCGAACTGTTTTCGCACCACGTCGCCGGCCTTGGGGTCCGAGAGCAGGGCGTGCCAGTAGACTAAGAGGTCATCGTAGTCGAGGACCCCGGCGGCTTCCTTGCGGTCGACGTAGGCGTCGAATAGCCGCTTCAACTCGTCGGCCCAATCCTTGCACCAGGGGAAGTGGGCCGAAAGCACCTCGGCCAGTTGCCGGCGGGCGTTGACGCACCGGCTGTAGATGTCCAGGCACGTCCTCTTCCTGGGAAAGCGGCGATCGGTCTTGGCCAGCCCGAGCTCCGTGCGGAGCACGTTCAGGAAATCCTCGGAGTCGCCGCGGTCGTGGATGGTGAACTCCGGGGCGAGCCCAATGCTCTTGCCGTAACGCCGCAAGAGCCGCGTGGCGATGGCGTGAAAAGTCCCGCCCCAGACCCGCGACCCGAGCGAGCGGAATCCCTTCGAGCCGGCCTGCGCCTCGTGCAGTTGCCGCAGGACGGCGTCCACGCGGCGGAGCATTTCCGCGGCGGCGCGGCGGGTGAACGTGAGAAGGAGGATTCGGCCGGAATCTACCCCTTGGGCGATAAGCCAAGCCACCCGATGCACCAGCGTCGCGGTCTTCCCGGTTCCCGCCCCGGCCACTATCAAGAGGGGTCCGTCGCCGTGCCGGGCCGCCTCCCGCTGCTGCGGGTTCAGGCCCGAGAGGAGTTCGTCTATCCCCAAATTCTCGCCCATCTTACGTCATCCAGTCAAGCCGCCACCAGCCCGAAGGCCAATCTAGCGGACCCGGCTGGTCCTGTCGAGTGTGCGGGCAGGGGCTCGAGGGCGCCGCGCCGACTACCGGGATGTCCCCCGGGTAGACCGTTGACGGGGACACCACCGCCTGGGTAGATTGACCTTCTGGAACTGGGCTCACGCCATCCCGCCCGCCCCGTGGAATCCCGCCTCGAAGGTAGCGCATGATCCGAAGAGAGTCCAGCGAAGGGATCGGGTATGCCGTCGTCGAGTTGAACGACGTGCGGCACATTCTTGCCGCCGCCGTTCCGCGGCAAGGCATGACGCTTCACGAGCAGGCCCACGATGCCCTGCGGACGATCGATCGCGTGATTCAGGAAGAGGGGACCCTCGGCTCGATCGTTCAGCAGGCGGTCTTCATCGGCGACGCGTCGCGGATCGACGAGTGCCGCCGGATCATCCACGAGTTTTACGGCGACGAGCTGCCCGCCACCACCTACATCCCCCAGCGCCCCTGCCAGGGCAAACTGCTGGCGATCGAGGCCCTCGGCGTGGGGCGGCGCCCGGGCGAAGTCCAGATCGAGCGGATCTCCGAGCAACTGGTGATCGCCCGGCATCACGGGATGGCCTTCGTCCACGGGAGCCAGATCGTTCCCGACACGCAGGCCGCCGGCTGCTACGACCGGTCGGTCAGCGGCTTCCGCAAGATGCAGGAGCTTTTGGCTTCGGCCGGGGTGCGCTTCGACCAGGTGATCCGGACCTGGCTTTACCTCGGGGGCATCGTCGACCCGGAGGGCGCGACGCAGCGTTACATGGAGCTCAATCGCGCCCGCACCGATTTCTATCAGGGCTTCAACTTCCTGACTGCCCATATCCCTCCCGAACGAAACGGCGAGGTCTACCCCGCGAGCACCGGCATCGGCGCCGACAACCGCGACGTGCTGATGAGCTGCATCGCCTTGGCCACCGACCGGAAGGACGTGCTGGCCGTCCCTCTGGAAAACCCCGTGCAGACCTCGGCCTTCCAGTATTCGGCCTGTTACGGCCTGAAGAGCCCGAAGTTCTCCCGGGCGCTGGCCCTGGCGGCCGGCAACTGCGCCACGATCTTCATCTCCGGAACGGCCAGCATCACCGGCTCCGAAAGCCGCTATCCGGACGACGTGGAGGCCCAGACCGACCAGACCCTGGACAACATCGAGGCCCTGATTGCGGAGGACAACCTCCGGCACCACGGCCTTTCCGGCTTGGGAGCCACCATGGCCGACCTGGCCCTGGCCCGGGTCTACATCAAGCGGCAAGAGGACTACGAGAGAACGCGGGCCGTATGCCGGCGGCGCCTGGGCGAGCTGCCCACGATCTACGCCGTGGCCGACGTCTGCCGCCCGGAGCTCCTCGTGGAGATCGAGGGGATCGCCTTCTCGCACCGCGGCGCGGGCTAAGGCCCCACTTCCTGCGCGGCTTCATCGCTGGTACATCACACCGATTCCCACCATCTCCGGCGTGGCGATCGGGGTGACGATCACCCGGTCGTTATTGCGCTGCGTCCGGTTGACCGCCTCGCACGCCGTGTACGCAATCCACCACCCCAGAGCCGACTGAGACAGGTAGTGCATGTCGTCGTTGATTCGCGACCATGCCGGGAGCGTGGAACAGAAATACAGGCAGGCCTTCAGATAGGGGTCGTCGGTCATGTTGGCCCCGGTGATGAACGGCACGGCGCCGATAAAGCCGTGGCCGGCCGCCCCGTGGGTGTCGTCCAGCGGTTTCCAGTGGGAGCCGGCGCTCGTCTCCCCGGGCCGCGAGCTCCCCGCGGCGTACTGCATGAATAGGAGTGGCGGTCCGCCCACCGCAAAGGCGCGGCCGGTTCGGCCGCCGAAGTCGGCGAGCGTGCTGCCCCAGCGGGTATCGTCGCGGAGCGCCCCGATCAAACCGAGGCCCACACAGGCCGGAACCGCATACATGCCGTTTCCAAAAGGCTTGACGAACGACGCGAAGCCGTCCAGCGGCTCGCTCCGGACCTCGTTCTGGTACCAGTCCTGGAACTCTTGATCCAGCGGCGTGTTGGCAAACACCGCCGCAGTCCCAATGCCCGCCGCCAGCTCCCACAGGACGGGCCGACTGTAGTAGTTCCCGTAGTCGTTCCAGAGGTCCCACGCCTCCTCGCGAAGCCGCTGGCTGACGGGCATGTCGCACGGGGGGAGCCGCCGGACGGTCGGGTCGGGCCCTGCCTCGGGAGATGTCGCCGTCAGTGCGCCGTCCGAAAGGGCCTGCCGGTCCGGCGCTGCGGTTGGGGAAGGCGGCGGGAAATGATCAGCCGGATCGAGCGCGGCCGACAACGGCTGCGGCCACGTCGCGCGGCATGCCCCGCATCCGAGCAGTGCCGCGAGCACGGCGACCCCTCGCAGGAGTTGTCTGGCACTGCCCATCGTAGGCCGCTGGGACCGTGGGACGCACTCTGGGAGGGCCGGAGTGGTTTGCCTTCGTCGCAGGTAGACATTCCCCCGTCAGGGCGGGGAAGGCCCGCTTCATTATCGGAGGTCCTACGGGCGGCACATTAGCTACAGCCGCTATAATCGACAATCTCAACTTAACCAGAAAAGACGACCTGACTTACCTATTTTGACATTAACGGGTCAAAGAGATCGGCGGTCGCGTTCTTTGCACCTTAGGACGTTCCCGAAGAAGACTCCTCGGCCGACGAGGTGGCTGGCGTTCTGGCGGTGGACCGGTATTCGGCCTACAAAGGCCATGCGTCAGGTGAAGCTGGGCCTGCTGCTCTTGGCGTTCTGCTGATCGCCGATAGCCAAATGCGGAAGGCCCGCAGTCAAAGAAGCCCTCGGGTGCCCGCGACGGCCACGGAGCAACCCCATCACAAGGTGGCATGGGTCCGCCTTTTGGCGCGGCGTGCTAGGATTCTGGAGGGCGTGACCGAAGGACTGCCTCGGTGGACAATTCCACACTGCTATTCGAACAACTGGGCATCGCCCTGCTCCTGGGCCTGCTGGTAGGGCTCCAACGAGAACATTCCGCCGCAGGCACGCTCGGGATGCGGACGTTCCCCATGATCACGGTGATGGGGACGGTCTCGGCCATCTTGGGGCTGGAGTTCGGCGGCTGGGTGGTCGCGGCGGGATTCCTGGCCGTGGCCGGCTTGCTCACCTGGTCCCATTGGGTCCGCGTTCGGGAGAACCCGGCCGAGGTCGGTTCCACCACCGACATGGCCGCTCTGCTCATGTACGGCGTAGGGGCGCTCTTGGTCGCGGCTCCCCGGGAAGTGGCCATTGCGACCGGCGGCGGCGTGGCCGTTCTCCTCCAGTTGAAACCGGAGTTGCACGGCATCGCCCGCAAGTTGGGGGACGAGGACCTCAAAGCGATCATGCAGTTCGTGCTGATCACCTGCATCATTCTGCCGGTGCTGCCCAACCGGACCTTCGGCCCGCTGGGAGTCTTCAATCCCTTCGAGACCTGGCTCTTGGTGGTCCTGATCGTGGGGATCAGCCTGGGAGGGTACATCGCCTACAAGTTTCTGGGGGCCGGGGCGGGAATTCTGCTCGGCGGCATCCTTGGCGGCGCGATTTCCAGCACGGCCACGACGGTGAGCTACTCCCGCCAGGTCCGGCAGGAGCCGGCTGCTGCACACGCCGCGGCGATCGTGATCATGATTGCCTCGGTTGTCATGTTTGTCCGGCTCATGCTGCTGGCGGCGGTAGGCTCGCCGGAATTCATGGCCGCGGCCATGCCGCGGTTCTTGGTCCTGGCCGTCGTGACCGCGATCCCGACGCTCCTTGCGTGGTATCGCGTGCGGGGTGAGCCAGGCCAGATCCCCGAACATCGGAACCCCACGCAACTGAGGTCGGCGGTGTTGTTCGGTGCCATGTACGTCCTGGTCCTGTTTGCGCTGGCGGCCGCCAAACGCTACTTCGGAGATTCCGGGGAGCAGGCGATGTACGCGGTAGCCGCACTCTCGGGACTGACCGACCTGGACGCGGTCACGCTCTCCACGGCCCGGATGTCCACCGGCGATCCGCAGATCGCGGCCGAGGGGTGGCGGCTCGTCGTGGTGGCCGCGATTGCCAACTTCGCCGCGAAGGCCGGCTTGGCGGCCGTGCTCGGCAACCGCCGCCTCTTGGGCAGGGTGCTGGCGTTCTTTTCGGTTCCGGTGGGCGCCGGGGTCCTGATTCTGTGGCTTTGGTGAGGAGCGTGCGGGCCACGCCGCAACCGTGCCCCCTTCAGCGTGATATCCGCCGGCAAGGGAAACTGCTATGCTTTCTTTTGCGGGAGTCTCCTCTCTTCTACGTTGACCCCGGGCGCCTGAAGCATGCCGCGAGAAGTCGTGTTGCCACCGGATGCAGACCCCACTCCCGACGGCATCGTGGCCGGCGGTTGGTGGCACGAGTCGCCCGATGGCCAGAAGCTGGTTTGCGACCTCTGCCCCCGGGCGTGCGCCTTGGGGCCCGAGGCCCGCGGTTTCTGCTTCGTCCGCCAGAACCTCGAGCGGCGGATCGTCTCCACGACCTACGGCCGCAGCACCGGCTTCTGCATCGACCCGATCGAGAAGAAGCCGCTCAACCAGTTCTATCCCGGCACGTCGGTCCTGTCGTTCGGCACGGCCGGCTGCAACCTGGGCTGCAAGTTCTGCCAGAACTGGTCGATCTCCAAGTCCCGCGAGATTGACCTCTTGGGCGAGAAAGCCCTTCCCGAGGACGTGGCCCGGACCGCAAAGGAATTCCGGTGCCACAGCGTCGCCTTCACCTACAACGACCCGATCGTCTGGGCGGAGTACGCCATCGACACCGCCCGGGCGTGCCGGGAGCAGGGCATCAAGACGGTGGCCGTCACGTCGGGATACATCACTCCGTTGGCCCGTCCCGCCTTCTACGAGTTCATGGACGCGGCAAACGTCGACCTGAAGGGGTTTACCGAGGAGTTCTACTGGAAGCTCAGCAGCGGCCATCTGGACCCGGTGTTGGACACGCTCCGCTGGCTGATCCACGAGAGCGACGTCTGGGTGGAGATCACCAACCTGGTGATCCCGGGGGCGAACGATTCAGCGGATGAGATCCGCCGCATGTGCGACTGGATCCTGAAGGAGCTGGGCCCCGGCGTTCCCTTGCACTTCACCGCGTTTCATCCCGATTTCCGGTTGACGGATCGCGGGCCGACGCCGCCGGCCACGCTTCGGGCGGCCTACGACATTGCCCGCCGGGCGGGCTTGCACTATGTTTACACGGGGAACATCAACGACCCGGTGCACCAGAGCACGTACTGCCCCGGCTGCGGCCGGGTGGTGATCGAGCGCAACGGTTACCATCTTGGCGCGTACGCCCTGGAGAAGGACCGTTGCCGGCATTGCGGCACGCCGATCGCCGGCCGGTTCGGCGATGCCCCGGGCACCTGGGGCGCACGGCGGGTGCCGGTGCGGATCAGCTCCGCGCCGGATGCCGCGCGCCGTCGCCGCCCATCGTCGCAGGGAGAAAACGCCATGGAAACCAATCCGTCCCGCCCGCAGCAGTCCGCGCCCGGCGATCGACCGGAGCGAGCGAGTGATCCTCCGCCGTCCGGCCCCGCTGCCGAGAAGCGCCAGTCCGGCCCGCAGGGCGCGCCGGTCGAGCGGCCGCAGTTGACCAAGGAGCAAGAAGACCTGATATTTCGGGCGGCCGCCCGGCGCGTGGCCGCCGCGGTGCGGGCCCAGCCGGCCGAGCGCCTGGATGAAGTCCTGGCCGACGCGGCCGGGGTGCCCGTGTTCGGAGCGTTCGTCAGCCTGAAGCGGTCCGGCCAGTTGCGGTCCTGCTGCGGGTTCCTCAGCCCCTCCGTCGCGCTGCACACGGCGTTGGATCACGCGGCGGTGCGGGCGGCCAAAGACGACCCGCGATTCCCACCCATCTCGCCGGTGGAGTTGCCGTTCCTCGACATGGAGGTCTGGCTCCTTTGGGGAATGCAGCCGGTTGCCGCCCAGGGCGAAGACCGCAAGGACGCGATTACCATCGGCAGGCACGGGCTCCAAATTGCCCGGGGGGGTGCGCGGGGGCTCTTGTTGCCCAGCGTGGCGGTGGACCACCACCTGGATGCCGAGGGTTTCCTGCAGCAGGTCTGCCTGAAGGCCGGCCTTCCCCCCACGGCGTGGAAGGAGCCGGACACCGAGCTGATGATCTTCGAGGGCTACTCGATCCACGGCAAGCTGGATCCCTCGCTTCCGGGCGATTCCGAGGAATCCGTGCGCGGCGGGCCCACGGTGGCCGACGTGACCATGTTGGCCGACTTCTGCCGGCAGAACCTCATGGCGATGATCTACGGCGCCACTCCCAGCTATTATCTCCCCAGCGCCTTTGACGGCAGCGTCTACGGCGCGGTCCTCACCGTACGCGTGCCGGGCCGAACCGAGGCCGTCGAGTGCAGCCGGGTTTCGCTGCGGCCGGACGTTCCGTTACAGGCCACCCTGACCCAACTGACCCAGGCGGCGGTCGGCGGATTGCGGTCCGCCCCACTTCGTGCCGAGATGCTCCCGAAGCTCGCCGTCGGCCTCACGGTGCTGTGGGACCCGGCGGTACACGGCACCGTGGAGAAGAGCGATCTGGGCGGGGTCGATCCTCGGCTCAGGGCCGTGATGGTGACGGACCAGAGCAAGTGGGCCGTGGCCTACGATCCCGAGCGGTCCGCGGCGGAACTGACCGCGGAGGCCGCCCGGCGGGCCCGGTTGTCGGACTCGTCCCGGGTATCGGTGTACAGCCTGGCGGCCGTCTCGAACGAATCCCGAATGGTCACGAGCAACGTCTCGCCTCCGCGGCCGGCGGCCGAGGTCCGGCCCCCTGCCGTCGCCGGACAGTTCTATCCCGGCACTGCCGACCAGTTGAACCGCATGCTCGACCAGATGCTTCCGGCGGAGAAGCAGCGGGGGCAATGGGCCGCGGCGATGGTTCCGCACGCCGGTTGGGTCTATTCCGGTCGGCTGGCGGCCGCCGCACTCAACCGCGTCGAGATCCCCTCCCGCGTGATTGTCGTCTGCCCCAAGCACCACACCGACGGGGCCGATTGGGCGGTGGCCCCCCACCGGGTCTGGGCCTTGCCGGGGCGAGAGGTCCACTCGGACCCCGAGCTTGCCCAACGCCTCACCGACGCCGTGGCCGACTTCGAGCTCGACGCCGACGCCCATCGTGCCGAGCACGCCATCGAGGTCCACTTGCCGATCCTGGCCCGACTGGCCCCCGAAGCCCGCGTCGTGGGGATCGCCATCCACGGCGGCGATCTTGCCCGCCTGCAAAGGGCAGCGGAGCAACTGGCCGACGTGCTTCGCGGACTTCCCGAGCGCCCCCTGCTGGTGATCTCCACCGACATGAACCACTACGCCGACGACCGGCATACCCGGCAAGTGGATCGCCTGGCCTTGGATGCCTTGGAATGCCTCGACCCCGCCCGGCTCTACGAGACCGTCTTCGACAACCGCATCAGCATGTGCGGGGTGCTGCCGGCAGTCCTGGTCACCGAGACCCTTCGCCGGCTCAGCAGCCTGAACCAGTGCGAATCGGTGGGCTACGCCACGAGCGCCGAAGCCTCGGGCGACCGCAGCCGCGTGGTCGGGTACGCGGCAATGCTGTTCAGATAGGGCCTTGGAGGGGGCCCCGGGGCATGGGATACTAGAGCGCAACGCCGATTCGCGCTGCCCGGAGGGTCAAGCCCCGTTTGAAATGCTGGAAGCGGAAGGCCGGTTTCCTGCGGGCCCATTGGAATGTGCTTTCGAGCATGTCGGGGGGAAGCGTTCCCTGCTTGGCAAGGCGGACGGCGCGCTCGATGAAGCCCCCCTCTTCGGGAGTGGCAGTCCGCAGTCCCGCCTTGATGGCCCCAGCATCCAGCAGGGTGGCGGCTTTGCTGGTGCAGGCGAGCGCGGTCGAAAGGAGCAAGGCGCAAATCATTGTAATCAAAGGTTTTCGGAACATGGCCTGATCCCTCCGCAGATGGCGGTGCTGAACAGGACAGACAGTGACGAGAATACGAGGGAGCTGCTTTTAGCCGAACGGACCGTTGAGTGCAAGAGCAGCCTCGGTGAGCGCGGGTGAGCGGTTAAGAGCGGAGTGGTGGCTTCGGTGGGGGCGTGACGCGGGCTCTGCCCTCCCGCGAATGGAAAGAGGTAGTCCATTACTGGGGACGCCGTGCCACGGACTTCCTTGGGAGGACCACGCTTGCCGTGCCCCCCAGAGAGCGACAGTCCGTGGTCGGGGACTAGCCGAGATCGCACAAAGCCGAGGTCGATGCCCTAATGACCTCGCTGACCGAATCCGAGGCCTCTCCGGGGCCGGTTTTCTTGCGCCCCGCGACCTCTTGGACATCTGAGCCGTCCAGGGACGGCATCGCGCCAAAACGCCTCCCCGGGCCCCGTTTGGCGCGCCAGAAACGGAATCCTGACCTTTGAGGGGAAGGGTGGCCGACGCAGGCGGAACTTTGGTTCGGGAATGCGAAGCGATGCGAGCGGCGAGCAGGAAGGCGCGTCGAAGAGAGAGGACCGGAGCTTCGGAAATGTGAGAACAATCTTGGGATGCATAAGTCGGCCACCACGTCACGCTCGTTTTCCTGCACTACCCCTCACTACCCCTTTGCGTCTGAGAATACCCCTTCTCTTCGAGAAACACGGCAATTGTCTGCAACGACCTGCAAGAGCGGCGCGGATACAGTAAACTCCAGTTCGCTCTGAGTTTACGGGTGATTTGGTGGGTTTACCCTAGGGTTCTCACACGGTAGAGGTCGCCAGTTCGAGCCTGGCGCCGCCCACTGGAAGCAATCCTCGGCGAACGCCGGATTCGCCGCCACACTGGCGGTTGGCGGTACGGCCGGAATCACCCACGACCGTTGACCACCTCTCATTCCCTCCTTCGCCGCACCCCATTCGATACGGCCGAGCTGCTTGAAGTCTCGGACGAAGTGAGGGCAGGCACTGTGGGGGGCTGCGTCCCCGCCTAACGACAGCAATGCCCTGGGGGCGGTCGCGATTCCATTGGATCATCGAACGATTGCATTGCGGGCCGCGTCGACGGTGAGCTTCCGGATCACGGAAGCGTCGCCGGATTCCGGGCGCGCCCTTTACTCGTTCAAGGATGCTATAGTTGTCTACATGACATGCCCCCCTCCGGTACTTGGGCCCACCGGAGGGCCGGAATGGGCCCCCCAGTACGGCCCCCTTAAGAGACCTAGGAGACACATAGTGGCCGCCCACTCGACCAGCCCGTCCGGCGAGGAGTTTCGGATCCCCGACAAGGCCGACTACGCCGCCGAGATGGCGCGATTGGACAAACTGGTTGCCCAGGCCCGCTCGGAGGGCAAAGAGATCGTCGTGGTGATGGGCGTCGGGTTCGTCGGCGCGGTGATGGCCGCGATCATTGCCGACACCGTCGACAAGAAGACGGGCAAGGCGGGCAAACTCGTGATCGGCTGCCAGCGGCCCAGCACGCGCAGCTACTGGAAGATCCCGCT
>CAYGZA010000157.1:0-14975 GCA_964354135.1 uncultured Planctomycetaceae bacterium
CTTACGCGGAGATGCTGGGGGTCGACGACTACATCCGGAAGCCCTTTCCCATGGACCGCCTGCTGGATAGTGTCCAGCGGCTCTTGGGGTAACGGCGGCCCGGTGCCCCAAGAAAAACGATCCGTTCCGAACCCGGACACTGCCTCAGGCGTCGACCGGTGGCCGGGTCGGCTTCTTCTCGGGTCTGGCAGGGTCGCCGGGGCCGGGAGTCTTCGCCGGTTCCTTGGCGGCGGGGGCCGGTTTCGATTCCTTCTTCGGCTCACGCGCCGGCTTTGGGGTAAGGATCAACGTCACCGGGGTGCCCCGGGGCGGGATCCGTTCGGTGAAGCACTCGAACACCAGCTCGGCATCGGAGGAAGTGCTCTCGATCGGCAGGTCGAGCATCGCCGACGGGAAATTGGAGACGCAGATCAGGTCCCCGTCGCGATCCGCTTGGTAGAGCATCTGGCCGGTGTGCGGATGTTTCCAGAGTCGGCTGCCGGCGAACACCCACGGATGCTCCATTGCTTTCTTGGTCTTGGCGTCACGGACCCACTCCTGGGCCCGGGCCGTGCGACGGTTCCCCTTGGCATCTTTCCAGGCCACGGTGATCTCGATTTCCGTCCCCTTGGCGGGGACGTAGGTCGGCTGGAACTGCACGGGGGAACCCGGCTCTGCCCCCACGGCCAAAAGCGCCGCGTGGATGAACGACGCCTTCGTAGGCACTGCCACGATCGACTCGTGCTCCTTCGATGCCCGCAGGCAGGCGAAGAGTTCCAACGGGCATTCCCGGGCACAGACTGCGCCCACGACAACGACCTGCTTGCGGTTGCGGTCGATCCAAACCGGATTGGGGCCGAGCTGCTTCAGATCGTCGGGTTTCTCGACCAGCGGGGGGCCCAGGTCCGGAAGCTTCTCCTGCTCCGATTCTCCGGGCTGATCCTTGGGCTCGATTTCCGGGAACTCCGATCCGGGGGCCGGCTTCAGCGACTCCGGCTTGGCCTCGGGCGGCTCCCTTTTCTTCGTTCCCTTCGCCGGCTCGACCGGCTCCTTCGTGGTCTCCGCCGCGGTGAGAGAGCACCGGACCGAGGCAACCGCCTTGCCGCCGCTGGTGACCTCGACGGTGTGCGTCAGCCGTCCGGGCCGCGTCACGCGGAACGTCAGGCCGATCCGCAGCGACTTCCCCGGGGCCAGGTCGGCAAGCGTTCGCTCGATCGGGCTTTGGCCCACGGCGTGCTCCAGGCCCGGGTCGAAGCGGTCGATCACCAGGAGTCCCGTGGCGGGCGTCTTGCCCGCGTTGCTCACCGTCAGCTCGAAGCTCACCGTGCTGTCGACGAGGGTCTTGGCCGGACCGTCGACCTTGAGTTCCAGGCTTGGCGCCGGCTCGCTCTTCGCGCCGGCCTCACCGGCCGCCGATCCCGGTTTCTCAGCGGGCGCTCCAGCGGCTTGTGACGAGGCGATCCATAACAGCACCGCCGTCGCGGCGGCGGTGACCATCCAATGCTTGCGATGGGAGAGGAGTTCCATAGTCGACGACCCCCGCATACAATGTGCCGAACCATCCAGGTACCCCCAAGATACCCGCCAGCGGATCGGCGCATCAAGGGGCACCGCAGGGCGTTGCCTCGTCGGGATCGGCAGGGATCGACCGAGCGGCACTTGAGGAATCGGGATCAACATGGCGACAACCCCTTCGGCTGCGACGAGGAGATCGCGGCCCGCGTCCGTCCCTGGACTCGCAATCCGGCTGAAAGCGCTCTTTGGCTGGCATTCGCTCGGAACCGGGGCCTGGGACCTCGAGGTCTCTTTCGATGGCCGGCCGCTCATGCCCAGGGGCCGGTGGGAAGAGGTCTGTTGCGTCAGCGACGAGATCGTGGACCACCTCGATTTGGAGTTGAGTCTCAGCGAAGGCTTCCGGGTCGAGCGGCAACTCTTCCTGGCGCGAAAGGACCGCTTTCTGCTGTTGGCCGACGCCGTTCTCGGCAGCCGGCCGGGGCACCTGGAGTATCGCTGGCGGCTCCCACTCGGCCGGGGGATCTCCTTCCAGGGGGCTGAGGAGACTCGCGAAGGCGTGCTTTGCGGGAAGCGGCCGCGGGCCTTGGTTCTGCCGCTGGCCCTGCCGGAATGGCGGTGTGACCCGCAGCCCGGGTCATTGGCCCAGACCGACCGCGGGCTAAACGGGGACTCTCGATCGCGGGAGGGCGAGGCTCCCGCCGAGCCGAGCAAGAGCACCGGACTCACGGTCTCCGGTGCGGCTCCGCAGGGGCCTCGCCCTCCCGGAATCGCGCAAGGCTGCTTAGAACTCCGCCAGGAGGCCCAGGGAACGTGCCTTTTCGCGCCGCTTTTCGTCGACCTAGTGCCCCGGCGGTTTGCCCAGCCGTTTACCTGGCGGCAATTGACGGTGGCCGAGAACCTCACCGTTCAGCCTTGCGACGTGGCGGTCGGGTATCGGGTCCTGGTGGGAAAGCGGCAATGGCTGATCTACCGGGCCTTGGCCCGCAAGGCAAATCGCACCCTCCTGGGACACAACCTGTCGAGCGAGATGCTCGTGGCCCGGTTTGGCCGCAAGGGCGAGGTCAAGCCGCTCTTGGAGATGGAGTGATCGCTCAAGAAACGCAATGGGACCGGCTTTTCGCCAGTCCCATCGTGCCTCCAACCCCGCGTCCTGGTCGTCCGGCCGATGCGCCCGACAACCGGAGACGGCGGGGCGGGTCTTCAGTTAAAAAAACCCACTGCCGTCAACCTCGTGATGATGCCCCCCCACATACCGCCCGTCTGAAAACCGACAGCTTGGATCGCGCTGATGATCCCCACGAGGATCAGCGCCAGCATCACCGCGTACTCCACCGCGGCGGTTCCG
Organism: uncultured Planctomycetaceae bacterium; assembly: GCA_964354135.1. Taxonomy (GTDB): domain Bacteria; phylum Planctomycetota; class Planctomycetia; order Pirellulales; family Thermoguttaceae; genus CAYGZA01. The sequence continues at coordinate 2,840 of CAYGZA010000157.1, forward strand.
TCGTCATTTCGCAGAAACTGGAGAAAAGCGTTCATAGTACACCCAAGACGCAAAAGGCGCCACTGGCGTCTTCTCGGTGGGAATCCCCGCGCCGGGGCGCCGGCCCGAAACGTGACCTCCCGCCGGGAATCGGCTTGTAGCCCCTTGATCAGTTGGAACTGCTCAGTTGGAAACGCCAAGATAAGAGACCTTCCACACTTGGCAGGTCTACTGAAACCCTACTTCACCCTTGGGTTTTGTCAAATCGTCAACCCTACCTCACCCGGGGATTCTGTCAAATCGTCACGGCCGCCGCCGCGGGAGCCGCTTCGGATCGACGCCGGGGGGGTCGGCCGACGTCATGGGGGCCTGCCATCGCACAAGCTGATGCGACTCAGCGCTGTCCGGCACGTCTCCGGTAAACTCGACCTCACCCCGCACCAAGCCGGCAATCGTCACGGAAGCGTCGTCCAGCGGCTGCGACGGGCCCTCGGGCCGCTCCCACCGCGCAACGGCCACCCCGGGCGACACCAGCGACCCCTGGCCGCTCCAGCGGAGGCGACGGAAGAGCCGCTCCGGCGAATCGGCGCCCGCGAAGCGGATGATCGCCGGGGGACTGTCCGGCGCCAGCACGCAGCCGTCGGCCTCGATGACAATGCTCCCCGGCGCCTCTTCCATCCGGGCATAGCGGCACTCCAGGAGCGGTCCGCCGTTGCGGACAGTCACGTGCGCAAGTCGAATCGCGACCGGCTCGTCCGCCTTCGGGCAGTGCCCCAGCCGCACCAACGGGCCGGGACTGAGGTGCAGCGTGTTGATGAGCTCCACCGCGACCGCGCCGTTGGTCGGACAGACAATCCCGGCGTTCCCTCCCCGGAACACGCAGTCGGTTAGCCGCAGGTGCCCGGCGGGCAAGGCGAGCTGGCCGGCATCGCCTTCCGTCGGCTGGCGCCAGAGGATACCGGCCGGGGCCGAAGCCGCGGCCTTGCCCGGCTGGAAAGAGCAACCGCGGAACTCGGCCCGCGAAGCGCGAAGCTGGAGGATCGCCTCTTGTTGGCCTTCTTCGGAAGACGTGCCTTTCTCTGGGGCCGCGGGCCCGGAGACTTCCCAGACAAAGTCGATGTTCTCGAAACGAACGTCCTCCCGCTCGACGACTAATCCGCCCGAAGGAACAATCACCAGCGGGCGGTTTCTCTCCTCCCCGCGCACCACCTGCCCGGGCCGCAGTTCGAGCCGTTCCAACCGATGGGGCTGATCCCCGCGCAGGATGTGATCGGTCTGCTCGGCTGAAGCCGGGGTGTTGCGCGCGGCAGCACGGGCCCGTTTTTCACGGTCTTGTGTCCCGCTGTTCCCGCGGTCATGCGCCTGCTCGGCGCGTGCGGCCTTTTCTTTCGCTGAGTCCTTCGCAAGGATGCTCACTTTCGCGGGGATGCTCGCCGCGGTTTGGAGAGTCTCCCCACGCGGAAGGGCCCAAACGATCGCCAATAGCGCCAGGGCCCCGGCGGCAACGGCAGCCCGCCGGGGAGTGATTCTCATCCGCGCTATTAGATCGCTCGGTTCCGCGTGACCCCGCGGCCGAAATCCGGCCCTGCCCGCGCAGCGAGCCAATGCCTTTCTCCCCTCGTAGGCGGGCGGGCCGAGCATGGCAGCCAGAGCAGCTATCGACTTCGGCCGATCGGCGCGGCTTCGTCTGACGCACGCCGCCACGACGTTGGCCAGCGCTTCCGGGGTTTCGGGGGCCAGCCGACGGACGTCGGCGATTCGGGCTGTCCGGATCCCCTTCAATTTTGCCTGCCCATCACCCCCTGCAATGGGAGGACGGCCGGTCAGAAGGTGCCACCACAGGCAGCCGCAGGCGTAGATGTCGCTCGCCGCATCCGGGGGTGTCCCGGCCTCGACCCGCTCGGGGGCCAGGGTGTCGAAATCCTCCGGCGGAAGATCGGCGTGGGCATAACCTTCTACCGGCCGGATGGCCCCCCGGAGACCGGGCAACAGCAACGCCACTTCGGCCGATGGCGTGAGCAACAACCCTCCGGCACTGATGCCGCCGTGCAAAATCCGGGCTTCTTCCATAGCGGCCAGCGCAGCCGCCATTTGTCGGGCGATTTCCATCACGACTTCCGGCGGAAAACGTCCGTTGTGGACCAGCCACTCAGCGGCAGTCCGCCCGGGGACGTGCCTGGCGGCGGCCCAAACCCGGCGTTCGTCCTGGCCCGCGGCCTCAATCGGAACGACCCGCGGGTCGGCGATGCCCCGACCCCGTGCCGCGAGGGTCTCCAGGCGGCGCAAGACCTCGGGCGATTCGCTCTCGCCGGGCTCGGCGACTGCCAGGTGGGCCATCTTTCCGGTTTCCGCATGCCGGGCCAAGTACCAACTCGCGTAGCCGGGCGAAGGAAGCCGGCGGCAGAGAAGATACGGCCCCACGCGGAGGGCGTCACCCCGCCCGGCATTCATCTCCGCTGCCTGGAAGGAGGTCAGGGCTCGGGCCTGCGACAAGGCATCGACCCAGACCGATTCAAGAAGGGGCAATCCCCGGGCCAGGCGACGCGCCCGCCGAGCTGCCGCCCGGACCTGAGTGGCACTGGCCAGCTTGAGCCGTTCCAGCCGTTCGACGAGCTGTTTTGGGGGGCCTTCCCGCATGGGGCGATGCTCTAACACATTCCGCGTGGGCGGACAAGGCCAAACTCATCGTAACGGGGGGCATGGTCCGGTCGTGCCGCCATGCCCGGGGATTCCGGTCACCAAGAACGGGAGCGGCGGTGCTGCGGACGGCCCGACGGAACGCGACATGTCTACTCGAAGCGGACGGCGATCTTGCCGCCCAGGTCCAACAGGCGCCGCCGGGCCTTGTCGTACTCTTCGGCGTTGGCCATGTGCTCGATCATCAGCGGCACGTCGCCCGCTAGCGCGGCCAGCCGCTTCAGGTACGTGGCGAAGTCGATCGTCCCCTCCCCGACCGTCACTTCAACGAAATGGAGGTTCATCTCCACCTTCCAGGCGAGGTCCTTGGCGTGGCAACTGGCGATCCACGGCCCGAGCTTGTCGAAACACTCGTTCAACAGGTCCGTCGTGCGGTAGTACCGCTCGGGCGAATTGATCGCATTGCACGGGTCCAGGTGTACCCCGAACGCCGGCCGGTCCACCGCCTTGATGAGTCTCAGGTACGAATCGGGGCCCTCGGGAATGGCCCAGCCCATCATCTCGTAGCAGAACTTCGCCCGCTTGGGCTTCACGGCGTCGATGATCTTGCGGGCGTTTTCCACAACGGCGTCGAAGAACTTCGGGGAGAGATTGTCCGGGTGCGGCCCGTACCATTCCTTCGTGCTGAAGGAGCCGGCGATGTCGACGCAGCAGCGGGCGCCGATTGCCTCGGCCAGGGCGAGCCCCTCGGTGACGAGCTTCAGGTTGGCGGCCCGCTTGGCGGGATCGGCATCGAGCAGGTTGACCCAGCGGCCCACTTCGGCGATGGCCACGTCGTGCTTCTTGAAGGCGGCCTCGAAGTCGCGGATCTTCTCCGTCTCGTTGAGCCCCACGCCGGGGCAATAGGCGGCCCGGTATCCGAGTTTCCGATGGGCCAGCGCCAAACCTTCCGGGTCCGACGGCGCCCCAAAGACCGGCCCGCCCAAGCGGACGGCCTTCGGTTGGCCCGTGGGCGCCGCGGGCTCGGCCAGCAGTTGTCTCATCGCCGTCGCGGCGGCAGTTGTGGCGACGGCAGTGCCGGCAACGCGCCGGAGGAATCGCCGGCGATCGAAGCTTGTAGCGTTCATCGCATCACTCCCGCACTTGGATCAGTCGGTTTCAATCACTATTCTCTCCCGTCGACGGGCGAGGGGAGTTGTTGTCGGACGACCGGCATCCATAGTACAATCGAGCCGCGGGTGTGTCGAGACTTGCTCAGCCGGACAGCCGGTGCTCGATCGGGCTGTGTTCCGCGGGGACCGAACGGGGGGACAACGCATGTCCAGGCTTACCGCGTTCGTCGCATTGGTGATGGCATGCGCGCTGGCGCCTGCCGCGGAGTGGAAGGAGTTCACTTCGCAGCCCGGCGGCTTCTCGGTCACGTTCCCCAAGGAGCCGAAGCACCTTACCCGGAATGCGACGACCGCACTCGGAAAGCTGACAACGCACCTTTTTGTCGTGGAAATCGAGAACGGCCGCGTGACGTATCTCGTAGCCTATGCCGACTACCCCGTGGAGCTTGCCGCCAGCGACGCGCAGAAGGCCAGGGTGCTCGACGGGGTCCGCCACGGCGCGATCAAGGCCGTCAAGGGGGGCCTCACCATGCAGCGGGACCTGGAGCTGGCGGGCAACCCCGGCCGGGAGTTCGCGTTCACTCACGAATCGCGGCAAGGCAAGGGAACCGTACACAACCGCGTCTACCTCGTCGGGCGCCGCCTCTACCAGTTGAAGGTCGTTCACGTGGGCGACGCACCGCTGGACCCTAAAGACGTCGATAAGTTCTTCGCTTCTTTCAAGCTCGCTGCGAAGTGATGGAGATCGGCCGGCATGTCGAAAACAGCACACTCCCGTGAGATTCCACCAACGACCCGTCGCGATTTCATCAAGGCGTCCACCGCCGCCGCCGGGACCGCGATCGCCGGCACCCTGGCGATCGGTCGCGGCGTCCACGCGGCGGGAAGCGACATCCTCAAGATCGGCCTGATCGGCTGCGGTCCCCGGGGTGCAGGCGCCGCCGTCAACGCCCTCAACGCCGACAAGAATACAAAGCTCGTGGCCCTCGCCGACCTGTTCGCCGAGAACATCCGCTCAAGCCGCGAGGAGATCAAGCGGTCTCACGGCGACCGCGTGGCCGTCGGCGACGACCACTGCTTCACCGGCTTCGACGGCTACAAGCAGCTCATCGCAAGCGGCGTGGACGTGGTGCTGATCGCCCTGCCCACCTTCTTTCATCCGACGTGCCTGAAGGCCTGTGTGGATGCCGGCAAACACGTCTTCTGCGAGAAGATCCACGCGGTCGATGCCCCGGGCGTTCACACGGTGCTCGCCGCCGCCGAGGAAGCCAGGAAGAAGAACCTGAGCATCGTCTCGGGGCTCGCCTGGCGCTACGACACGGGCGTGCGGGAGACGATGAAACGCGTCCACGACGGCGCGATCGGCCGGATCGTCGCCCTCGAAGAGACCTGCAACACCGGCTCGCTTCGCTCCCGTTCCCGCCAGCCGGGGTGGACCGAGATGCAGTATCAGATCCAGGACTGGTTTAACTTCTTCTGGCTCTGCTGCGACCTCCCGGGTCTGAACCTCGTCCACGACCTCGACAAGGCCGCCTGGGCCATGCACGAGGAGCCGCCGCTTCGCTGCTGGGGCACGGGCGGACGCCAGACCCGCGTCGGACCGCAATACGGCGACGTGTGGGACCATCACGCCATCGTTTACGAGTACGCCGGCGGCACGAGGATGTTCGCCTATTGCCGCCAGCAGGACGGGTGCGTAAGCGACATCTCCGACCGCTTCTACGGCACCAAGGGCCGCTGCGACCTCCTGCGCTGCCGGATCGACGGCGAGAATCCGTGGCAATACAAGGGCCCAGCCTGTAACCGCTTCGACCTGGAGCACGTGGCCCTCTTCTCGGCGATCCGCAGCGGCAAGCCGGTCAACAACGGCCTCTACATGGCCCGCAGCAGCATGTTGGCCATCATGGCCACGTGGGCCTGCTACACCGGCGAGGTGATCACGTGGGAGCAAGCGATGAACTCGAAGGACGTGGTCGCGCCGAAGACGCTCTCCTTCGACGCCGACCCGCCCACCAGGCCCGATGCCCGCGGCAACTACCCGCTGCCGGTCCCGGGCGTGACGAAGTTCATTTAGGCCGGATTATTCATGGACAGCGACAGTAGCACAGGCATCTTGCCTGTGTTACCTCAGCGGCAGGCTGGCAGTATGCCCTACGACGTCGATGAAGAATCCGGGTTAGAGTCTATCCCAGAACCCTCTCCCCTCGCCCTGTTTGCGGGGAGAGGGGCCGGGGGTGAGCCAATACGAGCGACTGTGCCGGGAGGCGGGCACGGCCGCGACGATCGGCGAGGGCGAGTTGCCCCCGTTTCCCAAGCCCGACAAGCACGGCCGGCTGCCGGCCCTAGAATACGCCCGGGTCGCGCTGGCCCGGGACTTGATTCGGGCCCGAAAGGGCGCGGGGCTCAGTCAACAGCACCTGGCGGACCTCGCAGGCATCCGGCAAGAAACCATTTCTCGCCTGGAAACGGGAAAGCACACGGCCAGCCCGCGCACAGTCGATAAGATCATGCGGGCCATCGAATCCGCACGGCGCGGACGGCGGCACAAGCGGAGGCAGCGATCCTGAGCAACAGAAGGTGGGTGAATCATGGCGAGCATCGGCAGAGAACCCGGCGGACTGCGAATCCTCTTCGTTGCCCCAGACGGGAAGCGCAAGACCCTCCGGCTGGGCAAGGTGAGCCGGCGGCAGGCCGTCAAGGCCAAGGGCTTGTGCTTGCGGGTGCAACCTCGTGCGATACTGTACGAAGCTACACAACACCCCCAGGGGGAGTCGAACAAACGCAAGAAACCCCGAGGATTCTTGATGTCGGGCCGTCAAGGGGATCCAAATGCGGGCCACTTCAGGACGATCAGGGCCTGGAAGCGATGATGGCCGTGTGGCCGACGCTCTCCGCCGCCGGCAAGACTCGATTCTTGGCTTGGCTGGCCCGGCCCTGAGCTTGCCCAAAACGGCCCGCTCCGTCGCACAGCGTCGCCGCTGAGGCGGCCCGATGGCCTTCCCGGTCTTTCTGGACAGGTCAATCGCCGACCCCGCCGCGGCGATCGTCGCGGGCCCGCATCGCGATCGCCGGCGGTGCGGTCCGCCCCGGCGCCCCGAGGTTTCCCGGCCCGCCTCACGCCCACCGCGTTGCCGGCGTGTCGCCCTGGTCGCACGCGGCCGTGGATCATCGGGCCGGCTTGCGGCACGTGGGGACTACCACGCCGATCGTGGAGCCAACCAGCCAGACCCGGGCCACCGGCTTGCCGGCCACGTTGCCGCCGTGTCGCCCTGGTCGCACGCGGGTCGATCGACAGCCGGCCGCCGAGGCCTCGCCAGATCGACGCGGCCTCGGGCAGGTCTGTGGCCCGCGAACCGTATCGGCCCTGGCCCGCCTCACGTCCCCCACGTCGCCGGTCGCAAGGCCCGCGGCGATCGCCGGCGGTGCGGTCCGCCCCGGCGCCCCGAGGTTTCCCGCCCCCCCCCCGTGGGTCCTGCGCCGGGGGGTGGGCGTTGCGCGGGGCCCCTGCATGATCGAGCTATGTTTTCGCGCGCGGCGTTTTTTTCGCATTTCCTTCCTCTCGCCTTGAGCCACCTTCAGGGCCGGGTTAATCGCCGACCCTGCCGCGGACCGCCTCGACGGATCTGGCGAGGGTTCCAGGATGCGATCACCGCCCCGCGTTGGCCGCGGCTACCGTCAGAACCGCCGGTGCGGTCCGCGACGCCATATCCGGCGAAGGTCGGTCGACCATCGCCGTTTCATGTGAGGCTCGAGCGCCGGTTCAAGTCTCTGCCACCTGGTCCCCACGCCGCAACCGGCGACGGGATCCGCCGCGGCGATGGCCCGCGGCTCGCCGGGCGGGGCAAAACCGCCTGATAGAATGCACGGATCATGGGACCCGACAGCGACCGATCGCAAGGGCCAGCCGTGCAGCGCGACCCCGAATCTCCGCGGTTTCTCGACACGCCGGCGAACCGGGCCAGGCTTATCGAGATCGGCCGCACCATCCGCAGCCTGGCCGTCAAAGGGGAGCACGCCACGCTGACCGTTCAGATCCCCGTGCAGGATGGAACCATTCAGAGTTGGAAGATGAAGCTGGTCAAGCAATTCCGCTGAGGCCCTGGCCGGCTGTCGGGCTCGCCGCCTCGGGCGATGCTGCCGGCGGGTCAACGAACTGGTGGCGACCCTAACCGAGCCGGATCCGCTCGCCGCAAACGGCGATGCCTCCAGGAGGCACCTCGGGGCAAGGGACCTGGCCGCATCGCCGTTGCCGACGTGGCAGTCCACAACGCCATCGGGGACGAAAACCGTTGGGCGCCGCGAAAACGAGCCCCCAGGATCGCTCAGGATGCACGATCGTGGGTCGGTTGGACCTCTGATACCTGCCTGCCGGGCGTGGTCCCCAGGGCCGCGGCGATCGCCGCCGGCGCGTCGGACGCTTCGCCCTCCGCGAGCTTCTTGGCGTGCAATATGCAGTAGCGCTTCAAGACCGTGCCATGTAGATCCAGGGCGAGCGAGGCATCAGGGATGCCGGCGAGAACCCGCGGCAGCGGGTTGGCCCTCAGTAGACAAAGGAGGCACGGCAGCTCGACGTTCCGCGCGCCGCAGTGCGGGCAGGTTCCGATCTCACCGGTCCAGTCGGGCAATTCCTCGCGTCTCTTCCCGAAGAAAGCGGCCGGTTGCACGGCGGGCATCCGGGCGATCGCGGCGACCGTGGCCCTGGCCAACCCGGTCTGGCGGGCGATCGTCGAGTAGGGCACATTGTTCCTCCCCTGTGCAAGCAGTTTGCGGACCTTCGCCACCTTTTGCGGAGCGACAGAGCCGACTCCCCTCGGCGCCCTCTGCGGTGAATCTTCGCCGGCGGCCTCGCTCGATCCGACGTGGGCGCCCGGGTCGCCCGCTGCCGGCCGGGGCTCGAGCGCCGCTTCCCCCGCCTCGGCGATCTTCCTGATGATCGAGGGCAGGACCTTGAACGTCTTGGCGACCACGGCCGGCGGCTGGCCCTCGGCCAACAGCTCGCGGATCCGTGCGATCGTCTTGGGGTGCAGCATGGGGAGCGGATCGCTGCCCTGGGGGAAAGGAAGCCCACCGGGCCGACACGGCCCGGCTCTGAACCCTGAACCCTGACAACCGATCCTACCCGATTTGTGACAGCATGACCTGTCCAAAATGTGCCCGCGGGGCACCCCTTGACATTCCCGCCAACGCACGGGAAACTGGGGAAGTGGCAGAGGTGGGGCATCGGGATGGGTTCTATGAGCAGTGACCAGTCAATCGCGGGCGGCGACGTGCAGGAGTTGACCTTCGGAGGCGAGCAGTTCGTCGTGCTCCCGAAGCGGGAATACCGCCGGCTCCTTCATCAAGAGGCATCCGAGCCGCCCGAGCCGGAGCTGCCCCCTGCGAATGCCCAGGGCAACTATCCGGCCGTGGAGACCCTGAAGGCGATGATTGCCCGGGACATCATCCGCGAGCGCCGGGCCTTGGGCCTCTCGCAAGCCGAGTTGGCCCGGCGCGCGGGGATCCGGGTCGAGACGCTCAACCGCATCGAGCGCGGCAAGTTCGCCCCCAGCGTCCGCACCGTGGACAAGATCGACCGGGCCCTGAAGGAGAGAACGGCCGAGGCCGGCCAGGCGACCAGGCCGCCGGCGCCCGCCAAGGTAAAGCCCTCGCCCAAGAGGCCCAAGACGCCAGGGCGAAAGACCAAGAGGTAACGAGCTATGCCCCCTGAAGATCTTTGGGAACAGCTCCGCAGGCAGCCGTTTGAGCCCTTCCGACTCCATTTGACGGACGGAACGGCTTATGAGATCAGGCACCCCGAGCTGATGATGGTGGGGCGCCGATCGGCAGTGGTCGGCTTCTTGGAACGGGACCGCGGGCAAGACCCGCCGCTTTACGACCGAACCGCGACCGTGGCCCTGCTGCACGTGGTGCGCTTGGAGCCGCTGGCAGCGCCGCCGGCCGCGGGAAGGTAAAACGACATACTGGCGGGGGCTAGGGCGACGGCCCGAAGCCCCGATTCCAGCCTCGACGGGTCGCCCCTGCCCTCTGTTTCAGCCATCGAGGCCGCCGACACGGAGGCAATCGGCCATGTCGCATGAGTTTCTCACAGGCCGGGAGGCGGAAGCGGAGTTCCCTGAGTTCAAGTCGGCAACTCTCCGGGCATGGACGAAGAGGCCGGCCCCGCTTCTTGGTCGCCGTATCGGCAAGAGGGTTGAGCAACGTCCCTATCGTGGCCGCTCGTGCAAAGTCCTGCTCTTCTCGGGCGCCGACCTGAGGGAGTTATGGGGGCTCTTTCAGAGCGCGAAGCCAATCGAGCAGTTCAGCAACGCCGCGGGCTCTTGGCTACGCATTGATCTGGCAGCGACACGCCTGCAAGTTGACGAGGCGACTATCTACTACTGGCGGGCTAACGGCTGCAGATGGCTGGGCGGTAAACGGCCCCGAATGACCACCAAACCCGTCTGGTTACCTAGGACCAGAAGGCATCGGCTCACGTCGTTTTGCTTCGAGCAGGACATCGAACTGATCAACCAGCGGCGAGCGAACTGTCCCGAAGGGATCTACACCGATGCGAAAGGAACGTGGCTCACTGCGAGGGCCGCATGGGAAAGGCACCATGTGTGGTATGATCAGCTAAGGCGGTGGTGTACTGCCGCGGGTGCGTCCCATTGGCTTGGCCGGCCCATCAGCACACAGTACGTGCGTCTCGGCGTAGGGGGAAAGTACGATTTGCAGCGGGTCTATCTTGAGGATGACGTAAAGGCGAACAAAGACGCGCGGGAGCGGTACGCCGTGCAACTGGCCGTGCAACTGGCCGCGCAGCCCACGGGGCTTTATGAGGATGCCGAAGGCCGGTGGGGCACGTCGACTGCCCTGGCCCGACTCCGGCCAGAGATTTCCAGGGAGTGCATCCGATCTTGGGGCGCGGTGGGCATCGTGTACCTTGGCCGCGAGAAGCTCCGGGCCCAGCGGGTGCGCATTCCAATGCGCCGATCCCCGTACACACTCCCGGTGGAGACCGAGGTGACGGTCTACAGTCTCGCGCATTTGGACCAGGCCCTGGCTGCCCGCGACGGCCGCGAGACGGGAGCCAAGCCCGCCGGCAACGGCCAATCCGCCCACGATCGGCAGCCCGCTCAAGCCGCGCCCAACGGCCAGGGCGACCTGGCCCTGGCTGCCGACGATCGACAGCCCGACCAGGCCACGGGCAACGGCCAGTCCGTCGACGATCGGCAGCCCGAGCAGCCCGCGGGCAAGGGCCAGCCCGCGCAGACGGGCAGGACCGGCGCACCGCGCCCCAGGCTGAAGACCGACCGCATTCTCAAGGCTCTTCGGGCAGGGACCACGGCCGACCAATGCGTGGAAAGGTTCGGCGTGTCGGTTAAGTACGTCCGCGTGCTGAAGTCGCGGTACAAGATTTCCTAACCGCGTACCTCTGCCATCGCCTTCGCCGCGCTACACAAGGGTTACACTCTCGGCGCGCCGAAATTGTGTAGCGCCCATTCGGGGGGTGTTTCTCTAGTCTGCAACCCCTTGCCGGCGAACCACTTCCGGCTTTCTTGGCGCTACACGTTTTTTCTCGCGAGTCGTGTAGCGCTTTCGTGGTTCACTTGGAGGCATGAAAGTCACCGCGCGAACCACGCCGATCATCGCGCCCGCAGCCGGCCCGGGGCCGCTCTTGTACAGTCCATCCCAGTGCGCCCGGGCACTGAACATAAGTCCAAGAACTCTCTGGTCGCTCACGGCCGCCGGCGAGATCCCCGCCCTGAAGATCGGCCGGCTGGTCCGCTACGATCCCGAGGATCTGAGGGCCTTCATCGCGCGGAAGAGAGCCGCCGCCGAGAACGGCCGCGCCGGCGTGGCAGAGGCGGGGGAAGGGTAATCGCCAATGGAGCCCGCACGGAATGCGGTCATTCGGCCTGAAGCGGAGCGCCTGGAAAGAATCTGGCGATCCTTGGACGCGGTGATGCTTGATACGAGAACGGGCGGCGCCACGAAGCTCGCCTACTTTCGCCTCTGGATTTTGGCCGGCGTGCAGGCCGGGAGAATCGCCATAACGGCCAATTGGCTCGGGGCCCAGTTCGGCGTGTCCGGCGGCGCGGCGCGGCAGTGGATTGTCCAGATGGAGCGGCTGAAGTGGGTCGCCGTTATCTCGCGAGAGCCGGGTGGCGCGATGCTTCTCTTCCTCGAAAATCCTTGGGACCTTGACCGGCCGCGCCGCTTCGCCGGCGACCCGCAGCAGCCGCTCGGGTTCTACGGGGAGGATGATGCAATCGACCCCGGCCCATCGGCGGGCGGGGAAATCGACCCCCGCGGAGGTTTCACGCGAGAAACCTACGCGGCGGAGGTTTCCTGCGACAAACCTACGTGCCCGGCGGCTCTCCCCGCGCCACTGCAAGAGGATCCCCGAGACAATGCGCAACCCCGTC
>CAYGZA010000158.1:0-14958 GCA_964354135.1 uncultured Planctomycetaceae bacterium
AAGGATGAAGGATGAAACGACGGATGAGGGACGAGAGATGAGGGATGAGGGCTCGTCTTCCCATACTTCTGTCTGCGATTGGAGGTTATCCTGTCCCTTCTTCATCCCTCATCCCTCATCCTTCATCCTTCCCGGCAGGATCGGCCATGGAAAACACCTCGGCGATCACTTGTTCCAGCGGCGGGTCCTCGACAGTGACATCCTCAACCGCGTGATTGGCCAGAATACTGCCGAGGACTTGGGGCACCACGCCGCGGTCGACCCGGAGCTTCATCCGGGGCGGATCGGCCTCCAGGACTTCCCCGTAACGCGAAAGGTCGGCGGGGACCCGGCCGTTCGTCATTTGCAGGGAGATGATCTTCTGGCCGCCGAAGCGGTCGATGATCCCGGTCAAGGAGCCGTCGTAGATGATCCGGCCCAGGGAAATGATCACCAGCCGGCGGCACAGCGCCGCCACGTCCTTCATGTAGTGGCTGGTTAGTAGGATGGTGATCCGGCGCGCCTCCTGGTAATGCCGCAGGAAACCCTGCACGTTGTACTGGGCCACGACGTCCAGGCCGATGGTCGGCTCGTCCAGGAAGAGCACGTCGGGTGAGTGCAGCAAGGCGGCGATCAGCTCCATCTTCATCCGCTCGCCCAGCGACAGCTCGCGGACCGGCTGCGCGAGCAGGTGGCGGACCGCGAGCAACCCGGTCAGCTCATCGCGCATCCGCTCGAACTGGCCGGGCTCGATCCGGTAGATCTGCTGATGGAGCCGGAACGACTCCGCGGCAGGCAGGTCCCACCAGAGCTGGTTCTTCTGGCCCATCACCAGGGCGAACCGCCGCCGGTAGGCGTTTTCGCGCTTCCAAGGGACATGCCCCAGGACCCTGGCAGTGCCGGCGCTCGGGTTAATCACCCCGGAGAGCAGCTTCAGGGTGGTCGTCTTGCCGGCCCCGTTCGGGCCAAGAAACGCCACGAACTCCCCTTGCTCGACCGTAAGGTCAATCGCCCGGACCGCCTCGACGGTTCGATACGTCCGGTGGAACAACCCCCCAATCGAGGCAAGAAGCCCTTCCTTCTTCTGGTATACGCGATAGGACTTCGAGAGCCCTTCAATCTCGATGATGGCCATAATGCTCCGATTATAGGCCCCACTCCCAGCGGGGGGAAGGAGGGGAAGGGGTGAAGGAGGAAGGATGAAGGATGAAGGATGAATGACGAGCCGTGGACGCTGGTAGCGCCGGGCAGGAACCCTGAGTCCAGAACCCTTGCCGGGCCGGCACGGTTCGGCTCTTAACCCTGAACCCTCACCGGGCCGACACGGCCCGGCTCTGGACCCCGAACCTTCGCGTTGTCGGTCCGACCCGTCCGGCGTATAATCCGCCGCATGGTCCACGGGATAACGGTCCGTGAACCAAACCACGTAGGAGGTAAGGAGATACGGCTACGTCAAGCATCCGCGTTGGAATCGGCCACGACACGCACCGGCTGGCGGCCGGAGGCCCTTTGAGATTGGGAGGAGTCGATGTCCCCCACGACAAGAGAGCGATCGGCCACAGCGATGCCGACGCCCTCCTGCACGCCGTGACCGACGCCCTCTTGGGTGCCGCCGCCCTGGGGGACATCGGCGAGATGTTCCCGGACACCGATCCGGCCAACCGCGGCCGGGATTCCGCGGAAATGCTCGCCGCTGCGCGGGACCTGACGGTCGCGGCCGGGTGGGAGATCGGCAACATCGACTGCACCGTCTTTACCCAGCGGCCGAAGCTGGCGCCGCACAAGGAGGCGATTCGCCGCCGGCTGGCCGAGATCCTCCGCATCGAGCCCGGGCAGATCGGCCTGAAGGCCAAGACCGGCGAAGGCGTGGGGACCGTCGGCCGCGAAGAGGCCGTCGCCGCCCAGTGCGTCGTGATCTTGCAGGCCCGAGGAAGGAACTAGCTGCCATGATCCGCGTCTACAACACCCTCTCCAAGAGCAAAGAGTCTTTTGAGACGGTCCAGCCGGGCAAGGTAGGGATCTATCTCTGCGGGCCCACCGTTTACAAACCGAGCCATATCGGACACATGGTCGGGCCGGTGATTTTCGACGCCGTCAAGCGCTACCTGACCTACTGCGGCTACCAGGTGACGCTGGTCATCAACGTGACCGACGTGGACGACAAGCTCATCCAGGAGTCCAACGCCCGCGGCATCCCCATGTCGCGGTTGGCCGAGGAGATGACCGCCGACTACATGCGGAACCTGGACGCCCTCCAGGTCGACTCGGTGGACCAATTCCCCAAGGCCACGGAGCACATTTCGCACATCATCGAGTTCACGGCGGACCTGGTCCGCAAGGGGTTCGCCTACGAGTCGGACGGCGACGTCTATTTCGAGGTGGGCAAGTTCGCCGGCTACGGCAAGCTGAGCCACCGGACGCTGGAGTCGATGCTCGTCGAGGGCGGCAGCACGGCGGAGCGGAAGCGGTCCGGGGCCGACTTCGCCCTCTGGAAGGGCGCCAAGCCGGGAGAGCCCTCGTGGCCCAGCCCTTGGGGTCCCGGAAGGCCCGGCTGGCACATCGAGTGCTCGGTGATGAGCGGGCGGCTTCTGGGAGAGACGTTCGACATCCACGGCGGCGGGCTGGATCTGGTCTTCCCCCACCACGAGAACGAGATCGCCCAGAGCGAGTCCCGCCACGGCAAGCCGATGGCCCGCTACTGGATGCACAACGGCCTGATGCAGGACTCCGGCGAGGTCGGCAAGGTGGGGGGCCGGCAGACGCGGCCGGCCGAGGGCGATCTTCAGTCCCAGGAGGCCGGCAAGATCAGCAAGTCCCGCGGGGCCAGCCCCTTCCGCGAGCTATTGGCCGATTTCGAGCCGGAGACGATCCGCTTCTTCCTCCTCTCCACGCACTACCGCCGGCCGATCGATTTCGGCGAGGAGCGGATCCGCGAGGTTGCCACCGGCTTGGCGACGTTCTATCGCTTCTTCAAGCGGTACGAGAGGATCACCGGCAAGAGCCTCTATGGGATCCGGGCCCCGGCACGGCGAACCGAGGGCGATATCCAGCCGGGCGGCGACCCGGTGCTGGCCGCGGTGGCCGAATATCGCCAGCGGTTTCTCGAGGCGATGGACGACGACTTCAACACCGGCGGGGCGATCGGCGTCATGTTCGACCTCTTGCGCCGGCTCAACAAGTTCGCCGACGACGAGAAGCTCGAGGACCCCGGAAAACCGCGAGAAGCCAAACTGGCCGTGCTGGAACAGGGCGCTCGCACGCTCCGCGAGCTGGCGATGACGCTCGGCCTGTTTCGCCGCCCGCCGAAGGAGGCGAAGCCCGCAAGCGGCGACGACGCCCTCGCCGGCAAGCTCGTGGAACTCTTGATCGACGTCCGCGCGGACGCCCGCAAGGCCAGGAACTTCGCCGCCGCCGACAAGATCCGCACGCGGCTTGCCGAGCTGGGCGTGACTTTGGAAGACCGTCCCGGCGGCACGGAATGGACGAGAAAAGGATGAAGGATGAGGGATGAAGGATGAAGAAGGGCCAGGATGATGCCCCGTCGCAGGGAGTAGTCTGGAAAGGCAAGCCTTCATCCTTCATCTCGCCCGGCCGCATTCTGGGCATCGATCCGGGCCTGAACGTGACCGGCTACGGGGTCCTGGAGGTCGTCGGCGGCAAGCTGCGGCTGTGCGAGGCCGGCGTGGTTCGCGGGCCCTCCCGCGGTCCGCTCAGCCGGCGGCTGGCGGCGATCCATGAAGGAGTCGCCGAAGTGATCGCCTCCCTGAAGCCGACGGTCATGGCGCTGGAGGAGTTGTACTCGCACTACGGCCGGCCGCGGACGGCAATCCTCATGGGCCATGCCCGAGGGGTCATCTGCCTCGCCGGGGCCCAGGCGGGGATTCCCGTGATCCACTACTCGGCCACGCAGGTGAAACGGATCCTCACGGGCTCCGGCCGGGCCCCCAAGTCGCAGGTCCAAAGGTCCATCCAGCGCGAGCTGGGCCTGGCCGAGATTCCCGAGCCGCCCGACGTGGCCGACGCCCTGGCAATCGCCCTCTGCCACTACTATCTTAAGGACAAGCCGCAAGCGAAGCCGACGTAGGCAGACGGGTGGGAGGTTTCACGCAAAGGCGCAAAGACAGTAGTTTCCAGCACTTTTTGGCGTTCACAAGGACGCCCCTTTCGGGACATCATGCAGGTGCTGACATCCCTGTCAATTCGGGCCGCGGCAAGAGCCGCTTGCGGCGGTCAACCAACGTCCCACCGGCACAAGGCCGGTGGCGGCGGGTAGGGGAACCCGGAAACAAGTATCTCGAAGGCCGCCTGGCGACGCGGAACGTCCCAAGAAAGACGCAGAACGTCCTAGAAAAGGAGTCTCGATACCCACCAGAGGGCGAGGACCGTGCCGACGACAACCAGCGGGAAAGCGACCAGTACCGCCGCCGGGCTGAATGCCGCCGTTTGCAGTCCGGAGTTGCGTCTGGTCACATCGAGCCGGGAGTGGGTCTGCTCGTTGGCGGAAGCCAGGGGATGGGTGGTTTGGGAGAGCTGGCTGGACTGCTCTCGCTGCAACGGCGACAGATCAGGCAGTTCCGGGAACGTGGAATCCATGTCGTCCAGGGCCACAATCTCCCGGGTCACCGTGTACGACGTGGCGGAAACCGAGGCCTTCACCCCCGGCGGGGTTGCGATCACCGGGTCGACGAACTTGGCCGACCGGCCGGGCGCCGAAACCGAAAGCGGGACCGCCGTCCAAGGGGCCAGCCGGGCCATCACCTCGGCCGCCGTCGGAATCCGCTCTGCCGGGTTCTTGGCCATCATGTCGGCCATGATTTCGACGAACTGATCGCTCAGCCGCGGATTGAGCCGCCGCGGGTCCAGCGGGCGGAGTTCCAGGTGCGCCCGGACCTTGTCGGCCGTGGTGCCCCCGGGAAAGGGCACTTTGCCGGTGACCGCGTAGTAGAGCGTGCAGCCGAGGGAGTAAATGTCCCAGGCGGGAGCCGGGTTCCACGGGGCCTCGATGTGATCGGGAGAGACGTAATCGGCCGTCCCGACGATCCTGCCGAACCGGGGGTCGTTCTCTGCCCCACCTTGCAGCGGTCCAGCGAGGCCCAGATCGGACAGTTTTGCCCGGCCTTCCGGCGTGACCAGGACGTTGCCCGGCTTCACGTCGCGGTGGACCATGCCCTGCTCGTGTGCGTAGTCGAGCCCGGCGGCCACCTGGGCAATCACGCCGGCGCCCTCGTGCATGCTCAACGGCCCGTTGCTGCGGACCCACTTGCGGAGGTCCGTGCCGGGAACGTACTCGGTCACCAGGTAATGGACGTTTCCGTCTTCGCCGGCGTCGAGCGCCCGGACGAGGTGCGGGTGGTCGAGCTTGGCCTGGGCGTGGATTTCCCGCTTGAAGTTGGCGATGGCTTCCGGGGTGGACTTGCCACGGGGGAGGACTTTGACGGCAACGACCCGCTCCAGGACATCGTGCTGGGCCTTGAAGACCTGGCCCATGCCGCCGCGGCCGAGGTAATCGATGATCCAGTACGGCCCCAGGTTGAATTTCGACCGGCCCTCCAGGAGCTGCTTGGCTTGCCAGACGTTGAGCCGGCCGAGTTCCACAAGTTTGTCGGCGAGGCGCTGGTCGTAGGGGAGGACCGGAGAGCCGGGCATCGAGCCCTGGGACTGCTGGAGCGCTTCCCGGGCCTGATCGAGCTGCTCCTGGGTCAGAAGCCGGCTCGCCAGAGCGCACCGCTCAAACGCTGATCCGTGAGGGGTATTCATTGGTTCGGCACCGGGCTTTGCCCGACAAGTCCCGCGGGCCGACGGTACACGCAGAAGAGTCTCCGGGGAATCCCTGCCTAAAGCTACCTTAACGCGAAACGGCCCACGGCGCCAAGCCCCTCCCTCCCTGTCAATACCATTATGTTACCGCCGCCGGTCAACCGATAGGCCCAAGACTTCCCCAAGCCCTGGGGACGGGTGCGGAAAACTCGATTCTCTCGCCTCTTACCGGGTGGGTTACGGCCAGACGGCGTGCGTGGAGGGCAATTCCCGCGGGAAAGGGGCGCCGGCTTCCGTATTTCTTGTCTCCCAGGATCGGCCAGCCTTGCTGGGCCAGTTGCAGACGGATCTGGTGTTTGCGGCCGGTGTGAAGTCCCACCTCCAGGAGCGTAAGCTGCCCGAGCGTCTTCAGCTTGCGGTACGTGAGCCGGGCCTCTTGGGCCCCGGGCGTTTCCGGCCGAACCACCCGCATCCGCCGGTGCCGCTCGTCCCGGGCGACCCAGTCGACGCATTGGCCGCTGGAGGGCCGGACAATGCCTTCCACGATCGCCCAGTAGGTTTTCTCGACCTCGCGGGTGCGGAACTGCCGGCTGAGCCGCCGGGCGGCCTTGGAAGTCCGGGCCAGCAGGACGACGCCCGTCACCTCGGCGTCGAGCCGGCTGACCACGCCAAGATACACGTTGCCGGGCTTCTTGTACCGATTTTTGAGGTAGCGGCGTGCCAACTGCACCAGCGACGGCCTCTTCTCGGACACGCCCATCGTCGGCAGTCCCGCGGGCTTCACAACGGCCAGGAGATGATTGTCCTCGTAAAGGACCTGCAACTGGTGCGGCTTCATGGTCTACCTGGTCTACCCGACCGACGTGGGGCACCCTAGAATGTCCCCGGCGTCCAAATGACGTCCCGTGATCGGGGAACCCGCTTTGGTGTTCGCTCCGTTGAGTCCAGGAGTATCGTAGCCGGACGTCGCTTCTCGGGCGAGCCTTTCTTCCCGAGGCGAGAGACCTCCACACGCCCGATTCGAGCAGTAGCCTTCTCTGCCCTCCATGCCTGCCCATCCCGACCGCCCGAGGTTGATACTTGCCAGCCGATCGCCGCGGCGAAGGCAGCTCTTGGCGGAGGCGGGCTACTCGTTTGAGGTCCTCCCCCCGCGGGAGTCGGCGGAATGCGACGAGGTCCGGAGCGGCGAAGAGCCGGCCGAGCTGGTCGCGCGGCTTGCCCGCCAAAAGGTGGACGACGTAGCCGAGCGGATCGAGTCCGGCGTGATCGTGGGCTGCGACACGGTAGCCGAGTGCGGCGGCCGGATCCTAGGCAAGCCGAAAGATGAAGAGGACGCCCGGCGCATGCTCGAAATCCTCCGCGGGCGCGAGCACCGGGTCTTCAGCGGCGTGTGCGTTTGGAAGAGGCCCGGCGGAGAACCCAGGGTCGAAGTGGACGTCACGGTCCTCCGGATGGACCGGCTCAGCGACGCGCAGATCGACCGGTACTTGGCCGGCGGCGCATGGAAGGGCAAAGCGGGGGCATTCGGCTACCAGGACGGCTTGGGCTGGGTCCACGTCCTCCGCGGCAGCGAGTCGAACGTGGTCGGCCTGCCGCTGGAACTCCTGGCAACGATGATCCCCGCCGCGCAGAACGACGCCCCGACCGCAAGGCCCTGAGTCCGGCCGGCGGACCTCAGGGCCCCGCTTTGTCGGGAATCCTGCGAAGCTACCTCAGGCCATCGCCTTGAGGGCCTTGAGAGGCCGGACCTTCACCTTGACGCTGGCGGGCTTGGCGGGAACGTCCATCAGCTCGCCGGGCCTGAAGGGATTGGGCACGCCCTTCCTGGCCGGCTTGGCCGGGACCTTCTTCTTCTCGACCTTCACCAGGCCCGGTAAGACGAAGACCCCGGGCCCTCGCGAGCCCAAGTTCTTCTTGATTTCCGCGCCCAGGGCCTCAATCACCGCACCCACCTCCTTCTTCGACAGGCCGGTGGCTTCGGCGATGTTGGCGGTGACCTGACTCTTGTTGAGCGGCTTCTTGGCGACTGCTTTAGCCATGACTGGTAGTCCTCCTTGCGAGGTTTCTATGGTACCGATACGTCCGTCCGTTCAACGGGACGGGGTGATTAGATACGGTTTTCCGGAAAATGCAATCGGGGAAACGCGGAAAAGCCCGAAAAAGTCGGGAAAAAACGCCCTCGCCCCGCGATTCTCCCGAGAAATCCGCCGCCTTGGCGCTTGCAGGCCGCAGAAACCGGGCCCGATTGCCCCGGAGAATGCCGGAGTTTGCGAGTCGGCGACGCCCTGGCCGGCCCACATTCCTCGCCATGTCGGGGCGGCATCTCACTTTGCCCTCGCGCGGGACGGGTCGGATGAAGGATCGCTCCAGGTGCGGGTCGTGTCGGAGGGACGGGATGCCTGACCGCGTGTTGCCGCACTTTTGGGGGGATCCCGTCCTGCTGGCCCGACTTTCTTGCCAAGGCTGCCGAAATCTTCTAAAATTATCAGTCGCAAGAGTTTATGACGCGGGGTTGCGTTACGCGCAGAGGCTCGACTGCGGGGCGTGTGTCGTAGTCTGGGCAGACCGCCTGGGTTGCACGGCCATCCCGAAAGACAAAGACGTTGTGTGATTCTAGGAGGGCGAGGCTTCTGCCGAGCCCTAGCGGAAAACGCGAGTTTGGCCGTCAGAAGTGTGGCTCGGTAGGAGAGAGTTACGGCTCCTTTTCGCTCTGCGGGGGTTGGATAAGACGAAGGCAGTCTGAGGAAGCTTAGGCCGCACCGGCCGAGACCCCGTGCAGGGTCGGCAGCAAGGAGAGACCGAGATGGATTCACGGAGAAGAGGCAGGGTGCTGCCGCTGCTGGCAGGCGTGCTCGGATGCTGCGTCCTTGCGACGACCGGATTGAGGGCCCAGAAGCCAGGCACGGCCGGCCCCATGCCCAAAGCCACCACGGAGAAGGCCGACCAGGACCCGGCGGCGGCCCAGAGTGTCTTCCTCCCCGTCGACCGCTCGCTGCTCTTGCTCCTATCCAAGGCCCGGCAACTCGCCCAAGACGGGCGCTATGCCGAGGCAGTTCGTTGCCTGGGGACGATTCTTGAGGCCCCGGAAGACTACTTCGATCGTCCCCTCAAACCGGGGGCGTCTTCGCCGGTCTATCCCAGCCTGAAGTCGGAAGCCCAGTCCCTCTTGAGCCAAATGCCGAGTGCCGGGCGAGAACTCTATGAACTCCAGTACGGGACCCGGGCGCGGCAAATGTTGACGGCCGCCACGACCGCGGGCGACCCCGGCGGTCTGGCCGAGGTCTCGCGGCGGTTCTTCCACACGTGGGCCGGCTACGAGGCAACCCTGCTTCTGGCCTTCCACCAACTCGACCACGGCAGCCCGCTGGCGGCAGCCCTCACACTCCAGCGGTTTCGCACCGCGTGTCCCGTGGCCGACCAGTTTGAGCCAGGCCTGTCCGTGGCGACGGCCGCCTGCTGGCTCCGCGCCGGGCAAACGGAGAAGGCCGAGAGCGTGCTCCAGCGGGCCCGGGAGCAGTTCCCCAGGTCCGCCGTGCGGATTGGGGGGGCGGAGATCGTTCTATCGGCCAAGGCCGGCCAGTTGCTCGGCGCCGCCCAAGTAGCGGTCGATCGGGCCAAGGCGGATGAGTGGCCGATGTTCCGTGGCAACGCCGCGCGGAATGCCGCCGCCGACAGCAGCGGACCGCTGCTGAGCGTGGTCTGGCGGGTACCGACCGCGGAGTACCCTTACGTCGAGTCGCTTATCGAGCAGATCCAACAGGGGTTCCGCGAGCGGGACTACTGGGCCTTGCCTTCATGCCACCCGCTGGTAGTGAACAATACCGTGCTGATGCGCACCGCGAGGAACCTGTTGGCCGTAGACCTCGTCACCGGAAAACGGCTTTGGGAGGTTCCCGGGGACGACCCCTTTGAGTCGCTTTTGGACCCGCCCGGCGACGGGCCGTTTCAAGCCGGCATGGCAAGGCCGCAGTTCGACGTGACGACTGCCATCAAGTACCGCATGTGGGGCGACGCAACCTTCGGCTGCCTCGGCAGCGACGGAGATCGCGTTTTCGCCGTGGAAGATCTTTCCCTGGACTTGTGGAATTGGGCGAGCCGGATGATGTTCACCCCGACGCGCCGCAGCAGTCCGCTCGACGCAAAGCCCCACAACCGGCTGGCCGCCTACGACATCCGCACCGGCAAACTCACGTGGCACCTGGGGGGATCGCCCGAGGAACTGGGCTTGCCGCTGGCGGGGACGTTCTTTCTCGGGGCGCCCCTGCCGCTGGCGGGGCAACTCTACGTCCTCGGCGAAACCAAGGGAGAGATCCGGCTGTTTGCACTCGACGCCAAGTCGGGCGGCGTTTCCTGGACGCAACAACTGGCGGTGGTCGATCAGGAGCGAGACGCCGTTCAGGATCCCCTGCGGCGTCTTGCCGGGGCGTCTCCCTCGTACGCGGACGGGGTGTTGGCGTGCCCCACGTCGAATCGTTCCATCGTTGCCGTGGAGTTGGCGACCCGATCGCTCCTATGGGGCTACGTGTACAAGCGGGCCAATGAAGGGGCCGGCCAGCCGCCGGGAATGTTTTTCGGACCGGGGGGGCCGATGATGGACCCCGACCCGGCAGGGCGCTGGGCCAATTCGCCGGTTATTCTGGCGGAAGGAAAGGCCGTGGTCACCCCGGGCGACTCCGACGAAATCCACTGCCTGAACTTGATCGACGGCAAGCTGCTCTGGCACAGACCGCGCGCCGACGACCTCTACGCGGCCTGCGTCTACCAGGGAAAGGTGGTCCTGGCGGGGCGACGGGCCGTGCGGGCCCTGCGTTTGGCCGACGGCGAGCCTGCTTGGGACGGCCGCGTCGTCGAGTTGCCCGCCGGAGGCAGCCCGACCGGCTCCGGCTTCTTGGGCGGCGACCGCTATTATCTCCCCGTCAGCAGCGCGGAAGTCCTGGTGATGGATCTCCGTGCCGGCCGCACGGTCCACAGCTACAAGTCGCGCCGCGGGACCGTGCCTGGAAACCTCGTCTGTTACGGCGGCATGATCCTTTCTCAGCGTGCCGGGGCCGTGGACCTGTTCCACCAACTGGACGCCTTGCGGAAGAAGGTCGACCAGCGGCTGGCGGTCAAGCCGGACGATCCCGAAGCCCTGGCCCAACGGGGAGAAGTCCTTTGGGATGAAGGCAAGCTCCAGGAGGCCATCGCGTGCTTCCGGCGCTCTTTGGAATCGGCTCCCGGCTCGAATACCCGCGGGCTCCTGCGCGAGGTGATTTTCGAGGGGCTGCGGACCGAGTTTCCCGCATACCGAAGCTACAGCGAGGAAGCCCGCCGCTTGACCGATGATGTTCGCCAGGAAGCGACCTACTTGCGCCTGATGGCCGGCGGGCTGGAATCGGTGCGCGAGTTCCGGCCGGCGTGGGACACTTACCTGAAGCTCATCGATCTGGACCGCCGGCGCCGCGATCTGGAGCCGATGGAGAAGGTCTACTCGCTGCGGCGGGATCGCTGGATCCAGGTCCAATTGGCGGCCTTGCGGCAAGCGGCGCCGGCGGAAGTCCGGGCGGAGATCGACAAGGAGGTGCAGGCCCGCTTCGATGCCGCGGTTCGCGCCGACACTCCCGAGGCATTCCAGCAGTTCCTGGACTACTTCGCCCCGCAGCCGCCGGCGCAACAGGCCCGGGCACGCTGGGCGGCCAAGCTGCTCAAGGGCCAGCGGCTTCTCCAGGCCGAGACGGTCCTCCGGTCGATCGAGCGATCGGGCGACCGGCCCCGGGCGGGCGCCGCCGTAGCCGAGCTGGCGGCCATGCTTCGCCAGGCGGAGCTGCCCCGGGATGCGGCACGGGTGTACGCGCGGCTGGAACGGGAATTCGGCGACGTGGTCTGCGGCGACGGCAAGACGGGCCGCCAACTGGTCGAGGCCCTGCCGGCGGACGACCCGGTCCGCCGCGCGCTGGAGCCCGCCGGGGCGTGGCCGACCGCGGCGGTCACCGTCGAGCGAAGCGCCCAGAAGAGCCCGCCGCCGTTGGCATTCGGCGTCGTCACCATCCCGCAAGTGGAGAGCTCCTCGCCCTTTGCCGCCGACCTGACCTTCGAGATCCAGCAAAGCCCGTCCGCCCTCTCGGCCCGCGACGGTTGGGGGAGAGTGCGGTGGCAGATGCCGATGGGCGAGCTGATGCGGCAGGGAAGCTTCCCTTTCAGCGCGGCCTTCTTGCGGGCGGCGGTTCGCGACCACCTGCTCCTGCTCTCGATGGGCTTCAAAGTCGTGGCCGTCGACACGCTGGGTACGGCGCACGGGGGCTCGCCGCGGGTCCTCTGGACCCAGGACCTGAGCGAGCCGGGCAAGGTGCCCCAAGGGCGGCGCTCGCTCCGGGTGCAGCCTATCGGCATGTTCGGCGGGTTTCCGCCGTTCGGCGTCAACCAGCGGAGTTACGCCGTCAACGCACCGATTGCGATCGGCGAAGCGATCGTCTGCTACCAGCGGTTCCAGAGCCTCTACGGCGTCGATCCGTTGACGGGCGAGGTCGTCTGGGTCCGCGAGGACACCCGGCCCGACAGCACCCTGTTCGGCGACGATCGGTTCGTCTTCGTCCTTCCTCCGGATCAGTCTGCGGCGACCGTGGTGAGCACCTCCGACGGGAAGGTGCTGGGCAACCGCCCGATCCCGCAAGAGCGGCTTACGACCGTCGGCCGGAACGTCCTGGTTTGGCGGGAAGCGACCCTGCAGTTGATCGACCCGTGGGAGAACCGGCCCGTCTGGCCTGCGATGAAGTTCAAGCCCGATTCGCGGATCCAGGTGGTGGATCGCGACCTGGCCGCGGTGCTGGAGTCCGGCGAGCGGTTCGTGCTGGTCAGTCTCGCCGACGGGCGGAAGGTGATCGACGCCCCGGTGCAGCCCGTGCGGACGTTCTCCGACATCCACGTCCTTCTCTCGGAGGACCATTGCATGCTGATCGTCAACGGTCTGGAGCGGACCGGCCAGCCGGAGGTGAATTTCTACGGCCTCGGCGGGATGCCCCACGTGCAGATCACCCGGGCACACGTCTATTCGTTCGACCGCCGGGGCAAGAAGCTCTGGGCGGAGCCGGTGACGGTCCAGGACCAGTTCCTGCTCGTGAACCAGCCCGCCAACCTCCCGGTGCTGGTGTTTGCCTGCGGGGTGCAGAAGCGGACCCCCAACTTCGCCATCCAGCCGAAGACCGCGATTCTCTGCGTCGATAAGCGGACCGGCCGGGTCGTCAGCCCGCCGGAGACCTACGACGGCCTCTCGCACTTCCGTATCGTGGCGGACCAGGAGAAGAAGACGATCGAGTTCCACCTGCAAAGGGACGTGGTGGCGCTGAAATTCACCGACACGCCGCCTCCCCCGCCCCCGCCGACAAAGCCGACGAAGACGTCGAGTGCCCTGTGGAAATCGCTTTGGAAGGCAGCAGCGCCGGCAGTGCCGCCGCTTGTGTGGGATCAGGACGGAGTGCCCTCGCTCCCGAGAGTCGTCCAACCGGCCCTGCCGGTGCCGCCCGGCAAGCCCGCCGCGAAGGAGCCGAAACCGGCAAACTCCGATATCCCGCCCAAGCAGGAGGCAAAGAAATGAAGTCCCTCGCAACAGGACGTACGGTGCTGCGGCCGGCGGTCCGCCGGGCAGCCTGGCTTCTGGCGGCCGCGCTTGCGGCCCCCCACGTCGCCGCGGCGGCAGGGTCCAAGGACCCGGAGGTGCAGCGCGTCGCGTCCCGCGGGTTGGAGTGGCTGGCCGCGCACCAGTCGCGCCGCGGGTCGTGGTCGGCCAACAACGGCAAGTACCCCGCCGCGATGACCGCGATGGCCGGGGTCGCTTTACTGTCCGAGGGCTCGACGACGACGCAGGGCAAGTACGCCCCCAACGTCCGGTTGGCCGTGGACTACCTGGTCAACCGCAGCCGGCCCAACGGGCTGATCGGCGATCCGCTCCAGGACGACCGCTACACCTACGGCCACGGCTTCTCGATGCTCTTTCTCTCCCAGGTGCTCGGCGAAGAAGAGGACCTGGAGCGCCGCGAGCAACTCGTGGACGTGCTGAGCCGGGCGGTGGTCTTCTGCGGCCAGGCCCAGACCGAGCCCGGCGGCTGGGGCTACATCAGCGCCCAGGACGGTCACGGCTTCGACGAGGGCTCCACGACGATCACCCAGGTGCAGGGGCTGCGCGGCTGCCGCAACGCCGGCATCCGGGTGCCCAAGGAGATCATCGACAAGGCGATCAAGTACATCGAGAAGTGTACGATGCCCGACGGCGGCGTGCAGTACAACATCAAGGGCGGGGGCGGGCGGCCGGCGATCACCGCCGCGGCGATTGCCTGCCTCTTCAATGCCGGCGAGTACGACAACAAGCTCGTGCCCAAGCTCCAAGACTACTGCGCTAGGAACCTGAGCAACATCTCCAACGAAGGCTTCGGCCACTGGCACTACGCCCATTACTACTATGCCCAGGTCTGCTACCGCGAAGGGGGCAAGAAGTGGGAAGAGTATCGCAACAAGGTCTATGCCCGGCTCATTCAGGAAGCCAATCCCGACGGATCGTGGACTCAAGGGTACATCGGGCCGGTGTACACGACGGCCATCAATCTGACGATCCTGCAACTGGAGAATGCCGCCCTGCCGATCTACCAGCGCTAGGGACCGGCATCCCAAGTCCACCGAGGAAAGCCTCATGACGCACGAAGAAGGTCTGAACACGCACGACACCGCGGCCATCGAGAAGCTCGGCGCCGCCCGCGAGAAGATCGTCGAGCAACTGGCCCGCGTGATCGTGGGGCAGCACCGGGTGATCGAGGAGCTTCTGATATCGCTTTTCAGCCGGGGCCACTGCCTGTTGGAGGGCGTGCCGGGGTTGGCGAAGACCCTGATGATCAGCACGCTCAGCCGCACGCTGAACCTCTCCTTCAGCCGCATTCAATTCACCCCGGACCTGATGCCGGCCGACATTACGGGGACGGAGATCATCGAGGAGAACCGCTCGACGGGAGGCCGGGAGTACCGCTTCCTGCCCGGACCCCTCTTCTCCCACGTGGTGCTGGCCGACGAGATCAACCGCACCCCGCCCAAGACCCAGGCCGCCCTGCTGGAAGCCATGCAGGAGCGCCAGGTCACCGTGGGGCGAATCCGCCACAAGCTGGCCGACCCCTTCTTCGTCCTGGCCACGCAGAACCCCATCGAGCAGGAAGGGACCTATCCGCTGCCCGAGGCCCAGCAGGACCGCTTCATGTTCAAGGT
>CAYGZA010000159.1:0-14941 GCA_964354135.1 uncultured Planctomycetaceae bacterium
CTAACTTAGCAAAAGGCTGTGACTTGCGCCTATTTCAACGGTATTGGGGCTAGGGATTGGGGTTTAGGGATTGGAGACCAGGGGCTGGAGTCTCACGTCGCATCGCGCGCCCATTTTCGGGAGTCTGACGCGGAGAACGAGAGTGCAAAATGCAAAATGTAAAATGCAAATTGGCGAACGAACCCTCACACTCCATTTTGCACTTTGCATTTTGCACTTTGCATTCCCTTCTTCCCCAATCCCTGTTCCCTCGCCCCCGTCAAAAGCTCAGCATCCTCTTGTACTCTTCCATCCGGCGGTCCAAGTCGGCCCGCTCGATTTTCCGCAGCCGATCCAAGGTGAAATCCTCGACGGTGAAGCTGGCCACGAGGATCCCGTACGCCATCGCCTCCTTGAGTGTCTTGGGCTCGAAGTTGCCCTGCCCGGCCAGATAGCCCATCATGCCGCCGGCAAAGCTGTCCCCGGCCCCGGTCGGGTCCACGACCTTGGGGGTGGGATAGGCGGGCAAGACGTAAATCTCGTGCTTGCTGAAGAACATGGCCCCGTGCTCGCCCTTCTTGATGACCACGAACCGCGGGCCCATCTCGCGGATCTTGTGGCCGGCCCGCACCAGGTTTTCGTCCTCGGCCAGGAGCTTCGCCTCGCTGTCGTTGAGCACCAGCCCGTCGACCCGCCGCAGCAGCTCCGCCAACTGCTCCGGTTGCGTCCGGATCCAGAGGTCCATCGTGTCGGCCACCGTGAGGCTGGCCCCCGAACACTGCTGGAGCACCTTCAGTTGCAGGTCCGTCGAGCCATTGGCAAGAAAGAGGTACTTCGCGCGGCGGAAGTCTTCCGGGAGCACCGGATCGAACTGGCTCATGACGTTCAGTTGAACGTCCACGGTCTCGCGCCGGTTCATGTCGTCGAAGTACTTGCCCCGCCAGCGGAACGTCTTGGCCCCGCGGATCACCTGCAAGCCCCGGGTGTCGATCTGCCGCGCGCGGAGACACGCCGTGTGCTCCGCGGGCCAGTCCTCGCCCACCACCCCGACCAGCCGCACGGGGGTAAAGTAGCTCGCCGCGTAGGAGAAGTAGACCGCCGACCCGCCGAGCAAATTCTCCCGCGTTTCGGCGGGCGTTTCGACGCTGTCCAGGGCAACTGACCCAACGACCAGAAGCGGCATGGAATCCCGTCCTTCCTACGAGCAAGAGACCACCGGCGCCCGGCTGGAAAAGCCCACGGCCCATTATCGGCGTCCGGCCGCGACGTACAAGAGGTAGGTGAGCGGGGAGAAACGAGGGACGTGGGGCACGAGGGCAACGCCGAGGGCGAGAGACGAAGGAGTGGCCGGGCAGGTGCGGAGCAGCGGCAATTGCCCCCTCGCTCCGCGCGCAAACTCGCGCAGACTTCCGAAGTCTCCAAGACTTCGGAAGTCTGTTTGTGAGTCTGTCTGTAAAGGTCGCGCCGTTTCTGATCCTCCGCGCTCTTTGCGACCTCCGCGGTCTTCATTCTCCCTTATCCCGCGCCGAACTATGGTAATACTGGGAGTTCTGCGCAAGCTGGACAGCCTTGGAGTCGCGGATGAACTGCGTTGATTTCCTCCGCGGACTTGACCTGCGGCGGCGATTTGCCGAATCGAGATAAGGGGGTATGCCTAACCGCCAAGTTCGGGGCACAGGCTCCACAAGGGACGGTCATGCTTTTTCGCCGCAGTGGACATACCGAGGAGCGGCGCCGCCGGGTCCTGAGCGACACCCTGTCGGCCTACGCGTTGGGGGAACAACCGTCCGGCTGGGAAGCCGACTTCGGTGCCTTGCGCGACGATGCCGAGCGGAAATCCCTCTACTACGGCGACGCCGCTTTCTTGGACGAACAACTCCACCCCACCGATTTCATCCCCAAGCGGCTGATTACGATCTTCGTTCTCCTGCTGTGCGGGGGCGGCTTGATCGCCGGGCTCGAGGCCCTTTATCTCTGGATGCCGCGGCTGGCCGCGTGGACGGGCGGCGGGCGCATCGCCGCCCTGGACCTTGCGGTTTGCGGTAGCCTGGCCACCTGGTTCTCCTCCATGGCGCTGGCCCTGGCCGCTGTGACGGCGGTCGTGGTCTACACGGTGCGGCGCTACAAAAGCGACGATTACCGCGGCTACTATCGCGTGTGGCTTTGGGCGGCCCTGTGCTGGACCTGGCTGAGCCTCGACACCACCGCCGATCTCCGCGAGGGCCTCGCCGGGCTCCTGGTCGCGCTGACCGGAACCCGCTTGATGGGCGACGGCTCAATCTGGTGGGCGATCGCCTACGCCTTCCTCATTGGGAGCATCAGCACGCGGCTCCTGGTCGACATGCGGTCTTGCCGGCTTTCGGCCGCCGCGTTCATGCTGGGGTGGGGTTGTTATCTCGCCGCGCTGGCCGTGCGGTTCGGCG
Organism: uncultured Planctomycetaceae bacterium; assembly: GCA_964354135.1. Taxonomy (GTDB): domain Bacteria; phylum Planctomycetota; class Planctomycetia; order Pirellulales; family Thermoguttaceae; genus CAYGZA01. The sequence continues at coordinate 2,403 of CAYGZA010000159.1, forward strand.
GCGTCGAGGTCCCCGATCCCGTCCAGCGGGTCATGGTGATCCAAGGTGCGGTGCTCATCGCCAACCTGCTGCTCCTGGGAGCGATGCTGCTCCATGCACGGTACGTCGTCCTCGACGCCCAGGGGCTGATTCGCCACCGCCGGCGGCCCTTGCCGGCAGGGGCCGAGGACGGGGACATCGACGATGGGCAAGAGGCGAATTGGCGGGGCGCCCGTTCCGCGGGCAGCGGCCGGAACGTGGCGATTCACCCGCCGCACGGCGTGCCGCGCCCTGCTTCGGCCCCGGCCGGCAACGCCCGATTGCTGGAAACGGCCCCGGTCTTCACGCCGGCGGGCCCTGTCTCGACGCCGGCCTCCGCCGCTCCGCCCACCGCCGGATTGTCCAAATGGCCCGTCCAGCGTAAGCTGACGAAGCAGGAGAAACGGGTCCTCCGCGAGCGGCTGGAGCGGCTCCGCCGGGAGCGACAGGCCCGCGGCGGCTAGCGGGCATGGACTAGCGTCTCGTTGGAGCGCGGCTCCGCCAGCACCGACTCCGCCTGCAGCACGCGTGTTCGACCTCGCCCGCTACTGCGCTGGACACCGCACGCTCGATCTTGTCTACTGGTTAATTCGCACGCCCAGTTGCCGTCCGACGCTGTTTGGCACACCATGGTTCGCACGCGCTTCGCCCCGAGTCCGACCGGATATCTCCACATCGGTGGGGTCCGCACGGCCCTGTTCTGCTGGCTCTTTGCCCGGCGGCACGGGGGCCAGTTCATCCTCCGCATCGACGATACCGACCAGGAGCGGAACGTCGAGGAGGCCCTCGAGCCGATCCTCCGCGGGCTGCGTTGGCTGGGGCTCGACTGGGACGAAGGGCCCGGCGTCGGTGGCCCGCACGCCCCCTACTACCAGTCGAAGCGGTTGGCCCGGTATCAGGCGGCCGTCGAGGAGTTGCTTCGCCGGGGGGCGGCCTATCGCGACTATGCGACGCCGCAAGAAATCCAGACCGAGCGGGAAGCCGCCGAGCGGGAGAAACACTCCTTCCGCTATAGCCGCCGCTGGATGGCCGAGACCCCCGCCGAGCAGGCCCGCTTCGAGGCCGAGGGACGCAAGCCCGTCGTCCGCCTCAAGATGCCGCACGAAGGCGCCCTGCTCCTCGACGACCTGATCCGCGGCCGGGTCGAGTTCGAGTGGGCCCGCGAGCAGGACCACGTGATCCAGCGGGCCGACGGTTCCTGCCTGTATCACCTGGCCAGCGTCGTAGACGATCACGATTTTGAGATCACGCACGTGATCCGCGCCGAGGAGCACCTCTCCAACACGCCGCGCCAGGTGTTCATCCTCGAGGCCCTGGGCTACGAGCGGCCGCAGTACGCCCATCTGCCGCTGGTGGCCGAGCCGGGGAGCAAGACCAAGCTGAGCAAGCGGAAACTGGACAAGTACCTCAAGAACCGCGACTTCGCCCAACTGGTCGAGCACGGACGGAAGATCGCCGCGGCGATGGGGCTCCAGACGGACCCCGACACGTTCAACCCGGTCATCACCGACTTCTACCAGCAGGTCGGCTACTTGCCCGAGGCGATCATCAACTATCTGGCCCTGTTGGGCTGGGCCCTGGACGACAAGACCGAGCACTTCAGCCGGCAGGAGCTGATTGACAGTTTCTCGCTGGAGCGCGTGAACAAGGCCCCGGCCAGCTTCGATCCCAAGAAGCTCTTGGCGTTCGAGAGTTGGCACTTCCAGCAGTTGTCGCTGGATCGGAAGACCGAACTGCTTCTGCCATTTCTCGAGAAGGCAAAGCTCGTGGACTCTCCACCGACGAACGAGCAGAAACTGATTGCGCGAAGAGTGGTCGCCGCGGCAGGTGATCGAATAAAGGTCGCCGGCGACATCTTCGAGTACTATTACCACTTTCGCGAACCCAATTTGGATCCGGGGTTGTTGAAGAAACATGTCGCGACGGCCGGCGATGCGGATCGGCTTCGAGAGTGCCGGGAGCGAATCCGAAACACCGGTGCTAACATCGATGATCTTCGGCAGGCCATTGCACCCTTGTCTCGCTCAGCATCCGACGTTACGACGACATCACCGCCTTGGGAGGATCTGGCTTCAGAGTTGGCACGCGCCGAGGAAATCGAATCACTTGGCATCCCAAACGAAACTGTAGAGCAGTCCGTCCGCGACTACGTTGACGCGAATGCCATCAAAATGGCTGAGATCATCCACAAGATTCGGTTCGCGACCACGGGAGAAGAGAAAGGGTTCGGGGTATTTGATCACATAGCGATCTTGGGAAGGGAGAAGTCGATTGCTCGAATCGACCGCGCGCTCACGGAGGCCGGCTTTCGAGAACTGGCCAGCCGCCCAAATACGACCAATGAGTTGCCTGACTTATCAAACCTTCCCGAATCGCTGCGTGAGGCGGTCGATTTCAGCGAGCCAGCGAAGCCGATTGTGTTGCACGAGGGTGCCCTTGCCATCGTATATTCGACCAAGCCATTGACTGGTCGCGGTAGGCTTGAACTGCGCCTCGCGCCGAAGCCATCGCTTAGGTTCTCAATGGAGCTTACGCCAACTGATTATTGGCCACCTCTTGGTGAGGCGGAGCTTCACATACCGGACCTTGGGGTGGTGGTGCCAGCGGTCGTAACGCGCTTTCATGCGACATCCCATACGGGCACGGGCCTCCTGGAAGGGGTTCCGAACGGGCGTATCGTCGTCGGGAGCGGTGAAGCACTGCGTAGTGTTGTATTCCACGTTCCCGACTTCCACGATTTTTTTGGTCGCGTTATCCGCAGCGACGTCGGACATCGCGCATGGACGGGAAGGCTGAGCCTTGCCGCCGACAAGTGGGCAATCACGATCGACACGGTACCCGACCTGCGGGAGAGGCGCCAGCGCGTTGCAGAATCCGGTGGCATCCCGGTTACGCACGTTGGAAAAATCGAACGTGAGGATGCGACGTCGTTCACCGGTGCGGACTGTGAAGAGGTGCTTGAAGTGCTTCAATTCTTCCTCTCATTTGTGCGCGGGCAATGGGCGGCGCCGTTGATCGCGGTTGGGTTTGACCACGAGGGGAACGCCCTGTGGCGCGATTGGACGCTTAGGAGGATCGGGAGGGCCCGCCCGTTTGATTCCTGGTGCCCCGTCCATAATATTGGCTACGTTGAGACGCTTTTTCCTCGGTTCTTCGAGCGGTGGATGGATGCAGTATGGCGCGAGTTCCTCCGACCGGCAATCGGCTCCTACCTTCACGGCAACTGCCAGGGCTTGTTGGACGACACTATTATCTTTGCCCAGATTGTGCTAGAGATGATCGCGGATTTCGTCTTAGTGGAGCGGGTGGGGCCGTTTCCTCAGGCCCCGAGCGGAACCGATGCGGCAGACAGGATTAGTCTGTTGTTCCAGCGCATCCCCGTCCCGAGCGAAATCCCGGATCAACTGGCCGATCTGCGCCGATTTGCGGAGGCCGAGCGGCTCCCGTCAGGGCTGGCGGCTGTGACGCACATTCGCAACGCGTGCGTTCATCACAACGCCGAAGGCCGTACCTTGCTTGCGCGCCTCGCGTCGGCGAAGCATGCGTTCTATGACGCCTCGCGGCTCGCGCTTTGGTATACAGATCTCTGTCTGTTATGGTTGCTCGGATACGAAGGAAGGTATCAAAGCCGCGTTCACGCCAAATGGGTGGGGGAGACGCAGGCCCTGCCATGGACGAGACCGCTGGACTACCCATTTCAGTGATCGAACGACCGGCGGGCCCCGCAATCGCGGAAGCCGGGGAGCATGATCGGGAGTATACGGTTGCGATCCCCGTGCCCCGTGTACAATGGAATAGGACAGCCACCGCAAAGCGAATGAGAGTTGTCCGACTACGGAGGTGCGCAATGACGACCGTTACGCTTGAAGAAGCACATGAGCATTTGCCGGAGCTGATAGCGCAGCTCAAGCCGGGGGAGGAAGTCGTGATCACGCAAGCGGACCAGCCCGTCGCGCGTCTGATCCCCGCGCCCCCACAATCGCGCAAGCCCCGGGAGCCGGGAAGCATGATTGGCAAATTGGTGATTGTCGAAGACGACGAGGAACACCTTGAGGACTTCAAGGAATACATGCCGTGAAGATCCTCTTGGACACACATACTCTCCTCTGGTTCGGACTGAGCAACCCGAGGCTTTCCGACCGCGCCAGGGCTTTAATCCGCGATCCCGACAACCAGCCCTTGGTCAGCCCGGCAAGTTATTGGGAGATCGCGATCAAGATCAGCTTGGGCAAGTACCGGTTGTTCCAGGATGTGGCATCGTTCGTGGAACAACAGATCGCGACAAATCGGCTTGATATCCTGCCAATTTCTCCGGAGCACGCGGGTCTCGTCGCCACGCTGCCATTTCACCACCGCGATCCTTTCGATCGGCTGTTGATTGCTCAGGCGATCCACGAGCGAGTGCCTCTGGTCAGCTCCGACGACGCCTTCGACAAGTATCCCGTCACCCGCCTCTGGTAGCCAGTTGGCTGACGTCACGAAACGGAGTAGAATATGAGTACCGCCGAATCCAACACGTCTGTCGATTTCATCCGCGAAATCATCAACGAGCACAACCGGACCGGGCGATTCGGCGGGCGCGTCCACACCCGCTTTCCGCCCGAGCCGAACGGCTACCTGCACATCGGCCACGCCAAGTCGATCTGCCTCAATTTCGGCGTCGCCCGAGAGTTCGGCGGCAAGTGCAACCTCCGCTTCGACGACACCAATCCCAGCAAGGAGGACGTCGAGTACGTCGATTCGATCAAGGAGGACGTCCGCTGGCTGGGTTTCGACTGGGAGGACCGCGAGTTCTATGCCTCGGACTACTTCGATCAGCTTTACGAGTGGGCGATTCAACTGGTCAAGGCCGGCAGGGCGTACGTCTGCGACCTCTCGGCCGACGAGATCCGCCAGTACCGCGGCACCTTGACCGAGCCGGGCCGGCAAAGCCCCTACCGCAATCGCCCGGTCGAGGAGAACCTGGACCTGTTCCAGCGGATGCGGGCGGGCGAGTTCCCCGACGGCTCCCGCGTGCTCCGGGCGAAGATCGACATGCAATCGGCCAACCTGAACCTTCGCGACCCGGTGATGTACCGGATCCTCCGGGCCACGCACCACCGCACCGGCGATAAGTGGTGTATTTACCCTATGTACGACTTCGCCCACGGGCAGTCGGACTCGATCGAGAGGATCACCCACTCGATCTGCACGCTGGAGTTCGAGAACCACCGCCCGCTTTACGACTGGTACATTGAGGCCCTCGGCATCTACGCCCCGCAGCAGATCGAGTTCGCGCGGCTCAACCTCACCTACACGGTGATGAGCAAGCGGAAGCTCCTGGAGCTGGTACGGGACGGCCACGTCCGCGGCTGGGACGATCCCCGCATGCCGACGATTTGCGGCCTCCGCCGCCGCGGCTACACCCCGGAGGCCATCCGCAACTTCTGCGCCCGGATCGGCGTGGCCAAGGTGGAAGGCGTGATCGACCTCGCGCTTCTGGAGCACTGCATCCGCGAGGACTTGAACCAGCGGGCCCCGCGGGTGATGGCCGTGCTGCGGCCGCTTCGGCTGGTGATCGACAATTACCCCGAGGGCCAGGTGGAGGAGCTCGACGCGGTGAACAATCCGGAAGATGAGGCCATGGGCACGCGCAAGGTCCCGTTCTCCCGCGTGCTCTATATCGAGCGCGACGACTTCCGCGAGGTGCCGCCGAAGAAGTACTATCGCCTCTCGCCCGGCGTGGAGGTGAGGCTGCGATGGGGGTACCTGGTCCGCTGCACCGGCGCGGTCAAGGACGAGCGGACCGGCGAGGTCGTCGAGGTCCATTGCACCTACGACCCCGAGACCCGCGGCGGCAACACCCCCGACGGCCGCAAGGTGAAGGGCACCATCCACTGGGTCTCGGCCGCCCACGCCGTTCAAGCCGAGGCCCGGCTGTATGACCAGCTCTTCACCAAGGAACATCCGGACGAGGTCGCCGAAGGAGAGGACTTCAAGGTCAATCTCAACCCGAACTCGCTGGAGACGGTCCCCTGCTGCGTGGAGCCGACTTTGGCCGGCGCCAAACCCGGCGACCGGTTCCAGTTCGAGCGGGTCGGCTACTTCTGCGTCGACCCGGACTCGACGGACCGGCTCTTGGTCTTCAACCGCACGGTGACGCTCAAGGACACGTGGGCGAAGATCGAGAAGTCGCTGGCCGGCGTCCCGCAGTAGGACAGGTCTCCGGCCTGTCGCGGCGTCCCACAGGACAAGCCTCTGGCCTGTCGCGGGCAGTTAGCTCCGGCGGCCGTGCCGGGGCGCGTGCGGTAATCAGGGCACGTCGTACAAAAAAACTTCGACTTCCTCGCCCGGCGGGGAGCCTTCGCTGTCGGGAGGAATGACCACGAAGCCGTCGGCCCGCGTCGTCGATGAGAGGAGCGAGGCCCCGCCGATGGCCAGCGGCTCCACCCGGCCCTCGACCAGACGCACGCGGAGGTAATCCAGCCGGCCGACGGTCGAGACGATCTTCTTCGCGAGTGGGGCCCGGATCCGCCGGTAAGGCCAATCCGGCGGGCGCCCCCCAAGCACGCGGATCGCCCGGCCGGCGAAGAAGTCGTACGCCGCCAGGCACGAAACCGGGTTGCCCGGCAAGAGGAAGACCGGCCGGTTGTCGAGCAGGCCCATGCCGGTCGGGCTGCTGGGCCGCATCGCAATGCCGTGGATCGGCAGCTCGCCGTGCCGGGCCAGAAGCGCCGGGGCGTGGTCCTCCGCTCCCACGCTCGATCCGCCGGAGACCAACACCACGTCGGCCTCCGAGCGCATAGCCTGGAGGATCGCCTCCGGCTCGTCGTGTACGATCCCGGGATGCTCTGGCACGCCGCCGTCCCGCGCCACCATCGCCATGAGCATCGGACCGTTGGCGTCGGCGATCCGCACACCTTCGGGCCGCGAGCCGGCCGGCAGCAGTTCGTTCCCGGTGACGACGATCCGCACCCGCGGTCGCCGAACGACGGGAACCTGGCCTGCCCCGATCGACGAGAGCACGCCCACGTCCTGCGGCCGAAGGATTCGACCGGCAGCCAGCACCTGGGTCCCTGCGGCAATATCTTCGCCGATCCGACCGATGTGCTTTTCCGGTGAGACCTCGCCTTGTGCGAGCACCCGGTCGCCTTGGATCTCTACGACTTCTGCGGGCAGGACGGAGTCGGCGCCCGCGGCCAGCGGCGCCCCGGTCATGATCCGGACCGCTTGCCCGCGTCCGAGCTGGCCCGCGAACGGGCGCCCGGGCACCGCCTCGCCGACCACCGCCAAAGGCAACGGGTTGTAAGGCGAGGCCCCCAGGGTGTCGGCCGCGCGGACGGCGAAGCCGTCCATCATAGCGCGGACAAAGCCCGGCACGTCGACCGGGCTCGTCACGTCGCGGGCCAGCACCCGGCCGGCAGCCGCGGCCAAGGGCACGGTTTCCTCGCGGAGCGGCCGCACCTGCCGATCGATCCAGGCGATTGCGTCGGCGACGGTGGTCCGCCGTGCAAAGCCTCGCATCCGCACGTCGCCGGAAGGTCGCTCGGGATCGGTCATGCTGGGACCAAGCTTCCGCTTTTCCAGGATCAGCCGCCGGACGTTGCATCATACGGCGTGCAGCCGGCCGAATCCATCCCGCGGCCGGTCGCCGGTCTCCGCCGTGCCGCCGGGGGTTTCGCCGCCCGGCGGCACCGGATAGATTGGAGAGGTCCACAAACCGGAGCGGACAAGCGGCACGGCCTCCTGCGAAGCCGCGGCACGCGCGCCACGCGGTCGGTAAAGTCATGGATTCGGGTGCCTGCCCGTGAAGCAAGTCATTGCGATCGTCAAGCCCTACCTGGTGGAGAAGGTGCTCGAGTCGCTCAAGCTCGCGCCCTTGGAGGCGTGCAGCGTGAGGGAAGTGAAGGGCTACGGGCGGCAGAAGAACTACCTCGACGAGTATGAGGGGAGCGAGTACTCGCTCGCCTTCCTGCCGAAGGTGGAGATCACGCTTTGGGTCGACGACCTGCGCGTGGAGGAAGTGGTGCGGACGATCGTGGAGGTGGCCCGCACGGGCCGGATGGGCGACGGCAAGATATTTGTGCTGCCGGCGGGGGTTGAAGGAGAGTGGGGCGGGGGAAAGGATGAAGGATGAAGGATGAGTCTCCGCAGGAATTCAACTTGATCTGTCCGCTCCCGCTGGACGTCCACAGCACCGTGCAGATGGCCCACGGCGGCGGCGGGCGACTGATGCGGGGCTTGATCGAGGGGATGTTCTTGCCGGCCTTCCGCGGCGGGCCCGGCGGCTCCGGGGCGCAGCGGCTCCCGCCGCACGACAGCGCCGTGATCGAGACCGGCGGAGTGCGCCTGGCCTTCACGACCGATACCTTTGTCGTCAGTCCGCTGTTCTTTCCCGGCGGCGATATCGGCAAGCTGGCCGTCTTCGGCACGGTCAACGACCTGGCGATGGCCGGCGCGAAACCGGTCTGGCTCAGCGCGGCGTTCATTCTGGAGGAGGGCTTTCCGCTGGAGAGCCTCCGCCGCGTGGTCGAGTCGATGCGCGAGGCGGCCCGGCAGACGGGCGTCGAAATCGTCACCGGCGACACGAAAGTGGTGGACCGCGGCAAGGGGGACGGCCTGTTCGTCAACACGGCGGGAATCGGGCTCGTTCCCGCCGGGATCGACGTCTCGCCGGCGCTGGTCCGCCCGGGCGACGCCGTCCTCGTAAGCGGCGACCTGGGGCGGCACGGCATTGCCGTCATGTCGGTCCGCGAAGGGCTCGGCTTCGAGAGCGGGCTGGAAAGCGACTGCGCCCCGCTGGCCGATCTCGTGGCGGCCCTCGTGCCGCTCGGGGCCGACTTGCACTGCCTCCGCGATCTCACGCGGGGCGGGCTCGCCGCGGCGCTCAATGAAATCGCCCTGGATGCCCGGGTGGGAATGGACCTGGACGAGGCCGCGATTCCCGTAGGCGAGGCCGTGGCCGGGGCCTGCGAGCTCTTGGGCCTGGATCCGCTCTACGCGGCCAACGAAGGACGGCTGGTGGCTTTCGTGCCGGCCGAAGCGGCGGAGCGTGCCCTGGCGATTCTCCGCAGCCACCCCGCGGCTCCGGAGCCCGGAATCATCGGCCGCGTTACGGGCCGGCATCCCGGAATGGTAGAACTTCGCAACCCGATCGGTGGCGGCCGGATTCTCGATTTGCTCTCCGGCGAGCAGATGCCGCGGATATGCTGAAGGCAGGGGCGAGAGGCGAGGGGCGAGGAGCGAGAGAAAGGGGGCACGGAGCAGGGACGAGCGGAATAATGGAGGTTCCGCGTCGATCAGCCTGCTGGTATACTATGGTTAGGACTGGACTTCCGCATCGAGCAGTGCGGCAAGGGGCGGCCCCGCCGATCAGTACTGGAGGTGACCTGATGACCAGACTGGTAACGATCCGCCGTCACGCCCCGAAACACTCCCACGCGCTTTGCACCGTTGAAGCGACGGCGGTCTCGACCTCCCATGCCACGGAGGTGTTCGCCCGCTGCGCCCCGCTGGCCTCGGGGACAAGCCGCAACGGGTGCCGCATCCAGTCGCAGGCCCTCTACGACGGCCTGGCCGCGCACCTGGAGCAGTTTGGGGCGGCGATGGGCCACGTGGTGATCGAGAAGGTCTTCTTGCGCAACGTCGTCGCCGATTTCTCTTCCTTTCAGGAGGTCCGTTTGGATGCCTACCGCCGGCACGGCATCAGCGGCCAGCGATTGCCGGCGACCACTTACCTCGGCCAGCCGCCTTGCCGGGCCGGGCAGGACATCGAGCTCCAGGCCTACGCCATGGTTCCCGTCGCGCTGGAGAACGCCCGCGTGCGGGCCCTCTCTCCGGCCAACGAGCACGTGACCGTCAAGCTGGTGGAGATCGGCCCGGCGCGGCACTTGTATATCAGCAACATCTCGGGCGAGGGCCGCGACCACGTGGCGCTCGGGCCGTTCCGCCAGCAGAGCGACCGGATGTTCGACACCGCTTGCGAGATCCTCGAGGAGCAGGGGGCGTCGTTCGCCGAGGTGCTCCGCACGTGGATCTACCTGGACGACATCGACCGGGATTACGGGGAGCTGAACGCCTCGCGCAACGACTTTTTCCGCCGCCGCGGCATCGGGCGGCTGCCGGCGAGCACGGGCATCGGCGGCAAGCTGCACCCCCGCGGCACGTTCTGCACGCTGGACGTCTATGCCCTGCTGAACCCCGCGATCGCCAAGGTCGAGGTGATGCACACCCCCACGCTCAACGAGGCCGCCGAGTACGGCTCCTCGTTTTCCCGCGGCATGAAGATGGTCTTGCCGGAGCAGACCTGCCTGTTCATCTCCGGGACAGCGAGCGTCGATGAGTGCGGCGGCACGGCCCACTCGGGAGACCTCCGCGGCCAGCTCGAGCGCATGCTCTGGAACATCGAGGAGCTGCTGAAGGCACAAGGGGCGGGCTTTCCCGACCTGGTACACGCGGTGACCTTCCTCAAGTCGTGCGAGCACTCCCCGCTGTTTAGGAAGCTGTGCGACGATCGCGGCATCGTGGACGTGCCGCACACCATCGTCCAGGCCGACGTCTGCCGCCCCGAGTTGCTCTGCGAGATGGAAGCCATCGCCGTCGTCCCCACGAAGCGGGCGTGACAGTGGGGCAGGTTGCCAACCTGCCCCACAACCGGTGGGACAGCCGCCCTCGGCTGTCAGCTATCAGCTTTCCAATAGCTGATAGCTGCCGACCGGGTGGCTGGGGGCAAAGCGCAGCGTGCCCCAGATTCCGGAGACTCCCCCGGCGTGAGGTCGTCATGATATTCGCCCAAATGATGCCTGGCATGGAATGGATTCCGTTGATCCTTTTGACGATGGCGGTCAATGGCCTTTGTGGGCTGGTCTCTTTGTACGGCAGCCTGTTCTTTCCTCAATCGAAGTGCGGTTTCAGGGCCGGCTGGGCCTCCGTGATCATCGGCGCAGTCAGCTTCTTGTTTTTCCTCTTGGTAATCGGGGGCAATCTCACTCCGGTGGGTTACAGTCTCATTTCTGCTCCCTCGACAGCCGGCGTGCTGGGACTACTGGTATATGGCGCTCGGCGTTCGCGAGCGTTTCCGTGGCTTCGGATCGGAATCAGCGCAGTCACCATTCTGATTGCCGGACTGCTTCTGCGGTGGTGGCGCATCGACAGGATCGCTGACGAGGAGATGGTCGCGATTGTCTCCGGCAGCGAACGTGTAGCGATTGTCGGCTTTAGGGTTGAGGGGCAACAGAGGCTCGTCGATTGCACCGATGGGGCAATCTGCGACTACTTGACGGAAGCGCTTCGCAAAGCGCAGCGCGGCGAACTCCTGGACGTCGGAAAGGGATTGGACTTCGGCGGTGCGGGGGTTCACACCTTCACTTTTCGGTTCGCTTCGGGACACATGCGCAATGTGCGCACGGACCCCTACAAGAACGGCTTGGTACTGTCCGTGGACCCGTGGGAGCCTGGATGGCCGACGCACGAGGTGGCGTTTTCTGAGCCGATACCGGACGGACTTCGGCAAATCCTCGCTTTCTTGGGAAGGAAATGCGAGGATGCTGCCGGCGAGGTCTTGATTGTAGAGGAAGCGCGGCCGCCTGCCACGTACTACGACCAGCGGCTCAATCTCTGTGGCCGCTTCCCGCCGAACATTCCTCCAATCGAATCACGATACTAGGGAGTCTCCCCTCCATGCCGGATGATCTCTTTTCCGTTGCCGGTCAAATCGTGCTGGTCTCCGGCGCCAGCCGCGGGATCGGCCGGGCGATTGCCAAGGGTTTTGCCGACCGCGGAGCGAGCGTGGTGATCACGGGCCGCGTTGCGGAAACGCTGGAGAAAACCGCCGAGGAGATTTGCCCGCCGGGTGGCACCGTCCGGGCAAAGGTCTGCGACGCGGCCGATGCCAAGGCCCTCCAGCGCCTGGCCGACGAGGTCGCCGCTGAGTTCGGCCGCATCGATACCCTGGTCAATTGCGCCGGAGTGAACAAACGGCGGAAGGTCGAGGACTACGACGAGGAAACCTACGACTTCATCACCGACATCAACATCCGCGGGGCGTTTTTCCTCGCGATCGCCGTCGGGCGGCACATGATCCGCGCCCGAAGCGGCTGCCAGATCAACATCGACTCGATCAACAGCCAGCGCCCCCTCAACCGCGTCACCCCCTACGCGATGAGCAAGGCGGCCATGAGCCAAATGACCCGGGCCCTGGCCATGGAATGGGGCCCGTACGGGGTCCGCGTCAACGCGATCGGCCCCGGCTTCACCCTGACCGATCTGGCCAAGCCGCTGTGGAAAGACGCCACCTTGGACAAGTGGCGGCACGAGAACACGCCGCTAGGGCGCATGGGCTATCCGGAGGACATGGTCGGCCCGTGCATCTTCCTGGCCTCTCCGGCAGCGTCATTTGTTAGCGGCCAAGTGCTCTATGTCGACGGCGGCACGACGTGCGGCCTCTTCTGGCCCATCCAGGTGTAACTCGCTCGAGCCAGTCGGAATAGCCTAGTGTCCCGTCAATCTTCGATTGACGGGTAAAGTTTTCGTAGTTTTCGGCG
>CAYGZA010000160.1:0-14939 GCA_964354135.1 uncultured Planctomycetaceae bacterium
CGCGGTTGACGCTCCCCATGGCCGCTCTGACGGAGCCCTTGTCGCCGGCCCGCACCGTGTAGGTGCTGACGATGCTCCCCATCACGCCGATGGCACGCACCAGCAAGGGGAAGATCACGCCCTTGTGGCCGAAGCTGGCGATGCCGAGGATCATGGCGGCGACGATGGTCACTTCGTAGCTCTCGAAGATGTCGGCCGCCATTCCGGCGCAGTCGCCGACGTTGTCGCCCACGTTGTCGGCGATGGTGGCGGCGTTGCGGGGGTCGTCCTCGGGGATGCCGGCCTCGAGCTTGCCGACCAGGTCTGCGCCCACGTCGGCCGCCTTGGTGTAAATGCCGCCGCCCACCCGCATGAACAAGGCCAAGAGCGTGCCGCCGAAGCCGAAGCCCAAGAGGGCCTCGTAAGCGTGCTCGCCGTAGATCAGGAAGATGATCGAGCCGCCCAACAGGCCCAGGCCGTCGGTGAGCATCCCGGTGATCGTCCCGGTGCGGTAGCCGAGCTGGAGGGCCTTGCCGAAGCTCGTCTTCGCCGCGGCCGCTACGCGGAGGTTGCCCACCGTGGCCATGCGCATGCCGACAAGACCGACGGTCGCCGAGAAGGTCGAGCCGACCAGGAAGGCAATCGCCCGACCCAAGGCAATCGCCTCCGGCGACCCCGCCGCCTTGGCGGCCAGGTACAGTAAGACCGTGATTACGACGATCAAGACGCCCACGACCCGGAACTGCCGCCCCAGATAGGCGTTGGCCCCTTCGCGCACGGCCCGAGCGATCTCCTGCATGCGGGGCGTGCCTTGGTCCGCGTTCTTCACTTCGCCCACCAGCATCAGCGCGTAGAGGAGCCCCAAGATGGCAATCACCACGTTGGACACCAGAGCGATCTTCTCGCCCAAGACAAACCTTGGATCGAGGAAGGGCTGGAAGAGCCACACCCCCCCGTGTTCTGCGGCAGCCGGAGCGGCAGTTGTCGCGGTTGCGGCGGGGCTATCGGCAGCGGCGCCAACAAGGGCCGCAGATGTCCCGGGGTCATGGAACTGCATCCAACCCAACGCGGCCAAGATGCCGACGACCGCCAGGGTCAGGAAGGCAGTCGAGCCTCGCCGCCGGGGCCTTCTCGCCGGAAACGGGCCTCGCTTGCCCGAGGGGGACTTGTCAGTCATCGTCGGAAGCTCCTAACGAGAAACAACTTATGGGGATTGGGATACACCCGGGTCACGTGAAACCGCACAGTTTACCTAGTGTTTTCCCGGGCTGTCAACCATAGCACGCGGGCGAGTCTTGTGTCCCTGCCCCCAAAGGGGGGGTGGTGGGGGGGCGAGACTCGCAGCAACCGCCCGTCCGCGTGCATAACCGATCGATGTCACTTACCACCACCTGAAGTGGTTATTCCGTCCCGGGACGTCCTTCGATGCCGGTTTTTATCCTTGGTTTTTCTCCAGGAGGCTATTACGATAGAGGTTGGAACTCAGATCAACAGGAACCGGCGGTAGCTCTAGTGCCGCGCGGTTGGCGAACGCCATTTTTCGGAGGGCCCTGCGCATGATGTCCGGTATGAGAATGAGGTGGTCACCCTGGTTGGGGTTGGCAGTAGCCATCGTGGCGTTGCCAGGATTGCTGGTCGCCGCGGGGCGCTCCGGCAAGGGTCGCGACGCGAGCCAGGCACAACCGGCCGCCGAGACCGTGGAGATGTTCGCCGCGATCAAGGACGGTCGGATCGAGGTGCAGTTGATTCCCAAGGATTCCACCCTCTGTAAGGTGCTGCTCAAGAACAAGACCGACAAGCCGCTCAACGTGAAACTGCCGGACGCCTTTGCCGGCGTGCCGGTGTTGGCCCAGCTAATGGGCGGCATGGGGGGAGGAGGTATGGGCGGCGGCCGCCGCGGCGGAGGAATGGGCGGTGGCGGTGGCTACGGTGGTGGCGGCTACGGTGGTGGCGGCGGCCAAGGCATGGGCGGCGGCATGGGCGGCATGGGCATGGGCGGCATGGGCATGGGTGGCATGGGTGGCATGGGCGGCATGGGCATGGGCGGCTTCATGAACGTCGCCCCGGAAAAAGTCGCCGAATTCAAGGTGCCCATCGTCTGCCTCGAACACGGCAAGCCCGACCCGCGCCCTGGAATGAAGTACGAGATCAAGCCCATCGAGGAGTTCACCACGAAGCCCGGCGTCCGCGAGGTGTGCAGCCTGGTGGGCAGCGGCGCGGTTCCCCAGCGGGTCGCCCAGGTGGCCGCTTGGCACTTGAACAACGACCTGAGCTGGGAGCAACTGGTCGGCAAGCAGTTGCGTTTCGCCAACGGGCTGCGGCGTCCCTATTTCAGCGCCGACGAAATCCAGGCCGCCATGAAGCTGGTGACCGTGGCCGCCAACATGGTCGAGCAGCGGAAAAACGCCAAGCCGACTTCCGAGAGCCCCTCGCTCAGCCAGAACTGATCTTAGTCCCGCAGCAGCTTCTCCCGCAGGATCTCGGCAATGACCGGATTGTATTCCCCCACGGTCGTCCGCGGGGGGATCCAATGCTCGTAATCGAAGTCGGGATAGTTCAACGGCTCGTCCAGGCCGCGGTGAATCACGTAGAAATCGTGGACCCTGGCGGCATCGACGGGATTGTCGTAGCGGCCCAAGTCGATCCTCGGCTTGGGGATGTCGCGGACGAGCTGCTCCAGGCCGCAGCCCACGTAGACGGAGAACTCGCGGAAGTCGAGCGCCGCGTTAAGCTGCGGTCCGCCCCCGTAGTCGGCCACCCACAAGTTCTCGTGGGTCTGGATCACCCGGCCGGGAAGGCTGACGCAAAGCCGCACCTGCGCCTGCGGCTCAAACCGCCTCAAGAGTTCGATCAGTTGCTTGACGTTCATCCTCTGCGACCCTCCAAGGGGAGAACTCGCACCCAAGCCGCCCATGGCATGGCATGGACGAATCCCCAGCTTCATCGTACACTCCTAGGGGGCAGTTTGGTATCGGCCTGTTGGTATCGGCCTGCCTGGAGACTGCGGCGGCGGAGCACGCGCAGTCGCTTGCCGCCGGCGTCGGTCCACGTGGCCAGGCAGCCGTAAGGCACCTCGGAACGCAGGGCTATTGCCGTGTTGAGCCGGGAAACGCTTGAAGGGTACCGCCGCATGACCCCGTCGGAGCGTCTGCGGCTGACGCTGGAAATGATCCGCGAGGCAACCCCCTATCTGCTGCGCGGCACGCCCGAGCAAGTCGACCGCCGCTTTGAGCTCTTGCGGCGGCAAAACGACGAGCGGAACCTCCGCATGTTGGCGGGCATTGCCCGAACGCGAGAACCGTCATGACGGACCTTTCCCGCGCGCTGCGAGACGTCGTGGCATTGTTCGAGAGACTGGCGATTCCCTACGCGGTCATGGGCGGTATCGCCGTCCGCATCTACGGAATACCGCGTCCGACCCACGACATCGACTTCACGCTGGCCATCGACCGCGGGCGTCTTCCCGATCTTTACGAGTCGCTGCGAGGTCTCGGCTATACCGTGCCCGAAGAGTACGCCGGAGGCTGGGTCGATCGTGTAGCGGGGATGCCGGTGGTGAAGGTGCGGCTTTACCTGGAAGGGAAGGGAATCGACATCGACATTTTTCTCGCCGAGTCCCGCTTTCAGCAGGAATTGCTTGCTCGCCGCCGCCGCGAGCAGTTGGATGAGTCGCCGGTGTGGTTTGTGAGTCCCGAGGACTTGATCCTGTTGAAGCTCCTGTCTCACCGTCCCAGGGATGTCGCCGACATTTCCGACATCCTGTTTGTGCAGGGGCAACTCGACCGAGGATACTTGCGCTCCTGGGCCGAAGAACTCGGGGTGCTCGCCGAGCTGGAACGGGTGCTGAGCAGCGTTGCGTGATTTCGGGAGGGCGAGGCCGGTGCCGAAGATTGTTACTCCGGCACCACCGTCACCAGCTCCTGGCTGACCGATTCGAGCTGCTCGGCGGAAATGGAGGAGCGCTGCTCGGCGTAGCCGATCAAGAGCGCCAGGTCGCACAGGCGGTTGATCCGCCGCGGGATGCCGTGGGTGAGGCGGTGGAGCGCGGCCGGGGCATCGGGCTCGAAAATGCCCTTGGTTGAGCCCGCCACGCGGAGCCGATGGTCGACGTATTCGGCCGTCTCGGCCTGGGTGAAGGGACGCAAGAGGCACTTCACCCCCAGCCGCTCTTCCAGGTGCGGCATGCGGTCCAGCGCGGGGAGGATTCCCGGCTGGCCGGCCAGAAGGAGCGTCAGCCCCGGGCGGCCGGCCGACTCGAAGTTCGTCAGCAGCCGCAACGCCTCCCAGGTACGGCCGACCTCCAACAAATGGGCCTCGTCGATGACTACGACGGCGTGCTTGCCGCGCTGGACGTTCTCGGCCAGGAACTGCTCGATCCGCCGCACGCTCCGGTGGACGCCGCCCGTGCCGCCGGGATCGGACGATCCGTGGAGCTCCTCGGCCAGGTAGGCCAAGAGCGACTCGGCCGGCATCTGCGGGAAAACCACGTGGACCCAGGGTGTGAAGCGGTCGCCCAGGTTCGAGCGGAGCATGCCGAGCACGAGCGTCTTCCCGGATCCGGAAGGCCCGGCCAGGATCGCCCCGCTGTGCCGGTTCTCGACGGAATAGCGGAGCTTCAACAGTGCGGCCTGGTGCGACTCCCCGGGATAATAGAAACGGGGATCGCAACTGCCGGTGAACGGTTTCTGCTGGAGCTTCCAAAAGGACTCGTACATGCCGGTTCGCCGGGACCTACGTGAAGTTCTCGACCACGGCCACCTCGACGATGCCCGCGGCGCTTAGGCGCTGCCAGGCTTGGGTCAGTTCCAGTGGCGGCGTGGAGCGGAGGTTGTGAACCAGGATGACGGCGTCGATCCATCGGGCAGCCGACGCGAAGACCCCCACCCCGCTCTTGCTCCACTTGCTCACCCGGCCGAGGTCCAGGAGCACCAGATCGTAGTGCTCCCGCAGCACGCCGATGATCGAGCTCGGATCCCAAGGCTCCCCCGAGAGATTCATCGCGTCGGAAAGCGGCTCGCGCACCGGCAACAAGTCCAGGCGGTCGTGGAGCGACTGGATGACGGCCTCGGCCAGCGGTACTCGCCCGCACAGCACCTCCTCCCAGCCGACCTGGGGTGCCAGCCCCAATCGCCGGGCAACGCGAGGACGCTCGAAGTCGGCATCCACGAGGATGACGCGAGCGCCGCGCGCCGCGAGCCGCCGCGCCGTGGCCAAGGCCACCGTGGTACACCCTTCGCCGCGATGACAGCCTGCCAAAGCAATGACCTTCTGCCCCCGCGAGGCCCCGTCCATCAGGGCGTCGGCCAGCGAGCCCAGGGCGCCGTCGGCCAGTCCGTCCATCCGGCTGACGACCGTCGGCCAGGCGACGCGGTCGACTTCCAAGAGCGGCTGGAAGTCGGAAACGTCGCGAGGATCCGGCGTGGCGGCCAGCTTGAGCCTCGGCGGGGGCTCGTTGACTTGTTGGGCAACCTTGACCGCCTTCGCAGCTTCGGAGGGTAAGGGCATGGCGGAGACCGGCTCGGGAGCACTCGCCTTGGCGGCATCTGCCCGGTCGGCGCCGGCCGCTTGCGGCAAAGCCGGCAGAGCCGCCTGCGGGGCCGCTGCCGCGGAATCCAAGAGCGCGGCGCAGGACACGCCGCCCCCGGCCGCGACGCTCTTGGCCCCCGCTTGGGTTTCCGGGACCGGTCTCGATTGCGGGCCGGGCGCCGGGGCGGCCGACGCCTTGCCGCTTCTTGCACGTCTCGCGGCGCTCGACTTGGCGCTGGCGCCGTTCCTGGCCTTGGCCTTGCCTTTCTTGGACGGGCCCGCAGACGCACCGGCCGGGACATCCGTTGCCCGGCGAGCCGGCGCTTTCTTCGCGGGCGGCTCCAGCGTCTTCTCGTTGAGCGCTTCGTCCAGTTGCACCGGCCGGGCCGAGTCCCGGCGGCTTCCCGCCGGGGTCGCGCCGTGGCGGACGTAGGCCTTAATAAATGCTTGGTCGAGCGCGGTCATAGGAGTTTGGCACGTCGGGTTTCTCGATGTAGCCTTCCAGCCGGGCGTCACCCGGATCGAAAGCCGGAGGATCGTCCCGCAGGTTGGATCGCGGCGCCGGCCCCGGATTACGCGAGGATGCGGAGTAGCGCGGGGCCGCCTGACGCGGATTCGTGTAGGCCGGGTAGGGCTCTTCCGCGGGCAAGACCTCGCGCTCCCAGCGGGCCGACGGCGCCTCCGGCTTCGACGATCTCCCCGGCGCGGATCGCTCCGGGGGCTCGTTGCCGGGCCCGTACCGGGGCGTGTATCGCGGGGCGTCCACCGGCGGCTCTCGGCCCCAGGAGCCTGACTGCTCGTTGTCTCGGCCCGAATCGCGACGCTCGCTTGCGGCGGGCGGCCGCGACGCGGTTCGATCGTTGCCGTCGGACCGGAAGCGGGTCCTGCCGCGGTCCGGGGCGTACTCTTCGATCTCGCGAGCCGACCCGTCACTTGGCGATCGCCGGCCGATCGACAATCCCGAGCGATTCGCCCCGCCCGTCGGTCCGGAACGATCCGCCTCACCAAACGGCAAACCCCCAGGATACGGCCTGTTCGCAAAACTCGCGCCGTCGTCCGCGGCCCATGCAGGTCTGGCGGATGAGGGGTCATCCGTATCCGGGTACGACTGGGCATTCCACGAGGGCGACCAGTCGTTGGCCGAACCCGCGGAGCCGGAGCTAATCACGGGGGCAGGTCGCCCGGCAGTCCGCCAGGGAAACGGACTGGAGGGAGTGGTGGCACCCGATGACCGACTTGGGGCCCGGGGCCTGGCCGCCGTCTGACCCCAGGCATCGGCCGGCCCGTCTTGGAGATCGTCTGCTTGAAGCTGACTGCCCTGGGCGGGTCCCGCGAGGGCCTTGCCAGGTTGCCAGCCGGGTGCCCCTGCGTTCCTGCCGTTCCATTTGGGCGTGTCCGGGGCATCGGGCGCCGGAGGGGCCGGCCATGGGGGCCGTTCCTTGTTGGCCGTATCGGGCGCGTCCTTACTCGCTGTACCCGGCGCGTCCTTGCTCCCGAACACCAAGGGCCAAACCACCGGCCTGAGCGCGACCAACACAAGGACGATCATGGCCCCGGCGATAATCCTCAGCGACAGCCGAGAACCAATCATCCGTCCTCCCTGGCTGCCGGACCCGGCCTCGTCACTATCATCCCAATCGAGAGAGGCCAGGTCGGGAATACGGGCCAAGACTCGCGGTGAGTGGGAAACCGCACTGGAATCGCTTGTCTCCTCGGGTGGAGCCTGTCCGGGAACCGCCCCCGAAGGCTGGATCCTCGACGCACGGCTATCGGCCGCCTCGATCGGGTGGTATTCTCTCATTCTCGGGTCCTCGCCGAAGGAACTGGCCCAGGCCGGTTGGACGCTGGCCCAATGCGCACTCCACGGGCAAAGGAATCTATCGGTTCCGATTGTGCGGGTCTTAACTTTTATCGAAGATTTGCAGATTGCATAAACTAGGCTGGGTCAACTGCGGGTCCCGGGATCGGCCCATGGTAGGGCTGCGTTTTGGGCTGGCCGACGAATCGCGTACAGCAGGGCACGAAGCACATGTTCTCTCTCCTTGCCTATTCATTACTTTTTCTGCAAGCTGCGCAGACTTCTCAATTTCCACGCCCCGGCGAGTGGCCCACGTACCGACACGACCGATCACTCGGCGGGCGTGCTGCCGGGGTCGGCAGGATCACGGGACCGAAGATCGCCTGGAGGCACGACGTCGGTCAGGTCCGCACGATCCTTGTCGTGGAGCCGGCAGCAGGACAGACGGTCGTGGCACTTCCGGCGGCCCAGGGCGGGCCCCTGCCCGAAGGCGCCGCGGAGCAGGAGCGTTGGTTTGGCAAGGAGCCGACGGGTCTGATCGCCGGGCAGCAGCGGCCGATTGCCCCGAGCCCTACCGAGACGTTTGCCGACGTGCTCCCGGAAGTGCCCGGCCTGGAACGCATCGAGTTTGCCAGCGGATTCACCCTGCCGACGGTCAACGGCCAGTGGCAGAACGGCCCCGGCTGGTGCTATGCCTGGAAGGACGGGCGCTGGCAGCAAGCGTGGCAAACGGAAAAGGTGGAGATGGACTTCTCGCCCTATCCGATCGTCGACGATTTCGACGCCGACGGCCGGCTGGAAGTTGCCATTCTGCCGTGGCGCGACCTGCTGATCTACGATGCCCGCACCGGGAAGCTGAAAGACCGCTGCCGCTTCACTCCGGGGCGGAGCTACGGATTCTTCGGCGTCTACGACCTGAACGGCGACGGCCGCAACAAGTTCCTCGTGATGGCCGACTTCGCCAAGCACGTCGAGGTGCTCGGCTACCGCGATGGGAAGCTCGCGCTCTTGTGGCAGGCCGAGATTGAGCTGGGCATCGAGGACCCGCAGAAGATCCTCCAGGTGATTCCCACGCCGGCGGCCGACCTCGACGGAGATCGGCGGATGGAGGTGATCCTCAACCTCTTCAACGCCACGGGAGACGGCCGCTGGCACACGGTCATCCGCGACGGCCTCGACGGCCGCGTGAAGGCCGACGCCGCGGATCAGCTCGTGCAGGGCGTCGCCGACCTGGACGGCGACGGCGCGGGCGAGTTGCTCGCGGCAAGCACCAGCGGACGCGGGTTGTCGCGATTCGGCACGATCCGGGTGCAAAATCTGCGGGACGGGAAGCTCACCACGCGATGGCAGGGCCAGGACATGGCCTGGCAAACGCACCAGACGCCGCTCGACCTGAGAGCCCAGAACTACGCCGCCAACGGCCGGATTGGGGTGCTTACCCGAACCGCCGGCAAGAGCGCGGCCTTCTTGATTCGCCGCGCGGCTCAAGGATCCTCGGGCCAGGGCAGCCGGACGGTGTCGCTTTCCGCGGCCCGCTGGGAGAAGGACGCCTTTCGGTTCGGCACGACGATCACGGGCCCCGGGCTGCAAGGGCTTGCTTTGGACGGTTCTGGGGCGATGCTGGTGGAGCTGACGATGCGGCCGGGAGAAAAGTGCTCCTTGGCGGTCGAGGGAGGCCGCGCGACGGTCGTGGCGTCATCGCCCAGCGGCGTCGAGCCCGGGCCTCCGGTGGTCGCCCGGCCCCAAGACGGCCATCGACCCATGATCGTCGCCCCAGGGTACGGCGAAGAGATGGTCGCTCTGGAGGCCCCGCGGCAAGGAAACACCGCCGTGGAGCGGTGGCGTCTGGCCGGCCGCGGGCAGTCGGTCTCCTGGCCGGCCACTTTGGGACCCGTAGCCGCCGATCTGGACGGCAACGGCTCGCGGCGGCTGATCTACGCCGCGGCCGCACCGACCGGCTGTGCGCGGCTGGTCGCAGCCGACTTGCAGGGCAATATGCGGTGGTTCCACGACTTCCCCAACCTCCCCGGCGAGCCTCCCGTCTGGAACAGCGGCGGGATCATCTTCTGGCAGGCCGGCCATTTCACGAGCAAAGACAAGAAGGACGTTCTGGTCACCGTGCGCCGCTCCATGATGCACAGCGAGGAAACGCTGCTCCTCTCGGGGACCGACGGCCGCACCCTTTGGCATCGGCCCCGGCAGATCAGCTCCCGCGGCTGCGGCGGGCAGCCCCTTGCGGTCGCCGATTTCAACGGCGACGGGCTGGAGGAAGCCGCTTCGCTGCACCCCTCGATCTTCTATCTCCTCGACGGCCGCACGGGCCAAAACGTCGTCGGCAAAGACTGCAACTTCCCCGGCGTGCCGGCCCAGCCGGTCTATTGGGGCCAGCCCGTGGCGGGCGTGTTCGACGACTCCGGCAAGCCAAGCCTGCTCTTTACCACCACGGGCCGCTCGATGATCGGCCGGCTGCGGGCCGACGGCTCGTTGGTCTGGTCCACGGCCCACGATCGCGCCGCCAACGGACTGCCCGCGGTGGGCGATTTCGACGGCGAAGGGAAGTTGGACCTCGTTTTCGTCGGCTTCGAGGATGGAACCCGGTGCTACGACGCGGCCACGGGCCAGCTCCGCTGGACGCTTCCGCTGGGCGCCAACGAGAACGCCGGTGCGGCCGCCAGCGGCGACGTCGACGGCGACGGCCGGGACGAAGCCGTCTTCGTGCTCCAGGAGACGCTCTACTGCGTCGGCACCGGCGCAGACCGCCGCGGGGTGGTTCGCTGGAAGCTCCCGTTTCCCACCCGGCTGAGCACTCCCGTCATTGCCGACGTGGATGGCAACGGGCTGCTCTCGATCCTGGTGGCAGGTGCGGACGGAAACGTATACTGTGTGAAGTAGACCTCGCGTGCCGGCCGAGTTTGTTTTCCTCACGAGTGGGTAAGGTGCAGCATGGCGCAAGACCGTAGGGTGCGTGCTTGCACGCACGACGTGTGCCTTCTGGCGTTCGTGCTGCTCGTCCTCGTCGGCGCCACGCCGTCCCAGGCATGGGCTGCCACGCCCTGGGATGCCCTGCTCGAAAAGCTCAAGCCCCAGGGGCCCGTGAGCGATTTCGCCGGGATTCTCACTCCCGCCGATCGGAAGGCGATTGAGGATCGGCTCAGCGGGCTTCGGCAGAAGAGCGGGGCCCACCTCGTCGTGGCAGTCCTGAAGTCGCTCGAAGGCGGCGAGGTCAAGGACTTTACCAACAAGCTCTTCGCCAAATGGGGCGTAGGGGAGAAGGGTAAGAACAACGGCGTCTTGCTCCTGGTGGCTATGCAGGACCGCAAGGCCCGCATTGAAGTCGGTTACGGGCTGGAGCCGGTCCTGCCCGATGCCCTGACGGGCCGGATTCTCGACGAGCAGTTCGTTCCCGCGTTCAAACAGGGCAGGTATGCCCAAGGCCTGACTCAGACGGTCAACCGCATCGCGGAAATCCTTGAGCGCGGCGAGCCGGCGCGGCCCGCGCCCCGAGCCCGCGCCGTGCCTCTTTTCGCGCAGGTTTTCACCCTGTTGTTCTTTGCGATCTGGACCACGGTGGCAGCGTTTTCTGTCGGCGTCGGGATCGGCACCCGTACAGCCCCGCCGATCGTCTCCGGCGGATTCGTTGCGGCCATCGGGCTTGGTTTTTGTTGCTTGGGGAAATGGTGGCAGGAGGCTCCGCTGCTGCCTTATGTGATTCCTCCCTACGCGCTGGTGGTCGTGGTGGCAGGTTGGATTATGGGCATTATGGGCTGGGTCAAGCCGGAGACGTTCCGCGGCTCGTCCGGCCGATCCCGCGGATGGAACCGGGGCGGGGGAGGCTCGAGCTGGAGCAGCGGAGGCTTCTCCAGCGATTCAGGCGGATTCAGCGGCGGGTGCGATTCGGGTAGCTTCGGCGGCGGAAGCTCCGGAGGCGGGGGCGCCGACCGAAGCTGGTAACGCGGAGGGAACGTGCAGTGAATCTCGAACAACTGGTCGAACAGCTCAAACAGGCACTTCCTACCGGCTTGCGATCCGTCGTGCTCTACGGGTCGGCCGCAGCGGGAGACTTCGTTCCCGGAACGTCCAACTACAACGTGCTGGTCGTGGCCGACCGTCTGGACATGACGGAATTGAACGCTCTGTCCAAGCCGGCTACTCAGTGGACCAGGGCCGGGCACCGGCCGCCGCTCTTGTTCACTCCCGCGCAGTTAGAGGCCTCGGTGGACGTTTTTCCCATCGAGCTCCTCGACGTGCAGCAGTCGCACCGGGTGCTCTTTGGGGAGGACCCGCTCGTGAACATCGTGGTCAACCACGAGCACCTGCGGCTCCAACTGGAGCGGGAGCTGAAAGGGAAGCTGCTGGCGCTGCGGGAAAGGTACCTCTTGACCGGCGGCAGGCCGAGGCATGTGGTCCGGCTGCTCACCGCGTCGCTGCCCGGGTTCCTGGTCTTGTTCCGCGCGGCCGTGCGGCTGTTCCGCGACGAGATCCCCGCGGGTAAACTGGCTGCCTTGGACGCCTTGACGGAGTACATCCCTTTCGATCCAGGGCCCTTCACGGAGGTGTACGACCTGAAGCACCGGCGGCCCAAGGTGCGGGAAACCGCCCCACAAGCGCTGTTTGAATCCTACCTGAAGACGATTGAACGGGTGGTGGAAGCCATCGACCGCCACCTTCATCCACAAGCCTGAGGAGCGCTCTTATGCGGACGAAAGCGGTATTGATCGGGTTGGGGGTCGTGGTGCTCCTGCTGCTCATCTGGTTTGTCGCGCTGAACAACCGCCTTGTGGCCCTTCAGGAGAGCGTGCGCACCGCTTGGGGGCAGGTGGAGACGGTGCTTCAGCGCCGCTACGACCTGATTCCCAACCTGGTCAACACGGTCAAGGGCTACGCGAAGCATGAAAAGGAGATCTTCGAAGAAGTCACCCGGCTCCGCAGCCAATGGGGGACTGCCCAGACGGTCGATGAGAAGGTGGCAGCGGCCGGCCAATTGGAGGGAGCCCTCGCCCGCCTCCTGGTGGTCGTGGAGCGTTATCCCGAGCTCAAGGCGATCCAGAGCTTCCAGGGCCTCCAGGACGAGCTGGCGGGCACGCAAAACCGGATTACCGTGGAGCAGCAGCGCTACAACGAGGCGGCCCGGGCCTACAACACCGGGGTTCGCCAGTTCCCGGGGAGCATGGTCGCCGGCATGCGCGGCTTCACCGCCGACGCAAAGTACTTTGAGGCCGCCGCCGGGGCCAAGGTAGCGCCCAAAGTGGACTTCGGCACGGAGAAGTGATTCACAGTAGCACCGGCGTCCCGCCGGCGTAGTAGGACCGGCGTCCCGCCGGCGTAGTAGGACCGGCGTCCCGCCGGCGCAGGACCGGCGTCCCGCCGGTCGGGTTCAGTAGGACCGGCGTCCCGCCGGCGCAGTAGGACCGGCGTCCCGCCGGTCATGAGAGAACGGGGCATGACAGGACCGGCGAGACGCCGGTCCTACGGACTGGAGGAATCCGATGAGTACGCTTGCCCTTGCAGCGGTGATGATCATGGCTCCCCCTTCGATCCGGTTCGAGCGGCACAACATCGACGCCTTCCCCGCCGGCTATCAGGTGGCCGTGGCCGATATTAACGGCGACGGGCGGCCGGACGTGATCGCCCTCTCGACCGAGGCCAGTCGGGTGGACTGGTACGAGAACCCCACGTGGAAGCGGCGGCCCGTGGCGCGCACGGACCGGCCCATCGACCTCGCGATACACGACCTCGACGGCGACGGCAAGCCGGAGATCGCCCTGGCCGGCGGGTTCTACTTCGGCGACTCCGCCCGCGGCGGGCAGATCCAGTGGCTCAAGCCGCGGGGAAACCTGGACGAGCCCTGGGAGATCCATCCGATTGCCGTGGACCCGGTGACGCACCGGCTCCGCTGGGCCGACCTGGACGGCGACGGCAAGAAGGAACTCGTTCACGCCCCGATCTTCGGCCCCGGCTCCAAGACCAACGTCGATCCCAGGCCGTCGCACCTGTGGGCCTTCCGCGTGCCGGCCAATCCCGCGAAGGACCCGTGGCCGGTGTGGAAAATCGACGAGACGCTCACGGTGCTCCACGGGCTGTGCGCGGCCGACTTGGATGGAGACGGCCGCCAGGGACTCCTCACCGCCAGCTACGAGGGAGTCTATCGGCTCGATTGGGAGGGGACCGGACCGGGAGCCCGATGGCGGAAAACGCCCCTGGCGACCGGGGCCAAACCGATCGACCAGAAGCCCGGGGCCGCGCGGGGGACGAGCGAAGTGGCCGCGGGCCGCCTCGGGCCGAAGCGGCCGTTCCTGGCGGCGATCGAGCCCTGGCACGGCCACGAAGTGGTCGTTTACGTGCCCGGCGCCGGCGGCACGTGGCAACGCGCCGTCCTGGACGCCACGCTCGCGGAAGGCCATGCGCTGGTGGTCGCGGATTTCGACGGCGACGGCATGGATGAGATCGTCGCGGGCTGGCGGGCAGGCGGCGGCGGGCTGAATCTCTACAAGTGGACTGCTGGGAAGACCGACTCGTTCCGCAAGATCCCGTTGGACCGCGGGATCGCCGCCGAAGGGGCCGTGGCCGCCGACTTGAGTGACGACGGCCGGCTCGACCTGGTGGTCATCGCAGGGCGGACCAATAACCTGGTCTGGTACGAGAACCGGCGATAGGGTCCGGGGTGCAGGGTTCAAAGCTTGGCGGTTATGAGCCGGCCTTGCGGATCCGGACGAAGCGCTCGGTCTGCTCGCGGATGGCCCGCTCCGTGGGGAGCCGTTCCATGGAGCTGGCGCCGTAGAAGCCGTCGATGGCCGTGGATCGCTGGAGGATGAACTGGGCGTCTTCCGGCTCGGCGATCGGACCGCCGTGGCACAGGACGATCACGTCGCCGCGGATACGCCGGGCCGCTGCGGCCATCTCGTCGATCAGGGGCACGCACTGGTCGAGGGTCTTCGCGGTCTTCGCCCCGATCGAGCCGGAGGTCGTCAGTCCCATGTGGGCCACGAGGATATCTGCCCCCGCCTGGGCCATCCGCACCGCCTCGTCCGGCGTGAACACGTAGGGGGTGGTGAGAAGGTCCATCTCGCGGGCCAGGCGGACCATCTCCACTTCGCGGTCGTAACCCAGCTTGGTCTCTTCCAGATTGGCGCGGAAAGAGCCGTCGAACAGGCCGACCGTCGGGAAGTTCTGCACGCCGGCAAACCCGATCGCCTTCACCTCGGCGAGGAAATGCTCCATGCGTCGCATGGGGTCGGTGCCGCAGACGCCGGCCAGCACCGGCGTGTGCCGGACCACGGGCAGCACCTCGGCCGCCATTTCCATGACGATGGCATTGGCGTCGCCGTAGGGCAGCAGGCCGCAGAGCGAGCTGTGCCCGGCCATGCGGAAGCGGCCGGAGTTGTAGATCACAATCAGGTCGATGCCGCCGGCCTCCTCGAACTTGGCGGAGATGCCGGTGCCGGCCCCGCCGCCGACGATCGGCTTGCCCTCGGCGATTTTCCGGCGGAAACGGTTCAGGATCGAAGTGCGCGATTCGGCCATGGGGAGATTCTCCAGGGGCTAGGGGCTCGGGGGTAGGGGCTGGGGGCTGGAGGGTGGGGGGCTAGGGTGTGTAGAGTTCATGGGGAGATGTGCAAAGTGCGAAAGGGAGGATGCA
>CAYGZA010000161.1:0-14898 GCA_964354135.1 uncultured Planctomycetaceae bacterium
TGCTCAACGTCTCCAAGCGCGACTTGTTCAAGGACCTGGACCGCGCGGTGGAGTTCGACCAGAGCCAACTGTTCAAGAAGCTCTACGAGAACGAGTTCGGCATGCCGGGCGGAGAGCCCTACGGGGCCCTGATCGGCGACTACGAGTTCACCAATCACCCCGAAGACATCGACATGCTCACCAAGACCTCGAGCGTGGCGGCGGCGGCGTTTTGCCCGTTCATTTCCGCCGCGTCGCCCCAGCTCTTCGGGCTGGAGAGCTTTGCCGAGCTGTCGAAGCCGCGGGACATGGCGAAGATCTTCGACGCCATCGAGTACACGAAGTGGAAGTCGTTCCGCGACTCCGAGGACGCCCGCTTCGCGACCCTGGTGATGCCCCGCGTCCTCTCCCGGCTCCCCTACGGCAAGAACACCAAGCCGGTGGAGGAGTTCGACTTTGAGGAGGTCGCGCTGGACAAGAAGGGGCACGCCAAGCCGGTTCCCCACAAGGACTACGCCTGGATGAACGCCGCGTACGTCTACGGGGCCCGCTTGACCGACGCCTTCGCCAAGACCGGCTGGTGTACGGCGATTCGCGGCAGGGAAAACGGCGGCCTGGTCGAGGGGCTCCCGGCCCACGTCTTCAAGACGATGGAGGGCGACTCGGACCTGAAGTGCCCGACGGAAATCTCGATCACCGACCGCCGGGAGAAGGAATTGAGCGACCTGGGGTTCCTCCCGCTCTGCCACTACAAGAACACCGATTACTCGGTCTTCTTCGGGGCGCAGACGACGCAGAAGCCGAAGAAGTACGACAGGCCGGAGGCCACCGCCAACGCGGCGATCTCCGCCCGGCTGCCGTACATCATGGCGACCTCGCGGATCGCCCACTTCCTGAAAGTGATCGCGCGGGACAAGATCGGCAGCTTCATGGAGCGGGAAGACATGCAGGACTTCCTGGAGCGCTGGATCGCCCAGTACGTGTGCGCGGATGCGAAGCCGACGCCGGAGATGAAGGCCCGGCTCCCCTTGGCGCAGGCCAAGATCGAAGTCCAGGAAATCCCGGGCAAACCCGGCAGTTACAACGCGATCGCCTGGCTGCGGCCCTGGCTCCAATTGGAGGAGCTCACGCAGTCGCTGCGGCTGGTGGCCAGCCTTCCGAAGAAGGCGGGTTAGTCGCGTCGTATTGGGAGGGCCCCGGGGAGGGCACAGGGCGTTTCCCGGGGCCCCTTTTTTTCGGCCCGGGAGGGCGAGGCCCTTGCCGGGAGGGCGAGGCTCCTGCCGAGCCGGATCGTTGTGACGTATCGCCGAGACCCACGGCGCGGCAGGGGCCTCGCCCTCCCGAGATCGTGCAACTTGGTTCAGCTTCTTGCCGACGCAAGAGGGTTGGGACGTATCGATGAGTTCGGTGTCCGGTCAGAACCAGGGCGGTTTTGCCGCGCCGCTGGGGCGCGAGGCCGGATCGCTCCCGGCGGTGTCGCCCTCGGCAGGGGACATGGCCCTCCTGCCGGGCCTCATCGAGACGCTCGCCGCGACCGCGAAGCCCGGCCGCGCGGCAGCGCCTCCTCTGCTCCGGGAGTTCCTCGAAGAGCGGTCGCTGCCGAAGGCCCTGGCGCTCTGGATCCGCTTGACCGTCGCCCCGGGGATCCCGATCTCCAAGCAAGACCTCGTCTGGGGGCTCAGCCGGGTGATCGCCGGGCTGGACGCCGCGCTCGGCGAGCAGGTCAACGCGATCCTCCACCACCCCAAGTTCCAGAAGCTGGAGTCGTCCTGGCGAGGCCTGCGCTACCTGGTCGAGCAGTTGGACGGCACGGAGAACATCAAGGTCCGCGTGCTGAACCTGTCCTGGCGGGACCTGGCCCGCGACCTGGAGCGGGCGATCGAGTTCGACCAGAGCCAACTGTTCCGCAAGGTCTACAGCGAAGGGCTCGACACGCCGGGCGCCGACCCGTTCAGCGTGCTTTTGGGCGATTACGAGATCCGGCACCGCTTGACCGAAGACCATCCCGTCGACGATCTTGCCACGCTGGAGGCGGCATCCGGCGTGGCGGCGGCGGCTTTCGCCCCGCTGATCGCCGGCGCGCACCCCCTGATGCTCGGCCTCGGTGAGTTCGCCACGCTGGAGCAGCCGCTGAACCTGCCGCGGACGTTCGATCAACTGGAGTACCTCAAGTGGCAGAGTTTCCGCAACACGGACGATGCCCGATTCGTCGGGCTGACGCTCCCCCGCGTCCTCACGCGGCTACCCTATGAAGACGACGGCTCGCGGGTCGACGGCTTCCGCTTTCGCGAGGACGTGTCGGGGCCCGATCGCAGCAAGTACCTTTGGGGAACCGCCGTGTATGCGCTTGGGGCGGTGCTTATCCGCTCGTTCTCCCAGTCCGGCTGGCTGGCCGACATCCGCGGCGTCCGCCGGGACACGGAAGGCGGCGGGCTGGTGTGCGGGCTCCCCGTCCACTCCTTCGACACCGAGAAGCGCGGCGTCGCCGCCAAGTCCTCGACGGACGTGATGGTGGGCGACCGTCAGGAAGCGGAGCTGAGCCGGCTGGGGTTCATTCCCCTCTGCCACTGCCACCAGAGCGAGTTCTCCGCGTTCTACACCGTCCAGTCGGCGCAGAAGCCGAAGAAGTACGACGACCCCGCCGCGACCACCAACGCCAGGATTTCCGCGATGCTCCAGTATACGCTGTGCGTGTCGCGGTTTGCCCACTACATCAAGGCCATCGCCCGCGACAAGATGGGAGCGTTCACCGAGGCGGAAGAGTGCCAGGACTACCTCCATCGCTGGCTGCAAAACTACGTCACTCCGGACGCCGGGGCCTCGCCCGAGGTGAAAGCCAGGCTCCCCCTGCGCGAGGCCCAGGTGGAGGTGAAAGAGCATCGCGACAAGCCGGGGCGGTACCAGTGTATCGCCCGGCTGTGGCCGCACTTTGAAATGGACGAGCTTACTGCCAGCTTGCAGGTAACGACCGACCTGCCGTGGAAACGGTCACCATAGCGCATGTGTGCCGCGGGTTGCCGTGCGCGCAAGTTCTATAATCACACGTTGACCATCGGCTATCAGCAGTCGGCCATCAGTTTCTGTCTGACCGCTGAAAGCTGATAGCTGAAAGCTGATACCTGATGGCCGTGATTGCGGCCGTGAGGCCCCGTTATGAGCAAGGAACACAACCCAATGGATGCAAAACAGCTCTACGCAGCCGGCCAGTTGGCGGACGCCGTTGCCGCCGCTGGCGAGGAAGTCAAGCGCCATCCGACTGACTCCGGCAAGCGGGCGTTTCTCTGCGAGCTCCTCTGCTTCGCCGGGGAGATCGAGCGGGCCGACCGGCTCTTGGACGTCCTCGGGCATCAAGAGCCCAAGGTCGCCGTCGAGGTGGCCACGTTCCGGCAGATCTTGCGGGCGGAGCAGGCCCGGCAGCAGTTCTACGGCGAAGGGCGGCTTCCGGAGTTTCTGGAGCCGCCTTCGCAGCGGCTGAAATACCACCTGGAGGCGTCGATCCGGCTCCGCGAGGAGAACGCCGCAGAGGCGGCCAAGCTGCTCCAGCAGGCCGAAGCGGAGCGCCCGGCGGCAAGCGGGGCGTGCAACGGGCGGGCCTTCGACGACTTCCGCGACATCGACGACCTGGCAGCCTCGTTCTTCGAGGTCCTGACGAGCACCGGGAAGTACTACTGGGTGCCGATCGAGCGGGTCGAGCTGATCGAGTTCCACGCACCGCGCCGGCCTCGGGACCTCCTTTGGCGATCCGCACACATGATCGTGCGGGGCGGTCCCGACGGCGAGGTCTTCATCCCGACCCTTTACGCGGGAACCCATGCCGAATCGGACGACCGCCTCCGTCTGGGCCGCATGACCGACTGGCGCGGAGGCGTGGGCGCGCCGATCCGCGGGATCGGGCAGCGGACGTTCCTCGTCGGCGAGGAAAGCCTGAGCATCCTCGAGCTCCAAGAACTCACCGTCAACGCCGCCGCCGGTTCCTAGCATGGCCTACACCCCCGCCAGCCAGCCGCTGATCCCCTCGGTCCTCGACCGCCTCCTGGACGACGAGCCCGCCAACACCCGCGAGGCCCCTAAATCGCGGACCCAGGTGCTCCGCGAGCTGAAGCAGAGCGTCCGCCGCGACCTGGAAAACCTGCTGAACACGCGGTGGCGCTCTACCTCGTGGCCGCCGCACTTGACCGAGCTGGATGTGTCGCTGGCGAGCTACGGCATCCCCGACGTCAGCGGGGCGGACCTCGGATCGGCCCGCCAGCGCGAGGAGTTCCGCCGCACGATGGAGCGGGTGATCCGGAGCTTCGAGCCGCGCTTCAAGACGGTCTCCGTCGTTTTGCTGGAGCAAGGTGAGGCTTGGAGCCGGACGCTCCGGTTCCGTATTGAGGGGATGCTCCACGTGGCACCGGCCCCGGAGCCGGTCTCGTTCGACTCGTCGGTCGAGGCGACCACCGGCACCGTGGAGGTCAAGGGAGCCAGCCGATGAGCGACGAGCTGTTGTCCTATTACGACCGCGAGCTGAGCTTCATCCGCCGCCTCGGGGCGGAGTTCGCCGCCGCCCATCCGAAAATCGCCGGGCGGCTCCTCCTCGGCGAGCCCGGGACGGAAGACCCCCACGTGGAGCGCTTGATCGAGGCCTTCGCCTACCTCAATGCCCGCACTCGCCACAAACTGGACGACGATTTCCCCGAAATCACCGAGGCGATGCTCGGCGTCCTCTACCCGCACTACCAGTTGCCCATCCCCTCGATGGCGATCGTCCAATTCGTGCTGGACCGCGGGCAAGGGGAGCTGGTCGGCGGATATGCCATCCCGCGCGAGTCGGCGCTCCAAGCCGACTCGCCCGATGGCGAGCCTTGCCGTTTCCGCACCTGCTATCCGGTGACCCTCTGGCCGGTCGAAGTGGTTTCGGCCACGCTGGCGGGCCGGCCGTTTTCCGCGCCGCCGGTCCCTCAGGCGGCGGAGGCGGTCGCCGTCCTCCGGGTGCAGTTGAAGTGCTATGCCAAGGAGGTGACGTTCGCGCAGTTGGCCGCCAAGGCCCTGCGATTCTATGTGAAGGGGCAGGGCCAGCACGTCTTCGCCCTCTACGAGCTGCTGTTGAACAACACGCTGGCCATCGCGTTGGCCGCGGGGCCCCGCGACCCGCAGCCGGCCGTGCTCGGCCCCCAGTGCGTGGAGCCGGTGGGCTTCGACCGCGATCAGGGGATGCTTCCCTATCCCGCCCGCTCTTTCCACGGCTACCGCATCCTGACGGAGTACTTCACCTTCCCGCAGAAGTTCCTCTTCTTCGACCTGGCCGGGCTGGGGCCCAAGGTCCTCACGGCCGGCAATACGATGGAGGTCTTCTTCTACCTGAATCGGTCCAGCCAGGACCTGGAGCAGAACGTATCGGCCGACTCGTTTTGCCTCGGCTGCACTCCGGCGGTCAACCTCTACCGGCAGCGGGCGGAGCCGATCCTGCTCAGCCACACCCAGGCGGAGTACCGCGTGGTCCCGGACGCCCGGCATCCGCTGGCCGGCGAGATCTATTCGGTCGACCGCGTCACCGCCACCTCGCCGGAGAACGAGCAGGTGGAGTTCCAGCCGTTCTATTCGTTCAAGCACGCCGGGGCGCGGGAGAGACAAAAGGCCTTCTGGCACGCGACGCGCCGCCCGGCCGAACAAAGCGGCGGGAAGGGCGACCAGGGGACCGAGGTGTACCTGTCGCTGGTGGATCTCGGGTTCTCGCCGGCGGCCCCGGCCGACTGGACGCTCAACGTGGAAACGACGTGCCTCGACCGGGATCGGCCCTATCGCCTTCCCTTTGGAGGAGAGCAGCCCTCGCTGCGGCTATCCCAAGGGGCGCCGCTCTCCGCGTTGCAGTGCCTGACGCGGCCGACGGCCACCTTGCGCCCCGCTTTGAAACGGGGGGCCCTCTGGCGGCTGATCTCCCATCTGTCGCTGAACCACCTCTCGCTGGCCGACCAGGAGGAGGGCGCCGAGGCCCTGCGGGAAATCCTGAAACTGTACGATTTCGCCGATTCGGCGGAGACGCGGGCCATGATCGACGGCATCCTCAGCGTGCGGGCCCGCCGCGTCGTGGGGCGATCCCCGGGGGAGCCGCGCGGCGGCTTCTGCCGCGGACTGGAGATCGGCGTCCATTTCGACGAAGAGCGCTTCGCCGGAAGCGGCGTTTACTTGTTCGCCGGCGTGCTGGAGCGGTTCCTCGGCCTGTATTGCTCCGTGAACTCATTCTCCAAGCTCATCGCCACAACCAAACAGCGCGAGGGAGAACTCCGCCGATGGCCGCCACGAGCGGGCGAAACCGTCCTCCTTTAGCCGAAAAGCTGCGGCAGGAAGCCTACCGCTTCGACTTCTTCCAGGCCGTCCGCCTCCTGGAGTGGATGGCGGAGGAGGAAGCCGAAGCGGGGGGGCCGCAGCGCTTTCCTGTCGGGCAGGACCCGGCGCCGAGGGCGGACGAGATTGTCCGATTCCGCGCGATCCCCTCGTTGAGCTTTCCGAGCGGCTCGATCGCCGGTCTTTCCGCTCCCGAGGGCGCGGCAGCGGGCGGGAAGGCCCGGCCGCCGGAAATGACCGTTGCCTGCACGGGGCTGATCGGCCCCAGCGGGGTCCTGCCGCAGCACTACACGGCGCTGGTGATTCAGCGGATCCGCGAGAAAGACTACGCCCTCCGCGACTTCCTCGATCTGTTCAACCACCGCGCGATCTCGCTCTTCTACCGCGCTTGGGCGAAGTATCGTTTTCCCCTCGCCTACGAGCGCTCCCAGCGAGGCAAGACCCGCGGCGAGGAAGACCTTTTCACCGCCTGCCTGTACTGCCTGGTGGGGTTGGGAACGGGCGGCCTGCGGGGCCGCCGCCAGGTCGACGACGAGGCATTCCTCTTCTATGCCGGGCATTTCGCCCACTTCCCCCGCTCGGCCCTCGCCCTGGAACTCCTTTTGGCCGACTACTTCGAGCTCCCGGTCCGAGTGAAGCAGTTTCAGGGGCAGTGGCTCCACCTCGGCGCGGATGATCAGTGTGCGCTGGCGTCCGCGAAATCGTCGCCCCGGGCGGCCAAGCGCATCGGCGACAACCTGGTGGTTGGGGCCCGGGTGTGGGAAGTGCAGAGCAAGCTCCGCGTGCGGCTCGGGCCGCTTTCATACGGGCAGTTCCGCCGCTTCATGCCGTCGGGCGACGCCCTGCGGCCGATCTGCCAGATGATCCGGTCGTATGCCGGGCCGCACTTCGATTTCGACGTCCAGCCCGTCTTGAAGGCCGAGGAGGTCCCCGCGTGCCGGCTCGGCGGGGAGGGCCCGGATCCGGCACGCCTCGGCTGGAATTGCTGGGTGCGAAGCCGTACACTGGAGCGTGACGCTGACGACGCCGTCTTTTCCCTGGAAGGATAACCATGGTTCCCGTCAATCTGAAATCGCTGGTTGGCAAGCTGAACGAGATCACCCGCCGCAACCTGGAGGCAGCCGCAGGCCTCTGCCTGTCGCGCACCAACTACAACGTGGAGATCGAGCACTGGCTGCTCAAGCTGCTGGAAACGCCGAACACCGACCTGGCGGCGCTCCTGCGCTACTACGAGATCGACTCGGCCCGGCTCATGCGGGCCCTGACGTCGGTCATCGACCGCTTCAAGACCGGCAATGCCCGGCCGCCGGGGCTCTCGCCGCACATCGTGGAGTTGGTCCGCCAGGCGTGGCTGATGGCCTCGGTGGAATTCGGAGCCGCGGTGATCCGCTCGGGGCACTTGCTCTGCGCCCTGCTGGCCGACGAGTCCCTGGCCCGCGTGGCCCACGATGCCGCGCCCGAGTTCCAGAAGATCTCCGTGGAATCCCTGCGCAAGGACCTCCGCGATGTCGTGGCCGATACGGCGGAAGCGGAGGGGGAGTTCGCCGCCGCCCCGGCGGCGCCCGGCCGCGGGCAGCCGATCGCGCCCGGCGGCCCCTCCCGCACGCCCTCCCTGGACCAGTTCACCATCGACCTGACGATGCGGGCCAAGAAAGGCGACATCGACCCCGTTTTGGGACGCGATGGGGAGATCCGGCAGGTGATCGACATCCTGATGCGCCGGCGCCAGAACAACCCGATCCTCACCGGCGAGGCCGGGGTGGGCAAGACCGCCGTGGTCGAAGGCTTTGCACGGCGGATTGCCGACGGCGACATCCCGCCGCCGCTCAAGAACGTCTCCATCCGCACGCTCGATCTGGGCCTCTTGCAGGCCGGGGCCGGCATCAAGGGCGAATTCGAGAACCGGCTCAAGTCGGTCATCGAGGAGGTGAAGTCGTCGCCGCGGCCGATCATCCTCTTCATCGACGAGGCCCACACCATGATCGGCGCCGGGGGCTCGGCCGGACAGGGCGATGCCGCCAACCTGCTCAAACCGGCCCTGGCCCGCGGCGAGCTGCGGACCATCGCCGCCACCACGTGGGCCGAATACAAGAAGTACTTCGAGAAAGACGCGGCCCTGGCCCGCCGCTTCCAGGTCGTCAAGGTGGAGGAGCCGACGGAAGCCGTATGTACCGACATGATGCACGGCCTGGTGGAGGTCCTGGAAAAGCACCACAAGACCCGCATCCTCGACGAAGCCGTCGTCGATGCGGTGAAGCTATCCCACCGTTACCTTTCCGGGCGGCAACTGCCCGACAAGGCGGTGAGCCTGTTGGACACGGCCGCGGCCCGCGTGGCCATCAGCCACACGGCCGTCCCGCCGCCCGTGGAGGACTGCCGCCGGCGAATCGATCAGCTCAGAATCAATATCGACATCCTCCGCCGGGAAAACCTGACGGGGGCCGAAAACCAAGCCCAACTCGATGAATTGACGGCAACAAAGGCCGCGGCCGAGGCGGAGCTCCAGGCCCTCGAGGCCCGCTGGAAGGACGAGGCCGCGCTGGTGAGCGAGATCCGCCGCATCCGCCAACGGCTCGAAAGCGGCGTCCAGGAGGCGGCGCCCGCCGTGCCACCCGCTGCGGAATCCCCGGCGGCAAGCGGCGGCGCACCCGCCGTTTCGCCGGGCCCGGTCCCAGCGCCGCAGGCGCCGCCCGCGTCTCCGCAAGGCGCAGCCGCCGGACCGCCCACCCCTGCCGCCGCCGAGCCGCTCACCCAGGAACAGAAAGATCAGCTCCGCGCCGAGTTGACCAACCTGAACGGCCGGTTGAAGGAGCTTCAGGGGGAGATGCCGCTCATGCAGGTCTGCGTCGACTCCCAGGCGGTCGCCGACGTGGTTTCCGGCTGGACCGGCATCCCGGTCGGCCGCATGGTGACCGACGAGATCCGCACCGTCCTGTCGCTCAAGCAACTGATGGAACAGCGGATCGTCGGCCAGTCGCACGCCCTGGAGGCCATCGCCCAGCGGATCCGAACCTCCCGCGCCAACCTGACCGATCCGCGGCGCCCGATCGGCGTTTTCCTGTTTGTGGGGCCCAGCGGCGTCGGCAAGACGGAAACCGCCATCGTCCTGGCCGAGCTCCTTTACGGCGGCGACCAGAACATGACGGTCATCAACATGTCGGAGTTCAAGGAGGAGCACAAGGTGTCGCTCTTGATGGGCTCGCCCCCCGGGTACGTGGGCTACGGCGAGGGAGGCGTGCTCACCGAGGCCGTCCGGCGCCGGCCGTACAGCGTGGTCCTCCTCGACGAGATGGAGAAGGCCCACCCCGGCGTTCAGGACATCTTCTACCAGGTCTTCGACAAGGGGACCCTCCGCGACGGCGAGGGACGGGACATCGATTTTAAGAACACGCTCATCCTCATGACCTCGAACGCGGGCACGGATCTGATCATGAAGTTGTGCGGGGATCCGGAAACGTGCCCCGATGCCGCCGCGCTGGCCGAGGCGCTGCACCCGGAGCTGCTCAAGACGTTCAAGCCCGCGTTCCTCGGGCGGGTGACGCTGGTGCCCTACTACCCGCTTTCCGACAGCGTCATGCGGAGCATCGTGGAGCTGCAGCTCGGCCGGATCGGCCGCCGGCTGCGAGAGAACCACCGGGCGGAGTTCCGCTACGATCCGGAGATGGTGGCTTGGATCGCCGGCCGCTGCACCGAGGTGGCCAGCGGGGCCCGAAACGTGGACCACATCCTTACGCGAACGCTTTTGCCGGAAATGTCCGCCGAGTTTCTTGCCCGGATGGCCGACGGCCAACTTACGAGTGCGGTACACATTTCGGTGGGACCTGAGGGAGGATTTCGATACGAGTTCTCGTGAATTCAGCAAACCCTGGCAATCTGGCGTGTTTACTTTCGGAAAGATAGAGAAAATGCGCGTTCCCGAGAAACGCCAAATGCCCCCCTTAGGTGGGATGATGGCTCTGAACCGATAACGGCGTCCGGAGAGAATCCCGCAGGAAAACACGCAACTGTTCCAGGACGGCAACGAGAATGGTGGTATGACGCGGCCTCAAGAGCAACGGAAGAAAGAGCGATCCGTTTGAGTTGTTGTTCGGGAGGCGCGTAGAATTCCCGGCGGTTTGCTGCTTGTTCTTTAGCCACCGTTTTCTCGGATGAGAAGCGGAATGGCCGCAAGTTCCTGTTCGTAAAAGGAGTGTACCATGGCGTTCGATGCGTTTCTGAAGATCGATGGTGTCCCGGGCGAGAGCACCGACGACAAGCACAAGGACTGGATCGAGATCCTGTCGTTCCATTGGGGCGTGAGCCAGCCGTCGTCCGGCGGGCGAAGCACCGGCGGCGCCGCTTCGGCGGAACGGTGCAACCACACCGATTTCTCCTTCGTGCACACCCTCGACAAGGCGAGCCCGAAGCTCTTTCTTCAATGCTGCAACGGCAAGCACATCAAGGAGATCACCCTGGAGCTCTGCCGTGCCACCGGCGACAAGCAGAAGTACATGGAGTACAAGCTGTCGGACGCGATCGTCAGCAGTGTCCGGCCCGGCGGGGCCGCCCAGGGTGGCGAGGCTCTTCCCTTGGAAGAGGTGTCGTTCAACTACGGCAAGATCGAGTTGAGTTACACCGCGACCGACCACAAGACCGGCAAGCCCGTGGGCGACGTCAAGTCGAACTGGGACCAGATCGCCAACAAGGGCGCCTAGCGATTGCCGGCTGACGTTGCTCGGGGTAGCGCGAGCCGGTGGCCGTGGGACCGGGGCTTCGGGTCTCGGTCCCGTGGCCGCTGCGCAGTGCGGACGTAGTGGCTTGTAGCGGACGTTGTTGCGCACTCGCCGCGGCAGACAAACACGGCCGCCCCGAGGTGTTATAGTAGACGGCGCCAATGCCGGCCGGTGGCGCGCGGTGTGCTCCGCGAGATGGAAAGGAGAGTAGCGTGGCATTCGACGCGTTCCTGAAGATCGACGGAATCCCCGGCGAGAGCAGCGACGACAAGCACAAGGACTGGATCGAAGTCCTGGGCTACAGCCACGGCATGACGCAGGCGGCCACGGGCCACGGGCGCGCAGGCGGTGCGCCGGCAACCGGACGCTGCAACCTTGGGGACTTCACGGTCACTAAGAGGGTAGATAAGGCGACCACCCTGTTGGCCAAGGCCCTCTGCATGGCCACCCTCATCAAGGAAGTGAAACTGGAGCTGTGCCGGGCCGGGGGAAGCAAGGAAAAGTACATGGAGTATACGCTCTCAAACGTGATTGTCAGCAGCGTGACCGCCTCCAAGAGTCGAGAAGGCGAAGGCTTGCCGGAGGAACACTTGGCTTTCAGTTTCGGGAAGATGACCTGGACTTACTTCCGGACGGACCCCAAGACCGGCAAGCCGAAGGGAGAGCTCGAGCACACGTACGATTTAACTTGCCCACAATAGCCGGAGCCATTTTGGCGTGGCTTGGGGCGGACCGATCAGGCCGCTTTAGGGAGTCGCGACCGTGGTTTACTACCTGAACGTCAAAAGCGAAGTGAAAGGGGGTGAG
Organism: uncultured Planctomycetaceae bacterium; assembly: GCA_964354135.1. Lineage (GTDB taxonomy): Bacteria > Planctomycetota > Planctomycetia > Pirellulales > Thermoguttaceae > CAYGZA01. Next base: position 11,823 of record CAYGZA010000161.1, read on the forward strand.
AGCGGCGAGGACGTCTTTCGCCTCCTCTCGTTCTCCGGCCATGAGGAGATGTCGCGACTGTTCCGCTTCATCCTGGGACTTGAATCGAAACGACACGACATTACTCCCGACGAAATCATCGGCAAGCCGATCACCTTCAGCGTCCAGGACGACCAGGGAAAGCCGCGGTACTTCAACGGCTACGTAAGCCGTTTCGTTGCCGGGGGCGGCGAGACCGGCTGGCGCAGGTACGAGGCGGAAGTTGTCCCCTGGCTCTGGTTCCTGACGCAGACGTCCGACTGCCGATTCTTCTCGAAGAAGAAGGTCCCCGACATCCTCCAAGACATCTTCAAGGACGTGGCCGTTCCCCATCCGCTCAACGACAGCAACCTGAATGCGGGAACCTACCGGGAATGGGAGTATTGCGTCCAATACCACGAAACGGACTTCAACTTCGTCTCCCGCCTCATGGAGCAAGAAGGGATCTTCTATTACTTCGAGCACGAGCAGGGCAAGCACACGCTGGTCCTGGGCGACAAGACGGACCATTACCGCCAGGACCTTCCGACCCTCCGCTACGAGTACTCGATGGGAAGCGAGCCGAGGACGCCCGAGTCCAAGAGCATCGTGCGATGGGGCCACGAGTACCAGTTCATTCCCGGGCAGTTCGCCCAAACGGACTACGAGTTCATCAAGCTCTATGCCGGCTCGGAGATCACGCCGGCCAAACGTCTGTTGGAGAAGACCCCGACCGCGGGCAAACCCAAGACGATCATCCCGAAGACCCACGAGGTTTTCCAATACCCGGGAGAGTACAAGACGGCGGACGAGGCCAGAACCTTGACGAAGAGGTACTTGGAGCAGCTCGAGACCGCCTACGATACCGCCAGCGGGACGACGTATTACGAGCGGCTTGGCCCGGGGGCGCGGTTCAAGCTGGAACACGTGCCGATCGTCAAGGGGCAGAAACACCCGGCTAGCGACCTCGAGGACAAGAACTACGTCGTCATCTCCCTGGACCATTCGGCGTCGGAGCCCTACGGGGACTACGAAGGGGAGACCTACACCAGCAACTTCACCTGTATGCCCGCCGACGTCCCCTTCCGGCCGGCACGGACGACGGCCAAGCCGAAGGTCCACGGGGTGCAGACGGCTGTCGTGGTTGGCCCCGAGAAGCAGGAGATTGACGTCGACGAGCACGGCCGGGTGTGCGCCCAGTTCTTCTGGGACCGCTACAATACCCGGTTGCAGTCAGGCGCGGACGCGGACCAGAAAAAGAAGCAGGCTGAGCCCGTGCGAATCCGCGTCGGACAGATCATGGCGGGGAAGAACTGGGGGGCTATGTTCATCCCTCGCATCGGCCAAGAGGTTATCGTGTCCTTCCTCGAAGGCGACCCGGACCGACCGCTGATCACCGGGGTCGTCTACAACGGCGAGCAGACTCCCCATTACGATCCCAAGAAATTCCCCACGCGGAGCTACATCAAGACCAACTCTTCGCTCGGCGGCAAGGGATACAATGAGCTACGGTTTGAAGACAAGGCCGGCAAGGAGCAGGTTTTCATCCACGCGCAGCGGAACATGGACGTCCGCACAGGTGCGAACTCCATGGAGAGCGTGGGCGGCGACCGGCACCTGATCGTCGGCGGGGAGAAAGACGGCGTCAAGAACGGCTTTCAGTTTGAGAGGGTCTACGTCGACAAGTACACGACGGTTCACCGCAACCAGGTCGAGCAGGTCGGCGGCGACATGGGGCTGAAGGTTGGGGGGATCGACGGGCCGGGCCACCAGAACATCATCATCCAGGGGACGAAGAAGGAGTTGATCGAGAAGGAGAGCCATCTTCACGTCAAGGCCAACCGCTGCGAAAAGGTCGACGTGGACCAATCCCTCACCGTCGGCAACAACCAGCAGGAGAAGGTGGGGATGAAACACGCCCTGGATGCCGGCCAGGAGATCCACCTGAAGGCCGGCATGAAGGTCGTGATCGAGGCGGGAATGCAGTTGACGATCAAGGGGCCGGGCGGATTCGTGGACATCGGGCCGGCCGGCGTGACCATCCAGGGCACGCTGGTCAATATCAATAGCGGCGGTGCCGCGGGCGCCGGCAGCGGTTCCAGCCCCACGGCGCCCGTCGATCCTCCGGACCTGGACCCTCCCTCGCCCACCCCCGCCGACAGCGACACCACGGGCCAGAAATCGACGCCATTCTAGCACGAGTATTGAACGACGGGTTCGCTTGCGGCATTCGGCGACGACGGACTCCGCCGTGTCCCGGCGATCGCCTAATGGAAGACGGAAAAGCGATTCCAGGCGCACTGCCATGGGACTTCCCGAAAAGTACAGAGCCTACGTTGTGCTCCACACCGCCGTTCCCGTGAGAGACAACTTGCGCGCCCGGCTATACGCATTCAACATCGGTGAATCCAGACTCAAGCCGCTGCACAAGAAGTTCCTCGACGAGTACATCGTGAACTTCGCCCTCCCCGGGGGGACGCGGTGGGAGATTCGGCTCCACGGCACTGCCAGCCACACGGGGTTCCCTCATTACGATAACCTCGGCTTGTCCAGGCGGCGGGCCGAAGCGGTCGAGAGCTACCTGAGGACGGCGCTGGGCGGCAACGCCGATTTCCGAACGCCGGAATGGTCGGGGCACGCGCAGGCGGTGGCCGCGAGGCAGTTGGGGGAGTCTGGCGTGTTCCGGTACGTCGAAGTCACGGCGCACCTGACGAGAAGGCCGGTTCCGCCACCGCCGCAGCCGCCGCAACCACCGCAACCACCGCAACCACCACAACCACCGCAGCCACCGCAGCCGCCGCCACCACCGGCCCATCTATCAGGAATGGCTCCTTTAGGCGTTGGTCTAGTACCATAAACACCACCACCACCACCGCCACCGCCACCGCCAGCAGCAAGGGTCCCATTATTTGTAACTGTAGTTGGCCTATTTACATACAAAGCATTTCCACCAGCAGACCCACCGCTTCCAGGTGAACCAGTAGATGAATTACCTTCCCCTCCAGCACCACCAGAACCCGCCATACCTCTAATTGCACCATTATTAACAATAGTAATTGTGTCAGTTGGACTAAATGAA
>CAYGZA010000162.1:0-14883 GCA_964354135.1 uncultured Planctomycetaceae bacterium
GGTTGGGGGGCGGGGCGGTCGCGGTGTACGCCGCCTTGGTGTTCGGCTCGTGGTTCGACTTTCTCAGCACGCTGGGGAGATTCTAGAAGAAGGGGCGGGGGTTCGGGGGCGGGGGGCTAGGGACGAGAAATCAGAGCCGGGCCGTGTCGGCCCGGTCGCGTAGCGGCCGGGCTTGCCCGGCGCGCCGGATCGACAACCATGCCCAGATACGTCTACACAGCCCGAGATTCCCAAGGCCGGCAGATTCCCGGCGAGGTGGAGGCTGCCGGGCAGGAGGAAGCCCTGGCCAAACTGGCGGCCCAAGGACTCCAGGCCGATCCGGCTGCGCTCCGCGAGATCCCGGCGTGGGTGGCCGCGTCGCCTCGCCTCTCTGCCGAGGAAGCCGCGGAGCTGGCCGGCCAAATGGCCCAAATGGCGCAGGCGGGGCTCCCGTTGGCCTCCGGTCTGCGGGCTATGGCCGAAGAGTCGGAGAGCCGGCGTCTGGCCGAGGTCCTTCGGGGAATCGCCGCCCGTTTGGACGAGGGCGGCACCTTGGAGGCGGCGATTGCCCAGCAGGGGGCACGCATCCCCGAGCCGATCCGTAGCCTGATCCTCGCCGGGGCCCGCAGCGGGCGGCTCAGCATCGTGCTCGAAGAGTTGGTGGCCCGGGAGCAGCGACGAAAGAACATCCGGCAGCAGTTGCGGCTTACGCTGGCCTATCCGGCCTTTTTGCTGGGACTGGTCGTGGCTCTGTATGCCCTTGCCAGTTTCTGGGTTGTGCCGCAGTTTGGCCAAGTTTTTGCCGACTTCAACACGACCTTGCCGTCGCTGACCCGAACCGTCCTTTGGACCTTCTCGCCGACCGGCGCCCTGATCGCACTGATCGGGACGGCGCTGCTGGTGGGGCTGGGGATGCTGTGTTACGGTCTGCGGTCGCAGGAGGTCTGGGCGCAGAAAGTCCTCTATGCGGTCCCGGTCGTGGGGCCGGCCTGGCGCTTCCACGGACTCACCGATCTGGGGACGCTCATGGCCCTCCTCGTGGAACAGGAGGTTCCGTTGCCGCAGGCGTTGCGCGTGGCGGCCGACGCCCTGCAAGAGGCCGACCTGAAGCAAGGCTGCCGATTGGCGGCCGACGCCGTGGAATCGGGGGAGCCCTTGTCGGAGTGCGTCGCGCGGCTCCGCCAGTTCCACCGCGGGCTTGGGCCGTTCGTCCAGTGGGGCGAGCAGACGCCCGCCCTGGCCGAGTCATTTCGCGCCGCCACCGCCATGTTCGATGCCCAGGCCCGGGTCCGCTCCTGGCTCTTGGATGGGGTTGCTCTGCCGTTTACGTTCGTGCTGGTTGTCGGGTTCGTCGCGTTTTGGTGTATTGGGCTGATGTTGCCGCTCGTGGCCTTGATCCAAAGCCTAAGCTGATGCCCCTAATCTCACCGACGGAATACGCTCTGGTCGCCGTCTTCGCGATTCTGGTCGGAATCGCAGTCCTGGTGGCCCTGCGCGCAATGAACGACTGGCGGCCCGTGGGCGCGAGCGGCGTGCGACGCCTGGTCATCGAGGGCTGGCGGGGGTTGCGGACGGTGCGGATCGGCGATGTGGTGCGGCTCGTGTTGACCGTCGTTCTCTGCGTGTTGATCGTTTTCCTAGTTCTGCTGGCCGTCTTCGGGTCCATTGCCACCGTGGCGATTCTGTTTGCGGTAGTCCTGGTGTGTCAGAGGTACCGCCGGGCCAGACAGCAGGCGATCCTCTCAACCCTGGCGGTGGCGGCGGAGCGGGGGATCCCGCTGGCTTCGGTCCTTCGCGCATTCGTCGCTGAGCGGCGGGGCGCAGCGGCCCGGGCGGCCTGCAAAGTGGCCACCTACTTGGAGTCGGGCGAGACCTTGCCGGAGGCCCTGGCCGACGTGGGCGGGTTGGTGCCGCGGCAGGCGATGCTCAAGATCCGCGTCGGCCAGGAGTCGGGCGGACTGATCCAGGCCCTCCGCGAGGCCGGGCAGAGCGAAATCGCCGCCGAATCGGTCCGCAGCCAGGTGGGCGGGAAGCTGGTTTACCTCGGCTTCCTGGGCCTGTTCATGGCGCTAGTGTTTGTTTTCGTCCTGCTCAAGATCGCGCCGGCGTTCGCCAAGATCTTCCAGGATTTCGGCGCCGACTTGCCGGCGGCCACCAAGTTCTTCACTTCGGCCTCCTATGCCGCGGTTGTCTACTGGTACCTGTGGATCTGGCCGCTCGTCGTGGCGCCGGGATACGTGCTGGTCTGGGCCGTGACGGGGTTCGAGGCCGATTTTCCCTGCCTGCGGCGGCTGGCGGCCCGGCTGGATACCGCCGCGATCCTCGAATCGCTCGCCCTCGTGGCCGAGCGCCAGCGCCCCATCACCGGGGGGCTGACGACGCTGGCCAACCACTATCCGAAGGCGTCGGTCCGCCGGCGCCTGGCGATGGCCCTGGCGACGACCATCGGCGGGACGGACTGGGCCGACAGCCTGCGGGCCCAAGGCCTGATCCGGGCGGCCGATCTGGCGGTGCTCCGTGCGGCCCAGCGCCTGGGGAATCTTCCCTGGGCCCTCCGCGAGCTGGCGGAAGGCAACCGCCGCCGATTCACCTACCGGGCGTACGTCTTCCTCCAGTTCTTCTTCCCGCTGGCGATCCTGTTTTTCGGATTGACGGTGGCGGCCTTTGCGGTGGCGTACTTCAGTCCCTTGATCTCCCTGATCCAGAAGTTGTGCGGATGATGACGCATCGACGCGGTTTCACGCTCTTGGAAGCTACGGCATCTGCCGCCGTGTTGGGGGCCTTGATGATCCTCTGCTTCAGGTTCTTTACGGCGATGGCGGTGCAGCAGGAAGCCGTGCGCGACCATAGCCGGGCCGTCCAACTGGCTGCCAACGTGATGGAGCGGCTGGCCGCCCAGCCGTGGGACGAGCTGACCCCGGACAAGGTCCGCCCGCTCCAGGACGCGGAGGAGCTCCGCCAGAACCTCCCGGATGCGAAGGTGGAGATCCAGGTCACCGCGTCGCCGGGGGAGCCTGGAGCAAAGCTGGTTGCCGTCGTGGTCCGCCGGGAGCCGCGGCCCGACGTGCCGCAGCGACCCGTGCGGCTGGTGGCGTGGCGATATCGAACGAGTGCGAGGTGAGGCCTGTTCAGTGGATAGAACCGCCGCCATGAAAAAACGCCTCGGATTCAGCCTGGTCGAGATAGCGACCGTGCTCGGGGTGAGTTCGGCCCTGCTGGCGATCGCCATAGGGCTCCTGCACACCCTGTATCAGTTCCAGCAAGGCGGCCACGAGCAACTCCGCCAGCGGCTGGCACTGGACCGCTTGTCCCAGCAGTTCCGCGAGGACGTCCATGCGGCGACTCGTCTGGCGGCCGCCGAGGTCGCGGCTGCCGACGGCAAGAAGATCCCCGGGTGGGAACTCCAATTGGCAGCCGGTCGGAAGGTCCGGTACCGGCTGGAAGGCGAGGCCCTGGTGCGTGCGGAGCTGGAAGGGGACAAGCCGGTAGCCCACGAGCGGTTCATGCTTCCGCCTGGTGCTAAGGCAGAGATGAAGGTCCGGCAAGACAAGACGTACCCGTTGGCCGGCCTGCGGATCACGGTAGCCAGAGAGCCCTTGGGAAGCGTCCCGCCGCCGGTGCTGTGGGTCGAAGGCGTTTTGGGCCTGGATCACCGGTTCGCCTTGCCGGCCGCCGGTGCCTCCAAGCCGCCCGAAGGAAAGAAGTAGTAGCCATGAGTAGACGAGCCGGATTCCCAGGCGTAAACGCCTGGGCTAGGGAACGGCACCGCGGCGCCATCTTGATCGTGGCGATCGTCTGCGTGGCCGTGGCCACGGCCACGATGATCTCTTTGGTACACCTGGCGATGGGACAGCGGACCCGCGCCCGGGCCGAGGCCCGGCAGGTGCAGTGTGGCTGGCTGGCTGAGTCGGCCTTGGACCGGGCCGCGTGGCGCCTGGCTGCCGACCCGAAATACCCGGGCGAAACCTGGAACTTGCCGGCGGAGGCATTCGGCGGTTCCGACCCCGCGGTCGTGGTAATCCAGGTGGAACCTGTACCCGAACAACCCATGCGCCGCTTGGTTCGCGTGCGGGCCGACTATCCCGACCACCCCCGAGATCGGGTGCGGCTGAGCAAGCAGGCGGTCGTAGAACTTCAGTCGACAGGAGAAAAGAAATGAGTCGCAGAATATCCCCGCGCCGCGGGTTTACGCTGGTGGAGCTATTGGTGGTGATCGCCATCATTGGGATCCTGATCGCCCTGTTGCTGCCGGCGGTCCAGGCGGCCCGGGAAGCGGCCCGGAGGTCGTCGTGCGCGAACAACCTGATGCAGTTGGGGATAGCCCTGCACGGTTACGAGTTGGCCCACGAGGTCTTCCCCCCGGGCGTAGTGGAACCCAAGGGCCCGATCCGCAGCGAGCCCCGCGGCTACCACATGTCGTGGCTTGTCCAGGTCCTGCCCTACGTGGAACAAGGCAATGCCTTCCGGATGATCGATTTCTCGGTCGGCGCGTACGACAAGAAGAACGTCGCCGTCTACGGGCACCGGATTCCCTTGCTCGAGTGCCCGTCCGATCGCTTGAATCCGGGAGCCGCAGTCGGCAAACCGGCCAGCAGCTATGCCGGATGCCACCACGACGTGGAGGCGCCCATCGAGAAGGACAACCACGGGGTCCTGTTCCTCAACAGCCGCGTGCGCCCGCGGGACGTCACTGACGGACTGTCGCATACCATCTTCGTCGGTGAGAAGGTTCTGGACGGAACGGACCTGAGCTGGATATCGGGCACGCGGGCGACGCTCCGCAACACAGGGGCGGTACCGAACCAGGGTCTGGCGGGCATCATTGCCGCTTTCGAGACGGCCTCCGAGAGACTGCCCGCGTTTCCCAAAGAGGAGGCCGCGGAAGGGGCCAAATCGCAGCCGGCCGATCCCGCACTGCTGGTCGTCGGAGGGTTCTCGTCGCACCACGCAGGCGGAGCGAACTTCCTGCGGGGCGACGGCGCCGTCCGGTTCATCTCCGAGAGCATTACTCTTCAAGCGTTCCAGCGCCTCGGGCACCGCGCCGACGGGAAGCTCCAGGATGACGGATACTAGGCTGTCCAACCCGGATCGTCCCGAGCCGCAGGCACCAAGGGCTCCCGACTCGCGGCCGCAGAGCGGCTGTTCGCTCGCTTTGATCCTGCTACTGTTCGTCGTCGTGGCCACTCTGCTGGCCGCGACCCGGTTGGTGTGGGCCTCCGCTTGGGACCCGAATAACGACTACACGCTGGGGGTCGCCGCGCTCGGGGCGTTTCTCGGCGGCGTGGTCGGGATAATCCTTGGACTCGTGCAGCCACGGAAGGCCGTATCGACGCTCATCGGCCTGTTGAGCGGCTTCGCGTTCGGCGCGATGATCGGGGTCCTGCTCGCGGTCCCCGAGGCTTGCCTGACGGTCGCCGTCGGGTCGGCCATCCTCGTGGCGTTCGCCGCTCTCGTGCGGAGCCAACAGCGCACGCCGCCGGCGAGTTGACGGGCGGTCTCGCGGCTCAAGCCTCCGTAAGCGAAACCACGACGCGCTTGCCCACCGCTTCGGCGTAGCGCACGAGCGTTTCCATGGTCGGGTTGGGGCGCTGCCCGGTCTCGAGCTTCGAAAGCGCAGAGCGATCCATCCCGGTAAGTTCCGTCAGGTCCGAGAGGCTCAGGCCCATCTCTTCTCGCGCGGCTTTGAGCTGCCTCAGCAACTCGTGCAACTGGTCGAGCGCTCCCATGCGCTTGTGGTGCCGCGCGATCAGGTCCGGCAGTTCTCCGGCAATCTGCTCTCGAATCGCCTTGTATTTCGCGGCTTCCTCGGGTGTGAGTCTCCGGTTGCGGACAATGCGCTTCATCGTCGCTCCCTCCTCGGAACGTCCGGATCATCGTCGAGGTCCCAGATGATCGAGTCGAATGGCACGGCTCCGGTTCTCCTGTTCCGTGGAAGTATAATACCACACTCGGCCTGTAAAGTCAAGGGACGAATGTGTCAAGGGACCGCGAGGCAACGTAGTCAAGCTGTCAGCGATCAGCCGTCCAGCAACGAATTCCGTCTACTGTCTGCTGAATTCTGTCTACTGAACCCCGAACCCCGAACCCTGAATCCTCAACTGTACGCCCGGACGACTTTCACCAGCGCCGCGGCGATCTGCTGCACGTCCTCCTCCGAGTACGTCGGGAACGCGAAGCACGTGAACGTGTGCGACTCGTGCCAGCGGGCGTTGGGGACTTCGACCTTGCTGTAGTCGGCGCTGGCCGGGTCGCCGTATTCCTTGGAGGTGAAAGGGAAGCCGGAGTTGCCGAAGCCGCGGCGCTCGGTGAAGGCCCGCTCCGTGTGGCACTGCGGCCAGAAGACCTTCCAGCACGGGGCCCCTTCGGCACAGGCCGCGGCGACGAACTGGGCAATGTCGCAGCGCATCTTGTCGATGTCCAGCGAAAACGCGCACACGTACCAGCCGTTCTGCCGCTCGGGCGTGTCGATCGGCAGGTACTTCACTTGCGGCAGCCCGCCGAGGGCGTCCAGCAGGATGCGGCCGTTCCGCCGGCGCCGCGGCATGTTCCAGGTGTCCATGCGGGCCAGCTCCGCCAGGCCGATCGCCGACTGCACCTCGGTCATGCGGTAGTTCCAGCCCACGCGGTTGTGGATGTAGGGGAGCTTCTGCTCCAGCACCAGGAGGTTGAGCCGCTCCTTGACGTCGTAGCCGTGGTCGCGGAAGCTGCGGGCCTCCCAGGCGAGGTCTTCGTCGTCGGTGGTGACCATGCCGCCTTCGCCGCCGGTGGTGAAGGTCTTGTTCTGGCAGAAGCTGCACGCGGCCATCTGGCCGAGGGTGCCGGTCTTCTTTCCCTTGTACATGCCGCCGAAGGCCTCGGCATTGTCCTCGATGACGAAGAGATTGTGCCGCCTGGCGAAGGCATGGATCTTGTCCATGTCGCAGACGTTGCCGTACAGGTGGACGGGGATGATCGCCTTCGTGCGCTTGGTGACGAGCTTCTCGGCCGACTCGACGCTGATGCAGTGATCGTCCAGGTTCACGTCGGCGAACCGCGGGATGGCCCCGGCCTGCACTACCGCGAAGCTGGTGGCGATGAAGGTGTAGCTGGGCACGATCACCTCGTCGCCGGGCCCGACACCTAAGGCCGACAGGCACACGTGCAAGGCCGCCGTGCCCGTGGCCACGCTGACCGCGTATCTGCTCCCCTGCCACTCGGCGAACTTCTTCTCGAACTCCATGCCTTTCGGGCCGGTCCAGTAGTTGACCTTGCCGGAGCGGAGCACTTGCTCGACGGCCGCGATCCCCTCTTCGGCAAACTGCGGCCAGCCGGCCAACTTGTTGGTGACCGCCTTGGGACCGCCGTCGATGGCGAGCTTCTGAGAGATAATGGATTGACTTGGCATTGCGGGCCTCCATGAAAACCAGCCAACGGTACCGCGCCTGGTCAGGTACGCGGGTTTACCTGCTGCCAGGGGTACGGTTGAATATCGGGGTACTCATGCATGTACGCCGCAAGTTCCTCAGCATTGAGCGGATACCATTCGTCGTAGGGATAGCGCCGGAAGAATTCGGCGATCCGCTCGCGGAAATGTTCGTCGGCCAAAGCGTTAAGCCGGCCTTTCCGTAGGTCCCGGAGGGCCTCCAAATCGGCGCGCGCAACACGCAGGGTGACCGTGAAGTCGACGGCCATCTTGTCGGCAAAACCGATGCGCGCATCGAGGGGCAGGTAGAACCACTTCTGATTGATACGCGCCTGCTGGGTAAGGATGTTTTTCCAAGCCTTCGGGAGGGATGTCTGGGCAGCCTTGCGCTCCGCCTCCCGAAAAGGACGGATTTCACAAAGCGTAATGTCCCGGCCATGGATCGCGTCGCAATCCTGTGTCGCCACCATCGCTGCGACCGGACGCACGGGGAAGATCGCCGTCACCTCCTTCTGGAGGGCGGCGATTTCTCGCCACTCACAATCTGTTTCCGAGCCATCCTCCTCAATCACGGTGATTCGCCGAAGAGATACCTCCACTCGGGGCAGGCCAACAAAGATATCGCCTTGCCGGATTGGAGCGGCCAGGTCCGGGTATTCGTAGATCAAGAGACTTCCTCCCAGTTGATGCCTCGTTCCGCCTCCGCCTGTGCGATCGCCACCCGCTCCGCCTCGGCTCGATAGAGGATCTCGAGCGCCAGCCTCCGCGCCTCCACTGAACTGATACGTCGTCGGCCATACGGCTGGAAAGCAGCCGCCATGGTGAACTGGGCGCGTTGCTGCTGGCTTTCGATCCAGGGGTCGGGACAGGAACTGATCGATGAGATCGCCGCGAAAACGAATGCCCACCGTACAAGTGAAGCGATTCGTTGGGGAGCGACCCCAGGCGCGGGTGCTACGGCGATTCGCGTTCCATCGTCGAGGGCCCAATTGCCCGAACCGAACAGCGCGTCGCGGTCGTTCGCCTGCTCGTATTGAATGGGCGCGGTGCTACTCACCGTCAAACCTCCTTTCCAGCTCACCTTCGATGAGTTTGAAGAACCAGTCGTGGGTGATTTCGTGCGCTGCATCGATCCATTCTGAAAATTGGCCCGGCATTGCCGGCAACTCGGCTCCAGTAGACAGGACGGTTGTCTCCCAGAGGATAGCGGGCTTCCCCTCCTTTTGCCCCGTGGCAAAACTCACGTGAACAGCGCCACGCGGATTGGAGCACTGGAAAGTCGCCTGCCACGAGAGGTTTCTTGGAAGCCCACTGACTCCCGTGTCTTGGAAGAGACTTGGAGGCAGGCTGATGCCAACTTTCAGCTTGTCTTTAAGGAAGACAAAGGCATTCTCCTCCTGGTAGTTGAATTCTACCGCGTCGATGTAGCGCAGGACCAGCGTCTCGATCCGAAAGTCGGTCGGGTTGGGGTGGGCGTCAAACAATCGCCCCACCGCCTCTCTGACCCGCTGTTGGAAGTCGGTCCAAGTGTACCTGTGGGTTTCGTTGACGGTGAATATCCCCGGCCCGACCTGAACCAGAGGCCAGTCGTCCTTCGCCGCGCGAAAACGGTGTTGGACACAGTGGCCCACCACTTCGTCCGGCAATGTCGCCGCCGGCAACGGCTCGTGTACCGGATATTCCTTCTGAAACCGATCAAAGAGGCGGCCCAGCAAGAGGCGATAGTGCGGATCCCCGGCCGGAAGTGCCATCTGGGGTGAGCCCGACATCTGCCCGGGCTTGTCGAGTTGCCACTTGATCTCCAGAATTGCCTCCACCAGAGGCTTGTTCCTCAAATCCTTATGAGGCACGACATGCTCCCTTCTATACTCTTGGCCACGAGACTCCTTGGCCGTGTTGCCTGACGGAGTCGGTGCGATGGCATCGCGTTGACTACCCTTTCTTGGACCTACATCTCATCCGGCTTGCTGTCCGGCTTGGGCGGCAGCGGCACGCCCTTGCTCGTGTAGCGGACCACCAGGAAGATCAGCAGTTTCTCGCCCGTGTTCTTCAGGCCGTGATAGACCCAGGGCTCGGCGTAGAGCACGTCGCCCCGCTTGGCGGGCGTCTGGCGGCCGGCCAGGCTCCAGGTGCCCGAGCCATCCACCAGGACCAAGTACTCCTCCTCGGCGTGGCGGTGGGACTTGTGGACCGCCTTGCCGGGCTCGACCACCGCGACGGCCGTGAGCACGTTCTTGCTCCCCGAGGTCTCGCCGGTAAAGTAGCGTCGCATCTCGCCCCAGTCGGCCTTGCTGACCTGCGCTTCCTCCCAGCCGACGATCTTGGAGGCAATCGTTGCAGGCTTGGGAGCGGCCGCGTCGCTGGGCCGCATAGTGTACAGTGCCGCGGCGAAGCCCAGGCCGCAGCAGGCCAATGCCCAGATCAGGTTCCTGACTTTGTGTGCCATGGAAGGAAACCTCCGGTTGCCATAGGGAGACGATAGATGCTTTCAACGTACTGCCGCGGGCCGCGGGGGTCAAGAACCAGCCGGACTTAGTGTGCCGCAATATCTCCGGCCCGGCGGCGGCAGGATCGTAGCACAGGCATCTTGCCTGTGTCGCCTGGGTCTGCGCGTTGCACCCGAACAGGCTGGAAGCCTGTGCTACGGTCAGACCTCCGGGGCGGTGATAAGCTGGCGGCGGCGGAGCACTACCGCGGCGACGATCAAGAGCACTGCGGTCATGCCCAGAAGGATGAGCACATGGTAGTACCACGGGGACGGATTGAGGAACCGCCCCATCCACGGCGGCACGTAATGCGACGGCAGCCACTTCGCGCACAGACTCCGCAGGTGGTACTGCACGGTGAACCGGTTCACCATCGCAGGCACCCAACTGATCATGAACTCGAAGAAGAAAGTGTAAGCCACGGCGAGGACCATTGCCCGGCGGAGAAAGAGCACGCCGAGGCAAACGAATAGCGCACCGTAGGCCAAGGTGGACAAGCCGACGATGGCGGACAGCACCCAAGCGGCCCGCACGGCGCCCTCGTCGGGAGTGACGGCTACCAGCGCCAGCCCCAAAGCCAGCCAGGCCGCCAAGGCCGTCCACGCGACGGCGCTCAGGTACTTGCCGAGCAGGATGGGGACCTTTCCGCAGGGGCGGACGGCCAGGTAAGGCCAGGTCTTGCCCTCGACTTCCGCCTGGATCACCGGCGTGGCCCAGAGTAGCAGCCCCAGCAAACAGACCACCTCGGGGATGAGGATGAAGAACATGAAGATCCATCGCTCGGGGTCACTCACCGGCGCCCCGGCGGACTTGATCAGAAACCCCAGCACGGCCGGAAACAAGGCCAGGCCCACAAACGCGATGATCCGCCACGGCGTCAGCCCGCGGCGGCACTCAAAGCCCAGGACGACCAGCAGCGAGCGCAGCGCGTTCATGATTCCCCCCGGTGGATCCTCAAGAGGGAGTTGAACAGGGCCTGCAACGAGTCGTCGGTGGAGCGGAGCTCGTGGATGCGGACGCCGCTGGATTGGAGCCACTGCGGCAGTTGGGCGTAGACCGCGGCCGGCCGGTGCGTGCCGAGCACCAGCGTCCCTTCGCCGCCGAATCGCACCGACTCGACGACCCCTTCGTCGATCAGTCGGCGGGCCAACTGCGGCGGATTGTCGCAGCGGATGCGGATCTCGTGGGGCACGTCGGCCAGCAGGTTGTGGACTTCTTCCGAGGTGCCGGCCGCCAGCAGGCGCCCACCGCAGATCAACATAAACGAGTGCGTGACCGCCTCGACCTCGTGCAGGATGTGGCTGGCCAGCAATAGCCCCCGGCCCGACCGGATCCACTGCTTCAAGACCTCGGTCATCTCGTGCCGCCCGATGGGGTCCAGCCCGTTGAGCGGCTCATCGAGGATCAACAGCTCCGGCCCGTGGGCGAGGGCCTGGGCAAGCTTGATCCGCTGCCTCATGCCGCGGGAGTAGCCGCCCATGCGGCGGTGCATGGCGTCCTTCATGCCGACCAGCTCGATAGCCTTCTCGGTCCGTGCGACGGCTTCGCGGCGGCCGAAGCCGTGGAGCTGCATGAGGTAGCAGACCCAATCGAAGCCCGTGACGCCGGGATAAAGCGCATCCCGCTCGGGGCAAACGCCGAGGCAGCGGAACAGGTCCACGTTGTTCATCGGGGGCCGATCCAGCACGCGGACGGCGCCGATCGTGGGGTAGAGCTGGCCGGTGATGAGGTTCAGCAGAGTGGTCTTGCCCGAGCCATTGGGTCCCAACAGCCCGTAGGCCCCGCGCTCCAACGACATGGTGATGTCGTTCACACCGATGACCGAGCCGTACAGTTTGGTGACGTGTTCCAGATGGATCATGGTCATATCCGCATCGGCGAGGAGACGCGGCGAAACAGGATCACCAGCGAGACCAGGGTAATCACCGCCAATTCGATCGCAGCCGCCGAGATGGTGGAAAAATCCGTCTCCAAACCGATAACGCAACCTTGGACTTCGCCCAGCGTGTGGTAGAGCGAGGCCAATCGCCAATACTGAAGCGCGTCGCTATTGGGAAGGAAACCGTGATAGATTGCGTAAGTCACCCAGCCCACCACCCAAATCAGAAACCAGGCAAACGCGGCGTAGCGGCTCTCCGAAGTGAGCGAGGACAGGGCCAAAGCGAGGGCCGTCGTGGGAACCATGAGCACCGCCGACGCCGCCAGGATCCTCAACGGGATGTCCCAAGTATCTGTGAGCACCGCCGAATCCGGCGGGGACATAAAGACCCCCAGCGCATACATAGCCAGCGCCGGCACTGCAGTAATCATGAGCAGGTAGGCCCAGACCGTGGTCATCTTCCCAAGGATGTACTCGATCCGCGTTATGGGGCGCGAGAAGTAGAGCATGAAGGCCCGAGTGCGCACGTCCTGGGCCACCAGCGGTGGCGCCACGATCCCTACCACCACCGCCAGGGCCAGCGGCTGTGGATAGCGGAAGAAGATCCAGAAAAGCAGCGACCACCACGGATGCCGATCCAGTCCCGCCAGGCGTTCGTACCACGACTTCGGAATCACTGGCGGGATCATCTCCTGCAACGTACCGATGGGCCCGGTCCCTCGTCCGGACTGCGCAAAGCTCGCCGGCGTCGCGCCCATCGCCTTCGCGTACCCGCTGGCCTGCTCGAAGACAAAGAACAGGATCCCCGTGTAAATGATGGGAAACAACGCCAGCGCCAGCAGCCGCCGCAGCAGCTTGCTCTGCCACGCCAGGCGGATGCCCGTCGTGGTGATCGCCCAAAAACGGCCCGCCTCCGGCACTAACCGGCCCTCCCAGCCGCGATAGCCGAGGTCATAGATCGGCACGGGCGTCCTCCCGCACTGCGTCCAAAAAGATCTGCTCCAAGGAGTTCCGCGCCGGCACGAGCGAGCGGATGCCCACGCCCGCCTCCCGGGCCCAGTCCCAGACCCGCTCGGTCACTGCGGAGTCATCGCAAGTCAAGGAAAGCAGCCCGTCGCTCTCGGCAGCCACCTCGATCCCTTCCCGGCGGATCCGCTCGACCAGCGGCGCGGCCTGGCCAAAGACCCTCACCTGATACACGGGCGAGGCCGGACGGCAGAGCGTCTCTAGTTGCTCGACGATCCGGACCCGCCCCTTGGCCAGGATGACCACCGTGTCGCAGATCGCCTGCACGTCGGGCAGGATGTGCGTGCTCAAAAGCACGGTCTTACCCATCTTGCGCGCGAGGATCCGCACGCGGCTGAGCATAGCGGTCCGCTCTTCGGGGTCGAGCCCGGCCGTGGGCTCGTCGAGGATCAAAAGCGGCGGATCGTGGACGATGGCCTGGGCAAACTTGAGCTTCTGCCTCATGCCTGCGGAATACGTCTCCACGGGGCGGTAGCGCTCCTGCTCGACGCCGGAGAAGTCGAGGATTTCGTGGGCGCGGCGCAGGGCCTCGATCGAGGGGAGACCCGAAAGCCGGGCGGCAAAGCGGACCATCTCCACGCCGACCAGTCCGGCGATGTAGCAGTCGTCCTCGGGCACGTATCCGACGCGGGCGCGGATGGCGCGGAAATCGCGGCCCAAGCGATGCCCGAGGACCTCGCCGGAGCCGCCGGTCATGCGCACCAGGCCCAGGAGGAGCTTGATGAGCGTGCTCTTGCCCGCCCCGTTGGGCCCCAGCAGGCCAATGATGCCCGGGCCGAGGGCCAGCGAGACCTTGTCCAGCGCGCGGAGCCGGCCATAGTCCTTGGTGATCTCGTTCAGGACGATGAGCAACTCCATCGGCCACTGGCTCCGTCTCAGCCGGGGTGCATCCCGATACCCCGACTGGATGTTTTAGTCCATCCCCGACGGGATATCAAGAGCCGCCGCCATTGCGTATTCGTTCGCGGCAAGCCGGTATTGGCCCGGACCCGGACCACTGGCAAGCCGGGGGGCGCAATGGGCTGCAACCATTCGGGTTGCGGTTTTTGCCGCGGAGTGAGACAATGGATGGCGTCGAGGGCAAGACCCCGGCGGGACGTCTGGAACGAGCAGGAGGAGCGCGCGTCATGATGCCGCGGATCATCGGGGCCCATCCACTGGCCAAGGACGAGCGGGGGCGGTTGAAGTCGCGCATCGGGACGGTCTTCCCCGAGGACCGGGTCATCGTGACCTTGCCGGGCATCCACGCCATGCAGCGCGAGGCCTACATGGTCCTGCTGGACGCCCAGCGCCAGCAGCGGGGCGATCCCCCTTTGACTCCCCAGGAGCGGGCCGTCCAGTGGGAGAAGGCCGTCGATCTGATCATGGAGGAGGACCAGATCCTCATCCGCCCCGACCCCGACAACATGCCGTTGGCGTTTGCCGCCGACGACGTGCTCACCGAGCTGGTTCCGACCAGGCAGGTCCGCTTCCTCCACGTGCTCAACGAGAAGGTGCGGGAGGCGGTGAAGCGCCGCGGGCAGTGCTGGCGGATCACGCCGCTGCCGACGTCCCACCAGGCGATGCGGCAGATGATCGCCAACTCGCGGATCGGCATCGGGGGCCGGGAGATCTACTACTTCAACAACACCACGGGCACGCGGTTTCTCACCTGCGAGGAGTTTGCACGCCTGGGGACACTGGAGCCGGAGGAGCTGCGCCGGCACTTGATCGAGATCCAGGACTACTCCGCGCGGCTGAACCGCCTGGCCAATCCGGAGATCGACTTCTTCCTGGCGGGCGGGGCCTTCTCGAAGGCGGATTTTGAGGGCCGGGACTTCCGGTCCATGAGGGTCGAGGATCTCAACGCGGTCCACCACGCGCTGGCCGTGCGGTTCCGCGATCTGGTCCCGCCCGAGCTCCGCCGCGACGATCCGCACTCCCCGCAGTGGAGGAGCCGGATGTTCTCCGACCTCCTGGCCCATCGCGAAGAGGTCATCTCCGAGGAGATGATCCTCCGGTTGAGCTCGGAGTTCTTCATGCAGATCGAGTGGCTTCCCGGCGCGCACATCGAGGACGGCGAGCTGATCCTCGACCCCTGCTTCCAGGACTCGGCATCCCCCGGCCCGAGT
>CAYGZA010000163.1:0-14754 GCA_964354135.1 uncultured Planctomycetaceae bacterium
GACCCGGGCGTCGACACGATCGTCGAGGCCGACCGCCGTGGGGCCATCCTCGCCGTGGTACGGCTGGGCAACAAGGACCTCCAAATGCCGGGCACCGGCGGCGAACAAGCGGGTGTGATGCCGGCCTCCTACGCCCAGATGGGTCCTAACGGCGTTCCGATGGGTCCGCAGGGCGTACCGATGCTTGCCGGGGCCGGAATGGGGCCGGGGACGTACATCGCCGGCGTGAATGGCCCGCAGTATGGAATGCCGATGTCGGGGACCCCGATCGGGCTCCCCGGCCCGCCGCACGTGCCCCTGGGGGCCCCGGCCGGATTCCAGCAGCACACGATGGTCAACCACACGCCCGTCCACCTCCCCGGGCCGACCGACAACGTGCGGATCGACGTCATGCAGAGGCCGGGGATGAGCTATCCGAAGCCGGCCAACCGTGCTTTGATTCTCGAGGAAACGTCGACCGGTCCGCTCTTCTACCGGCAGCCGGCCGACAGCAGCCATCAGTTGATCCGGGGTGGAACCGGCGGGGCTCCTTGTCCCGAGGAAGCCGCGACGAACTGACCTGAGAACCACCCTCCGCGACCATGGCTCCCAATCTCTCTCGCCTGCCGAACCGCGTCGCGGACCGCCCCAGCCGAGTTGCCGGCGGGCTCGTCCTGGTAGCCATGATCCTCCTCGGGTCGGCCGTGTGCCTGCCCGCCCAGGAGCCGGGGGTCCACTTCCTGCACCCGGCAGAATTGCCCACGGGAGCGATCGGCAGCCAGCAGCTCCAGCGGGGCGGACCGTTGCCCGGGTTCTTTCAGCCGGTCGAGATCAAGGCCCCCGCCGGGGTCCTGATCTCGCTGGCGGAAGAGGGCCGTTTTGCCGAGCCGCAGCCCGCCCCGGTCCGCGCCGGCATGTTGGTCGGGCAAGTCTATCGCATCTGCGCGTTGAACATCCCGCTTTTCACCGGCGTCGAGGTCTTTCCCACGATCGAGATCGTCGACCGGCTGTACACGCCCCGCGGGCAAGAGACCCGTTTCGCCGTTCCCATCGAGTTGACCCTGGAAGACCTCCAGTTGGCATTGAGCGGGAAGTACGTCACGCGGGTCGTGTACATCGAGGACCCGCAGCGGGCATTGCCCGTCTTGGAGAAGGGCGTTCAGGGCTGGTTTGACGTGGGGCCCGGCAAGGACCCCGTGACGGTGGCCGATGCCTTGGGCCGGCCGGTGGCGATTGTCCGCATGGGCGCCCGGGTGCCGGATCGCGGCGAGGTGCTCGACCCGGCGTTTCTTTTCGGGTGCCCGCCGGTGGTGAAGTATCCGCCGCGTGCGGAGCCGGCGCCGCCGTCGAAGAGCGCCCCGGCCGCCAGGAGTCCGGCAGGCGCCAAGACCGGGAAGGTGCCGCCCCGATGAACGAGTTCTCGCGGACCAGTGCGACCGAGCAGCAGTTCCCGCGGCTTTGGCGGTTGATCGTGGTTGCACTGGGGGCCCTCATTCTCTGCTCGTGCCGCGGTCCGCGGGACGGGAGAGAAATCCGTACCGCGTCGTCCGGACCGGGTCATTCCGCACTCATCCCTCATCCTTCATCCTTCAACCTTCCTCAATCCCCCCCTGCCCTGCCCCAAGCCGCTTACACCGGCGTGCCGGCGGACCCAGCGGCGGGTGGTTACCCCCCGGTCGCCGCCGCACCGACGGCACAGTACGGAGTCCCTGTTCCCTACGCGCCCGCGGGCCCTTGGGCGCCGCCGGGGATCTCTCAGCCGTGGCCGCAGGATGAGTATCTGGCCGACGGCGGCGACAGCGGCCTGAAGGCCGACGTGACACGCGACGGGCAAGTCCGGGGCCTGGACGCACAGGACACGATCGCCCATTACGACACGCTCGATGGCCGGACGATGGTGGAACCGAGCAATCGCGTCCACGTTTACAGCCCCCGGTTTCGCGCGGTCCGCCAGGTCGTGAGCTTGCGGGAAAACGAGCAACTGGATCGCTCGTCCGGCGTCTATGCCCCGGTGCAACCGGTGGGCCACGGCGAGGTGCTGACCGCCGGCACGAACAAGCAGAACATCCAAACCGCCCGCCAGGTCAGCCAGAAGTCGCTCACCACCTTCCGCACCCGGCAGTGGGACGGCCTGATGTCCGGCGCGATTCGGGCCGGGGCCTTCCAGGACGCCTTCCTCCCGTACGAGAACTTCACGGTCATCCGCACGGGCAAGTTCGAGGCGCGCGAGATGACCGCGCTGGCGCGGGGCACGGCGGCGGCGATCACCTGGTCGCACGTGCAGGCGGTGCAGGTGGTCTTGGATCAGAAAGCGGCGATCGCCTCGGTCGGCAATCAGAAGGTGGAGACGATCTTCACGGTCAAGGAGCCGCCCGCCCAGCCCAAGCTCCGCCTGATTAAGGTGGCTTCGACCCAGTTGGCCGAGCCGGGCGACACGGTGGACTTCACCCTCCGCTTCGACAACGTCGGCAACCAGCCGATCGGCAACGTCACGATCGTCGACAATCTCACCACGCGGCTGGAATACGTGGCGGGAAGCGCGCAGGCGAGCGTGGCCGCCGACTTCTCCACGCAGCGCAATCCGGAAGACTCCCTGGTGCTGCGATGGGAGATCACGGAGCCGGTGCAGCCGGGCCGCGGCGGCATCCTCCGCTTCACCTGCCGCGTCCGCTGACGCGACCCTGTAGGATTCACCGCAGAGGCCCGGGGTGCTCAGAGTAAGAATGCCTCTCCCCGGGCCCTTCGTGGCTCGCCCGCCCGATTGCCGCCGTCTTGTCTTTCTCGCATAATGGTGTGAGTGGCAAGGCACTTGGATGAGTCCTCGCGGCGGCACGGGCCGTGACCCCCAAGGAGAACCCTTCAAGTGCCTTGATCGCCTTTCTCGGTCGTCTCTTGGTACCTTTGCGCAAGACCGGCTCCGCGATGCTCTCCGACACTGCTCCGGACGTCGAGAACCTTCAGATCGCACTCCTCCGCAAGGCAAGCGTGGCCGAGCGGATCGCCTTGGTGCGCCGCCTCAGCGCGATGGCGATCGGACTCGCGCGACGTGCGATTGCCCGCGCTCATCCCGGCTTGAGCCCGGCGGAACTGGACGCTAAATTCGTGGAGCTGCACTACGGGGAGCCACTGGCCGCAGGGCTCCGCAAGCACCTAAACCTCCGATGAGCAAGCTCTCGCCTGACGCCTGGGAAGCCCTCACTCCCGTGGTGAGGGCATTGGAACGCCTTGAGGTGGACTACTATCTCGGCGGATCGATTGCCAGTTCTGCTTACGGCCTCGCCAGAACGACGCTGGACGCGGATCTCGTCGCTCATCTGGCTCCCCGGCACGCGAGCCCGCTGGTCGAGGCTCTGCAGTCCTCCTACTATATCGCCCCCCACGCGGTCAGCGAGGCCATTCTGCGGAAATCGTGCTTCAATGTCCTGCACCTGCCGACGATGTTCAAAGTGGATGTCTTCGTATTGAAGGACCGCCCTTACGACCGTGCCGCGATGCAGCGGGCCCGCAAGGAGAACCTGGACGTCGACGAGCCGAGCGCCGAATTCCGCCTCGCCTCTGCGGAGGACGTCGTGCTCAGCAAGTTGGAGTGGTTCCGGCTGGGGAACGAAGTCTCCCAGTCTCAGTGGCGCGACGTGATCGGCGTGCTGAAGGTGCAAGGGGGTTCTCTCGACCAGAAGTATCTCTCGCAATGGGCGGCCTCTCTGGGAATCGCCGACCTGCTGGAAAGGGCCCGGAGAGAGGCGGGAACCTGAAGAGGCCGGCGGGTTTCTCGACTTCGCCCTCCAGGGAACGCCCGCATTTCCGTTATTGGGGTGTTCTCGGCGGCTTGACGGTTTTCGGCCTTGACCCGGAAGGCGGTTGCGGCCTAAAGTCCCCCGCACTCCCCTGCCCTGCCCCGCTTGGAGGCCCGGCATCGTGCTGCCGCAACAGGAACTGCTCGAACCGTACCGCTGTCCCGGCGAGAAGGCCGGGATCTCCCGGGCCGTCCACCTCGGGCGCATGGCCCGATTCTACCCGGATTGTTGCCGGTGTCGGCACCGGGAGGATACGGGGCCGCTGTCGCCCCGGCAGGTCAAGCGGTTGCAGGCTACCTGGCAGCGGGCGGAAGCGAAGCTGCCCTTCGAGGGGGAGCTTGCAGCCGGCGAGTATCTTCAAGCGTCCACCCCGGCTGCGGCCCGAGAAACCGGCGCTGCGTTTGCCGTCTGGCTCCACGGTCAAGACGGCGGTTCCGCCGAAGCTCCGGTTGTGGTCGTGGGCGCGGACGGGCGCCCGCTCACACCGGAGTCTCTGGCTGCCGCCACCGAGGGGCTCCGTTGGGCGGGCTGTCACGTGGTCGACGTGGGGCCGGTCACGGCGGCCTGCTTGGCGTTTGCCGTCCACCACCTTCAGGCCGACGGCGGCGTCCTGGTTGCCGGTCCCGGCCGGCGGGAGCGGGCGGCGGGGCTGAAGTTCTGGTGCCGCCTCGCCCGGCCGTTGTCGCCGGGCGGCCCGTGGGACGACATCCGGCGGATGGGCCGCATTGGGGTTGACCGCCCCACCCGGCGCTACGGCTCGCTCCGCCGTTTCGACGCGGGGGGCCGCTACCTCGCTTCGTTCGGCGATTCTTATCACGCGCTGCGGCCGTTGCGCATCGGCCTGGATGCGGCTTGCCCGCCGCTGGTCGGCTATCTCGGGCAGCTCGCAAGCCGGGTCGCCTGCCGGATCCTTCCTTGCCCGACAGCGCCGCGGCCGTTGACAGAGACGTTCCGCCGGGAGAAAGCCCACTTCGCTCTCCGCGTGGACGGGGATGGCGAGTGCTGCCAGGCAGTGGACGAATCCGGCCGCGAGGTGCCGCCGGAGCAACTCTTCCTGCTCGTGGCCCGAGAGGTCTTGAGGGCCGGAGAAGGTGCCGGAAAAGGCGGAGCCGTCGTGCTCGAAGAGGGATGGCTCGAGCATACGGCCGAGGCAGTCCGCACCTTGGGTGGGCGCCCGGTTTGGAGTCCGCCCCTCCGCGCGGAGGTGGATCGGCAGATGCGGGAACACCGCGCCATCCTGGGCGGCGGTTCCGGCGGCCGGATCTGGTATTACGAGCCTGGAGCGTACTCCGCGGCCGACGCCTTGCGGACCGTCACGCTGCTACTGCAAATCCTCAGCCGGAGCGACCGCCCGTTTTCGCAGATCCTCGACGTCGCCCAGACCGCGCGATAACATGGAAATGACCAAGGCCCAATGACCAAGGATGCGCCTCCGCTATGTCCAGCCGCTGGATTGCCGAACGCACGCACTGTTTCGACAGCTCGGGCATCCGCAAGGTCTTTGACCTGGGGGCGAAGCTGGCCGACCCGATCAACCTGTCCATTGGCCAGCCCGACTTCGACGTGCCCGAGGAAATCCGCCGGGCGGCGATCGACGCCATTGAAAGCGGCAAGAATACGTACGCGCTCACCCAAGGGATGCCGGTCCTCCGCGACAAGCTCCAGGCCCGAGTCGATCTGGAGTACGGCCATGCCGACCGCGAGGTGTTCGTCACCTCCGGGACCAGCGGCGGCCTGGTCCTGGCGATGCTGGCCCTGGTCGATCCCGGCGACGAGGTGATCGTCTTCGACCCGTACTTCGTGATGTACGACGCCCTGGCGGCCCTGGTCGGCGGGAAAGTGGTGTACGTGGACACCTATCCCGATTTCCACATCGACCCGGACCGCGTCGCGGCGGCGATCACTTCCCGGACCAAGATGATCCTGTTCAACAGCCCGGCCAATCCGACCGGCGCCGTGGCCGCCGAGGAGGAAGTCCGGGGGCTGGCCCTATTGGCCGCCGAGCGGGACGTGGTGCTGGTGAGCGACGAGATCTATCACGCCTTCTGCTACGACGAGCCGTTCGTCTCCCCTGCCCGCTTCAATCCGCAGACGCTGGTGGTCGACGGCTTCAGCAAGACCTACGGGATGCCGGGCTGGCGCCTGGGCTTCGTACACGGGCCCGGGGCGATCATCCAGCAGATGATCAAGCTCCAGCAGTACAGTTTCGTGTGCGCCCCGCACCCGTTTCAATGGGCCGGGGCCGCCGCGATGGACGTGGACGTGAGCGCCCATATCGACCACTATCGCCGCAAGCGCGACATGCTGGTCGAGGGACTGGCCGGCCGGTACGAGCTGGTCTGTCCCCGCGGGGCCTTCTACGCATTTCCCAAGGCACCCTGGGGCACCGGCACTGACTTCGTGGCGAGGGCAATCGAAGAGCACCAGCTCTTGATCATCCCGGGCAACGTCTTCAGCCGGCGGGACACGCACTTCCGCATCTCCTACGCTGCGGACGACGCGGTGATCGAGCGGGGGATCGACGCCCTGCGGAAGCTGAACGGCCTTGCGTGATTCCGGGAGGGCGAGGCTCCCGCCGGCAGCGGCGTGTCCGCGGCAGCGCTTCTTCGTACAATGCGCGCAGGAGGTAAATCCTATGGACACCCAAACGATGCACGCGCTGAAGAGAAGCTTCGGCATTCCCGACCAGTCGCGGGAATTCCCGTACGGGAAGCTGGAGCTGGTAAACCTGGACGAGGCGACCTTGGGGCGATTGACGCTCATGCCCGGCTGGAAGTGGTCGACCCACGTCCGGCCGATTGTGAAAACGGAAAGCTGTCAGGTGCCACATCTCCAGTACGTCCTCGCCGGCCGATTGCTGGTCGAAATGGACGACGGGACAAGGCTCGAAGTCGGGCCGGGCGATGCCGCACTGATCCCGCCGGGCCACGATGCGTGGGTTGTGGGCAACGAGCCCTTCATGGCCATTGATTTTCTCGGCATGAAGGAATACGCGAAGGAGGCGGAGGAGCCGTAAACTGGCTCTCTTGTTTCACGGCCATGGGGCCGTTGGCGGACGCGCGGATTCCTCCGACGTTGGGCACAGGCGTATCAAGTCTCCGGCCACTTCGGGGTCTCTCGCGTGGCCCGCGAACCCTGCCGGGCCGACAGGGCCCGGCTCTGAATGCTCAACCCCGCCGGGCCGAGCCGGCGGAACTCAAGAAGCTCTTGACGGCAAGATCGTAGTGCGGTCCCCCTGTAGTACAGCCGCCCCCGGCCGTGCCGCCTTCACGCCGTGTCTCTGCCACGATCGGTGCGTCCTGATTCCAGCCGCGATGTTGACGGCGCCGCTCCGTGGGGCGTAGACTGACGATAGGGAAGAATGCCCCAACCGCAGAACCGGCCTTACTATTCCCCTGAGACGAGTTGACATTTGCGGAGACCGGGACCATGACCATCGAGCAATTCCGCAACCTCTACAACGCACAACCATTCCAGCCCTTCACCATGCACCTTGCCGATGGCCGGCACATCCCTGTCCACCATCGCGAGTTCGTGATGACGGTGCCCAGCGGACGCACGGTCGTGGTCTGCCAACCCGACGACACACTCAACATCATCGACCTGTTGCTGGTGACGGATCTAGAGCTCAAGGCTTCTGAATCGTCGTCGCCTCAGGCTTCTTTCTGAGGAGCGGGTGCGATCAACAGCGAGAGAGTGCAGGCCAAGTGCCCGCCAGCGTCGGCCGTCCGCCAATGAGGTTCCGGAAACCATGTCTGCCGAAGAAGCAGAACGGCCTGCCCGCCGATCACCGCGTACGGTAGGCGGTGTTCAGAGAGCACTGCCGCGGGTTGGTGATTTGTGTGCAAGCACGGAGCGTACACTACCCCCCTGCCCTGCCCCGGGGTTTGCCCGGCGGGCGAGACGCCCGCCCCACTGCCGGGCAAGCCGGCAGTGCCACCCGCCGCCTCGCGTGCGTGCGAGCACGCACCCTACCGCTGCCGGGCCGACACGGCCCGGCTCTGCTCACGGAATCTTGAACCCTGAACCCCGAACCCTGAACCCCGAACCCTGAACCCCGAACCCCGAACCCTGAACCCCGAACCCTGAACCTCGAACCCTACTTCGCCGGCTTAAGCACGATCGACTTCAAGTTCATCACCGCCCCGTGCGGCATGGTGGCGGCCTTGGCGGTGAACGTGTACCGGCCGGAGCCGGGGAGTCTCAGCGTGCCGAGCTTCTTGGTGACGAACCGGTTCCATGCCCCGGTGGCCTCCACCCTGCCCTTCAGCTCCTGGTCGAGCACGGAGACCGTGTAATCGCTGCCGGCCGCCCCGTCTTGACACGCATAGGTGATTTCCACCTCAAACGTACCCATCTTCTTCACCGCTGCGTCCCAGGTGACAAAGTCCTTCGGGTTGGTCCAGAAGCCGATGTTGTCCTTGCCGTCGCCCGATTCGTAGCGGGCGGTGCGGCCGTGGACAACGGCCTCCGTAGCGGCGAGCGTCAGGGTGCCGTCGGCGGCCTGAGTCGTGCCGGCGGCCGCCACCTCCGGCTCGCCGACAATCTCCAGGACCACGACCGAGGCAATCGCGTCGGGCGCCTTCTCGGGGACCTTCAGCAGGACGCCCTCTTCCGTTTGCGTGGCCTGCAAGGCCGCCCGGCTTGCGTCGGCCAACAGATACGCCTTCTCGACCTTGTTCTTGAGCCCCGGCACGGCCAAATCCCCCTTGGGCCATTGGAAGACGTGCAGGTAGAGCTTGCCGGGCTTCCTGGTCGCACGGCCCCAGGGGAGCTTCTTAAACGGGCTGGCGGCGGTGCCGTAGATCGCCTCGCCGTTGGTCTTTAGCCACTTGCCCATGGCGGCCAGGCGCTCGACGCTGGGCCTGGGGATCTCGCCCTCGCCGGTCGGGCCGACGTTCAAGAGGAAATTGCCTCCCTTGCTGGCGATGTCGATCAGTTTTCGGATCAGGTCTTCGTTGGATTTCCAATTCTGGTCGTGCTTGTTGTAGCCCCAGTGGTCGTTCATGGTCATGCAGGTTTCCCAGTCCGCGCCCGAGAGCCCCGTGGGGGGAATCTCCTGCTCGGGCGTGCCGAAATCGCCGGCAAAACCGCCTTCCCTGGTCAGCCCGGCCATGCCGTGCCGGCCCTTATCGACGCGGTTGTTGATGATGATCTCCGGGTCGAGGCTGCGGACGTACCTGTAGAGGTCGAGTCCGTGCTCGTGCGTCCAAGTGCTCTCCCACTCGCCGTCGAACCAGAGGACGCCGATCCTGCCGTAGGCGGTGACCAGCTCGCGGACCTGGTCCTTGAGGTGCCCGACGTAGCGCGGGAAATCGGCCCCTTGGGCGGACCGCTTCTCCCACCCGCGCCGCGGCAGGTAGTCCGGGTGGTGCCAGTCCATGATCGAGTGATACCAGCAGATGCGGAGCCCCTGGCGGCGGCATGCCTCGGCCAGCTCCTTCATGATGTCCCGCCGGAAAGGCGTGGACATGACGTCGTAGTCGGTGTGCTTGGAATCGAAGAGGCAGAACCCGTCGTGGTGCTTGCTGGTGATGACGATGTACTTGCAGCCGGCACTCTTGGCGATCGCGACCCACTGGTCCGCGTTGAACTTCACGGGGTTGAACCGGTCTCGGAACTTCTCGTATTGATCGACGGGGATGTGGGCCGTTTCCATGATCCATTCCGCGTGGTCGGTCCTCCCCTTCCACTCTCCCGCGGGAACGGCATACAGGCCCCAATGGATGAACATGCCGAAGCGGGCCTCGCGCCACCAGGCCATGCGCCGATCTCGCTCGGCCTTGGTCTCCTTGGCCACGCCGGAACCGGCCGGCTCAGCCGCCGGAACAGAGTGCCGCCCCGGCAGAAGAGAGACCGCCAAGAGGCCGGCCAACAGCAGGGGGACGTGCTTTCTTGCGGACATGGGAGGACTCCTGATGGGGTGCGAATAGGATCTCACGGCTCCGGGAGGGCCAAGCCCCCGCCGAGCCGCACTTCCGGTCGCCAAACTCGCGCGTTCTGCCAGGCTCGGCCTGCACCAAAAGCCTAACTTTCCACCGGGTTATGACCGCCGACCATCGTAGCACCGCCGCCGGAGCAGGGCAACCGCCGGAGGCGTTGGGGGGCGAGAGGACCATCACCGGCGTCCCTTCGTAGCCGCAAGGCCGCCAAGGGGTTACGTCGCGGGACCGCCCCTCGTGCGTGCCGGCGGGGCGGGCAGCCGAGTCGCGGGGTTTTTCGTTGACAGCCGTTTTCGGGCTGTTTACAATCGACCTAAGGTCGTTTGCCTTGAGGGGTTTGCGTCTCCGGCTGTCCAACCGCTTCTCCGCAACGGCTGGGAGGTTTCCGGATTCTCGGAAGAGGCCCTTGTTGCCGCACCCTCGCGGGACGACGGTCCCACTACCCCGCGATACAGGAGCAGTTTCGTTATGGCACGAGAAAGTCAGACGTTGCAGATCTTCTTGATCGTGTTCGTCATGCTCACGGTGATCGCGGGCGCGGCCGCCTTCCTCGGGTGGAAGAACTACGGGGAGGCGAAGATCGAGGCCGCCGACGCTCAGAAGAAGGCCCAAGAGGCCCAGCAACAGGCATCCGCCGCCCAGGCCGACGCCGCCAAGCTCAAGCAGATGATCGGCGCGGCGACGACCGACGCCGTCAATGCCGTCCAGGACGAATTCAACAAGGAGATCCAACTCTACGGCGCGACCCTCCCCGCGGACAAGAAGGCGTACCGCGAGGTCGTCAAGAGCCTGGCCGATACGCTCCAGGACCGCGAGGCCAAGCTGGGGAAGGAGGGCATCAGGAATCAGGACCTGGAGAACCGGTTGACCACCCGGGAGCAGGAGGCGTTGGCGCGGATTCAGAAGGAAAAAGACCGCGCCGACAAGGCCGAAGCGGACCGCACGGCCCAGAAGGACACCTTCGACGACGATCGCAAGAAGATGAAGGACTTGAGCAACGGCCTGGCCGGACAACTCGACAAGGTCAAGGAAGAATCCGGTGCCGCGACCGCCAAGCTGCAAGCCTCGGTAGACCAATACGTCGCCTACCTCAAGCGGAGCAGAGAGGACGTCAAGCTGCTCAGACGCGAAAAGGAAGAGATGACGCGGCCCACGTTCGAGGTGGCCGACGGCAAGATCGTCTGGGTGAATCAGCGGGACGGGATGGTTTACATCAACCTCGGCCAGTCCGACGCCCTGAACCAACTGACGACCTTCACCGTCTACGACGCGAACACGAACGACGTGACCAAGGCCACCAAGAAGGCCAGCATCGAGGTCACGAAGATCCTGGGGCCCGACATGGCCGAAGCGCGGATTCTCGAAGACAAGTTCGGGGACCCGATCCTGCAGGGCGACGTCATTTACACGCCTCTTTGGAAACCGGGCCAGCAGAAGCACTTCGTCTTGGCGGGCGTGATGGACGTGGACGGCGACGGGAAAAGCGATCTGGAGCTGGTCCGCAAGCTGATCCAATTGAACGGCGGGGCGATCGATTCGTATTGGGACGGCAAAATGCGCGCCAGCCTCACCGGCCGGCCGGAGGAGCCCTCTATGACCTCCCGAACCGACTACCTCATCCTGGGCACTCCCCCGGGTCCGGAATCTCCCCCGGCCCTGATCAACGATTTCACCGCCATGAAAACCGAGGCCGAGCGCCTCGTGATCAAGCAACTCTCCCTGCGGGACATGTTGGCCCAGATGGGCTACAAGAGCCAGAGCCAGATCCAGAGGTTCGGGCCGGGAGTCACCTCGCGCGAGGTCCGGCTGCCGAAGTCCGAAGACCTGCAGAGGGCCTCGCGGGGCAACGTCAGCCCGCTGTTTCAGCCGCGCCAGCCGCCTCGGAGCGGGGCCTACGGGGGCTATTGATCGGCCGCGAGGCCGGCGAACAGCCGGGCGCAGAGCCCCTCGAGGCGTTGCGCCGACTTCTGGGCCAGCGGGCCCAGGTTGGCCGGCTCGAACCGTTCGGGCTCGAGGAACAGGCGTGCCCGGTCCTCCAACTGCTGGAATCGCGCCAGCCGCCACAGGAGCCACCAATCGGCGTATCTCAAGCCGTGGGCGCGGCACAGGCGGAAGAAGAGCGTCCGCGGGCCGCAAAACGCTCCCCGGCGTTGCTGCCAGCGCGAGATCCACGCGATCAGCAAGCATGCCGCAACGAGGGCCAGTGAGACGAGTAGTCCCAGGGTCACCTGCGGGGAGTCATAGCGTGTGCGTTCGCCCCGGAATCCGCCCCCCATCTGCCGGGCAATCTCGTCCAGGCGGCTGGTCTGAGCAACGGTCAAGCCGTACCAGAAGAATTGGCTCATCGCCGTAGCTCCTCGATCTCCTCGGGCAGCACAGCGAGGGGCACGAGGGGCATCGCAGGGGCAGACCGGGCCCACTGGTCGAGGCTTTTCCTCGCCGCTTCCCGGACGGTGGGGCTGCGGTCGCCGAGGGCTTCGCAGAGGGCGTCGTGGCTGGCCGGCGAGCGGGACTTGGACAGGGCTGCGGCCGCTTCGGCGCGCACCAGGTGATCTTCATCCTCCAACAGGTGAAGGATCGACCCTTCCAGCGGCCCGACCAGGTCGAGCGTGCGGGCGATTGCGAGCGACCTCAGTCGCCGCCTGCGAACCCGGGACGTCATCTCCGCGCGCAGGAGGAGCACGGTCTGTGGATCCACCTTCTTGACCAGCTCTCCCGTGCTCACGCGGACTTCGTCGCTGAGCAGGTCGAAGGCGGCCAGAAAACGGGGGAAATTGAACTCGGCGAGGCTCGTCCGGGCAGCCTTGCGGACCACGGCGTGCCGGCTGTCCAGCGCCTCGATCAGCCGGGCCAGGGCCCCGGGCAGTCCCCGGTGACGCAGTTGGACGAGGATCCTGGCTTGGACTTCGCCATCCCCGTCGTGGAGGGCCTTCAATGCCAAGGCATTGGCTTCGGCGCCGTAGAACCCCTCCAAGGCTTCCGCGGCCGCACGGCGTCCCCCCGGCTTCCCGTGGAGCAGGACGTGTTCGATCACCGAGAAGGCCTGCGGCCGGGGAATGCCCGAAAGGGTCACCAGCCGGACCGCGGCGTGCTGGGCCAGGTCGTCGAGCCCGGCCAACAGTTGGCTGCTGCGCTGAACCCAGGCCAGCGAGTCTATCCGTTTGAGGTTATGCGCGACGGCCGCAGAAGGCTCGCGTCCGATCTTCCGCAGGAAATACCCCACGAATTCCGGATCCGCCCGCTTGGCCACCAAGGACACCACCGCCGACGGCGCCTTGGGATCATCCAGGCAGCTCAGGAGCAGCCGGATGATCGACAGCCGCGTGCCCTTGGAAAGAAGCTCGACCAGAATCACGAACGCCGGGTGACGGGGATTCTCGAGGATCTGTCGCAACACGGCGTTGTCCCGATGGGCCACCAGCACAAAGGCCTCCACCACCTCCCGGCGGCGGTGTTTCGCAAAACGGCTCACCGACAGCTCCAGCGAGCCGACCACCTGCCGCCGGACCAGGTGCGGGTCGTGGCGCGTCTTGTCGTCCTGGGGAGACGCCATCTCGGCGCAGAGCAGTTGCACCAGCTCCAGCAGTGTCTGGCCCACAACCGCCGCGTTCGGATTGGCCGAGTCCTCCAGAGCGTTCAGCAGAGTCGGGATCAAGTCGTGCTGCCGGCACAAGACGGCGGCCCGGCAACCGTTGACGCACGTCTGCGCGTCGCCGGACAAGACGGCATCCCGCAGCGCGGGCGTCATCCCTGCGGCGTGCTCCTCGACGGCCTGTTGCTGGGGCGCCGTCAAGACGTGGAAGCGGGCAATGATCTCCCGGTGTCCCGCCGGACTGCGGCGAGCAAGAGCTGCCTGGAACGCGCCCTCGCGGATCGCGCGATAAGGCGAGTCCAGCGCCGGGATGAGGACCCGCGTGGCGGCGTCGCTCTCCGTCGCGGCAAGCACCTCAAACGTGGCTTTCGGCCCTTCACTCACTGGGAGCAGACCCTCCCCCCACTTGCCGACCACGGCAGTCAAAATAAGGCCCTCTACGGTCCGCGCAGAGCGCCGGAGATCTCCTGGACTATGTAACTATAATCCACGAGGGGACTTCGGCGGGCGTGGAAAGGGGCTTTGTGGGAAGTGCCACAGCGGCAGAAGCGGCTCCGTCGAAACCCTCGGAATCCCCGGCCTTCTTGATTTCTCCGCTAGATTCGGCGAAACTGACGCGGAGCAGCGGGCCCTTGGGGCCGGTGGTCCGGAGGAGTCGGGCTGGTAGGGCCGAAACGTACCCCGGATGGGCCCTTGCCCTGTCTTCCGAGCCGACCGGCGACGGCTCCAGACTATGGCACGTTGGAGGTGTATCCCATGGCGATTGCCACAACCGCCGCGGCGGTTTTCGAGCGGGAATTCCTTCCCCTGCGGGCGCGACTGATCGAAGTAGCCGCGGCCTTGGACCGCGTTGCCCGCGCCGAAGGCTCGGTGCGCGACGACCCCCGCTTCCGGCAAGTCCGGCAGAGCATGGAAGTCCTTGCCGACGACGACGGGGCAGCGGACCGGACGGAGCGCGTTCAGTTGATCTTCTCCCTCCCTTACGACCCTCACTGGCGAAAGGGGGAGGTCTGACGGAGACCCCATCGTCTCGGACCGCGATCATCGGCCCCCGCCGGCCATGAGCGGCCGCCGATGCCCGATAGAAGGAGCCCCTTGCCATGCACTTCTTCGATCCCCACATCCACGTTGCTTCTCGCACCACGGACGACCTGGAGACGATGGCCAAGATGGGCTGTCTGGTGGTCGGGGAGCCGGCCTTCTGGATGGGCTTCGATCGCAGCGGGGTGGCCAGCTTCTACGACTACTACCGGCAACTGACCGAATGGGAGCCGAAGCGGACCGCCCAGTACGGGATCCGGCACTACGCCTGGATCGGCTGCAATGCCAAGGAAGCCGAGAACGTCGCTTTTGCCCGGGAGGTGATCGCGGTGATCCCCGAGTTCCTGGAGAGACCCAACGTGCTGGGGATCGGCGAGATCGGCCTGAACAAGAACACGAAAAATGA
>CAYGZA010000164.1:0-14700 GCA_964354135.1 uncultured Planctomycetaceae bacterium
TCTGACCGCCCGCCGATCCCCGCCCGCCGCTACGCTTTCTGTCCGCCCTTTACACTCCCGCGCGGCTGGGAGTCTGCGGCATTTCCGCGGTTCTGCGACCCTCAATGTGTGGTGATGTGGCTCCAATGGACCCTGGACGGCTTTGACCAACCCGCTGTTGAACTCCAGCGCCATTTCAACCAGGGCGTGCTACTTGCAGGGGTCGATTTGCCACAAGTGCGCGATGCCTTCCGGATCCTCCGTCACCTGGCCCGATCAAAGGGGTGGAAGAAGGTCCCGGCGGAACCTCGGCGGCGCTACAAGAGTAGCCCGGAGGGTTTCGCGGAAGTCACCCGAGAACTGCGGTCTCTTGTCGAATGGCTCCAGGAGCGGATGACGCGGGCGCGCGAAGACGCCATCACGGTGGAATCCGAGTCGGCGGGCGCAAGGCCGGGTGTGCCCAATTCTCCAGAGGGCGACCCGGCGCACGATCCCAAACAGAGGAAAGAGCGGATGCACCTCAAGCGGCTTACCACCGCGATGATGCTAGTGCGGGAACATCCTGATTGGTCCGACCGAACGATAGCAAAGCAGGCAGGGTACAAGAACCATTCGCCCCTCGTGCGAAGCCGAGAGTACAAAGTGGCGGCCAAGCTGGCCCGGGGTGAGAAGGAGGATTTGCCCGGGGGCTTCAAGAGCCACGGCGGGCACTTAGAGGCTTGGAAACGAGAATAGACGGGCGAGAAAGCACCACCAAAGCACCACAGTCGGCACCACTTAGTGTCACAACACCCCAGTTTTCCCGGGGTGTTTTCGTTTCTTGAAGCACCAGTCAAGCACCACCACGGGGATTCTCCAAAGGGGCAAGACAAAGGAGGAAATAGGTGGTGAGTAAGACGCATGAGGATCCTGATATAGACAGACTGGCGGGGGAATTGGCGTTGTTCTCCGTCTTGATCCATGCGAGGCACAAACATGACTTCGCACGGGCCGCCCAAACCCAAGAGGAGTTGGAGAACAGGGGCATTGTGGTGCGCTTCCGCCGGCACGCGGGCCGGGAGGAGGTGGCCCATGCCGAGTGAAACCCCCGTATCGTTGAACAGGCTGGCGGTTCCTGCCCGGAAGGCGGCAGAGCTGTTATCCATCAGCGAGCGGAGCCTCTGGTCCATCACGGCCCCACGTGGCGACTTGCCTTGCCTTCGCATCGGCCGCCGGTGCCTCTACTTGGTCGATTCGCTCCGGGTCTATGTCGAGGCGCGCGAACATCGGGGGGCGGGACCATGAGGGAACGTACAACAACAAACCGTCAGCCGCGCAATCGCACCCGCCCTCGGGGACTCAGCGGCGAGCTGCTGGACGCAATGCCCCCGGCGGACTTGGAGGCGGAGCGAGGTGTCCTGGGGAGCGTAATTCTCGACCCGCGGCGGCCCTGGGGTTCCGTTCGCCAAGATCTCGCGTCGCATGGTCCGCTACCATCGCGCCGACCTGGACGCGTTCTTGCGCGACCGCGTGGTGACGCATACCGGCGAGCAGCCGGCCCCGGTCACGGCGTGAGGGCCACGCCATGATCATCGGCACGATGATGGAACCTGCGGCGCCTTCCCGCCGCAAACGCGCGGCGAAATCAGGTCATGTCCCGATTCTGGAAAAGGCCCTGTCGAAAATCTGGCCGGCGCCGGAGAACAAGCAGCTCTACCAGCCCATCCTGCCCGAAGATCCGGCCACCGTGGCGCTGGCTGATAGCATCCGCCAGCATGGCATCCGGGAGCCTCTCGTTGTAACGCTGGACGGTTGGATTCTATCTGGTCATAGGCGGTACGTGGCGGCCCGGTTGGCGGGGCTGGAAACGGTTCCTTGTCGGGTGGAGCAGTTCCGACGGAAAGAGGACGAAGACCGCTTTCTTGTCCTGCTCCGCGAACACAACCGGCAGCGGGTCAAGACTCTCGACGAAGCCCTGCGAGAGGAGGTGGTTTCCTGTGATCCCGAGGAAGCGTATCAGTCGCTTATCGAGCATCGTCAGCAGACGGCCGAAAACGCCCTGAGTGATAGTGACTGTCTCGGCATCGGCTGCGGGAGGCGTCGGGCGAACATCAGCGCGGCCAAGGAGCTGTTCTTGCAGGCCGTCGCGGCGGTTCTTGACAACCGGCGACAATTCTGGCCCTTGTCCGACCGGCAGATTCATTACGCATTACTGAATAACCCGCCACTGATTCACGCCAGCAAGCCACATTCCCGCTACGCCAACACGGCACAAAGCTACAAGGCGCTGGTCGATCTGCTCACCCGGGCGCGGGTGGCCGGCAGCATCTCGATGGAGTGCATTGACGACCCGACGCGGCCCGTCACCACATGGCGCGTCCACAAGTGCGCCCAAGACTTCATCCGCGCAGAACTTGGCGGCTTGTTCAAGGGCTATTGGCGAGACCTATTGCAATCACAGCCCAGCCACATCGAGATCTTGGTGGAGAAAAACACCGTCGCCCAAATCCTCAGACCAGTAGCAATGGAATACTGCATCCCGTTTACCAGCGGCCGGGGGTATTGCAGCCTACCACCGCGGCACGCGATTGCGCAGCGGTTCAAGAAGAGCGGCAAGGATTCGCTCGTCCTGTTGATCGTCTCCGATTTTGACCCAGACGGTGAGGAGATAGCCGAGTCTTTCGCGCGAAGTATGAGGGACGGTTTTCACGTCCGTTCGATCTACGCGGTCAAGGTGGCATTGACCGCCGACCAAGTGCGGACCTTGGACCTGCCGCCGGCGCTAAAGGCCAAGAAAACGAGCGTCAACTACCGCAAGTTCAGTCGGAAACATGGCGACGACGTGTACGAGCTAGAGGCGATCGAACCCGAGAATCTCCAACAGATCCTCCGGGAGGCCATCGACGAAGTTCTCGACGTGGACGCCTTCAACTCCGAACTCGATGCCGAGTGTGCTGATGCCGAGTTCCTGGAAAACACGCGCCGCCGCGTCAAGGTGGCGCTGGCCGGCGTCGTCACCGATCAAGGAGGGGCTGATGAGCAGCAATAGCCGGCCGCGACTCGCTCCCGAGATTCTCGACCGGGAGCCGCCCTGCGACTTGGAGGCGGAGCGCGCCGTCTTGGGGAGTGTAATTCTCGACCCGCGGCGGCTGGCCGAAGTCCGGGAAGTCGCAGGGCCCGAGCATTTTCACGACCACCGCAACGAAATAGTCTACAGGCATGTTTTGAGGCTTGCTAACGCGGGCAGCGCGGTTGACGTCACCCTACTTTGCGCATCGCTCAAATCCGCCGGGGAACTGCAAGCGGCCGGGGGTGCGATCTATCTCGCCGAAGTGCTCCAATCCGTGCCCGTGGCCGCCCACGCGGTCTATTACGCGGAGATCGTCCGCGACAAGGCCGACCGGCGGGGACTCCTGCGACTTTGCGAGCGCGGACTCCAGCTCGCGCACGACGGCCGGGACTGGCACGAAGTCCAAGAGGAATTGAGTGAGCTGTTTGACCCGGAAGCGGGCAAGCCGCCCGAGCCCCCGCCGTTCGCCCTCATGTTAAGCTCTGAGGAGTTGGCGCGGCTCGACAAAGAAGCTCGATTCCTTGTTCGCGGGGTTATGATCGAAGGGCAGCCGATGGTGGTCGGCGCGCGGAGCAAAACGCTCAAAACCACCTTGGCTGAGGACTTGGCAATTTCCATCGGGTCCGGGACTCCCTCCCTTGGCCGTTTTGATTCCCAACAGGCGAGCGTCGGTTTCTGGAGCGGTGAGTCTGGAGCGTCAACCATTCGGGAGACAGCCCTGCGGATAGCCAAGGCCAAGGGATTGAACCTCGGGGACTGCTCCGTCCATTGGTCGTTTGACCTGCCCCGCCTCTCGCGAGCCGACCACCTCGACGTACTACGCTCCGTCATTCGGGACCGCGGAATCAAGGTTGCGATTTTCGACCCGCTCTATTTGTGCCTTCTGAGCGGCGAGACTGCCGGAATGGCGAGCAACCTTTTCGGGATGGGGGCCATCCTGCAACCGCTCTCCGCGTTCGCCCAAGAGGCCGGGGTCACGTTGGTGGTCTTGCACCACTTCCGCAAGTCCGGGCAGGCCGACGATGCCGAGCCCGCCGGCTTAGAAGAGTTGACCCAAAGCGGGGCTGCCGAGTGGGCCCGGCAGTGGATTCTCTTGCAGCGTCGGACTCCTTACCAAGGCGACGGCCGGCATTCTCTATGGGCCCGAACCGGAGGGAGTGCCGGCCATGCTGGCTTGTGGGCCCTCAACATCAACGAAGGGGTCTTTGCCCCCGATGCCCCCGAGCGGCGGTGGGAGGTTGAGGTCAAGCCGGTCAGTGACGCCCGGGAACAGGCCAAGCGAGAGAAGGCCGACCGCAAGGCCGCGGAAGTGGAGCAAACGGAGGCGGAACACGTGGACCGGCTCCGTCAGGCCCTTTGCGACAATCCCGACGGGTTGACGGAGAAGCGTCTGCGGACTTTGACCCGGTTGAATGTCGCCAACCTTGATCGGGCCCTATTGAGTTTGGAAAAAACGGGCCGGCTGGAGCCCTGCAAAGTCCAAACCAGCGGAGGTTCATTTGATGGGTGGAGACTCAAAAAAGCTTAGGGTGGGTCAGGTGGGTCAAGGTGGGTCAGTGACCCACCCTGGCGGTGACTGACCCGGGCGGGTCAAGGGTCTAGGTCCTTATAGGACCTGACCCGCCCCGGGTTGACCCACCCTCTCGCCCTGTTCCTGGAAAGGAGTTTGACCCACCTTGCGGCCATCTTGGGTGGTGAGGGAAACAAAACCATGACACGCACCCGACGTAGCGACCCCACGCAAACCGCGCTGCCCGACATCGGCGAGCCGGCGCCCGCCCCAGGCCAACCCCGCAAGGAGCCGTCTGCCCCGCCCACCGCGGAGGATACGGGCACCTGGCCCGACGGCAGCGACGCCGGGGGAACCGTGGCACTCACAAACGCGGTGGCGGTCCGGGTGGAGCGGAGCAACAAGCTGCGGGCCCTGGCCCTGCGATTGTCGCCAGCCGAGAGGCGGCAACAACTGGAGGTCGCCACCGATGCCACGTGACCGCGAACCCAGCTACGTCTTGACGCTACGCCCACTCCCGCACGATGTCCCGGTTATCTTCCGGTTACGCCGTGGTCTGAAATACCTCTTGCGGGTGTGTGGCTTGCGTTGCGTGGCCATCCGGTTGGAGACGGTAGGCGATGCCCGGCCCGATGCCCCCACCGCAGCGGCGGACGCCGCACCTGGCAACGCCCCGACCTTCCGGGAGGCTACGACGTGATCGCCTCAGTCTTCTTCAGTTCCGAATCCGTCGAATGGGCGACCCCGCCGGCCCTGTTCGCCAAGCTGGCAAGACGGTTTGGCCCGTTCGACCTGGATGTCTGTGCGAGCCCTGAGAACGCGAAATGCCCGCGGTACTACACCCGAGAGCAAGACGGGCTCCAGCAAGCATGGACGGGCCGCTGCTGGTGCAACCCGCCGTATGGTCGAGGGATCGGCCGATGGGTCCGCAAGGCGTGGCAGTCAAGCCTCGCGGGCACAACGGTGGTCTGCCTGCTCCCGGCGAGAACGGACACGGCATGGTGGCACCAGTACGTCCAGCCGTTCGCTCGGGTGCATTTCCTCCGCGGCCGGGTCAAGTTTGGCGGCAGTCGGAACTCCGCACCGTTCCCGAGTGTCGTGGTAGTCTTCTCCCCGCCGACCCGGATGTTCACCTGCCGATGGTGTGAGGCCCAATTCAGGCCCCGTCGGATTGATTCCAAGTTCTGTTCCGCCCGTTGCAAACAGGGGGCGTTCCGTGCAAGACAGGCAGAGCGTGTTACGGATATAGCGGTAACACACGGCATCGAAGACGATTGCAGCCCCCCGACCGCCGGCCGGGCCGCACCTGACGCACCTCGCGGCGATCCCGGACCCGAGAGGCACCCCCCTATCGTCGGGTCCTTCCGGAGCATCCCTCGGGATGGGGCATTGGGAACACCCAACCTATGTGACATGCTTTCTTTCTCACCTAGAGGGGTGCAATGACCCTTGACGAAAACCAGCGCCCCGCCGGCCGCCGACCTGTGGTTCACGTGACCCGGCCACGCTGTCCGGCCTGTGGCAGCGGAGCGGAGAGCGGCGGACGACGCGGAGGCTCTGGCGGCACCCGCGCAGGAGGCCCGTGGTGACGTTCGCGCGGCCCTGGTCGATACTTGAATCCCATCGAGCAGGCGGCCCTCTGGAGGCGAATACGGGGGCGAGTTTCCCAGGGGCACTTGACGATTTCTCAATTATTGTGTAGAATAGCGTCCGATGAAACGAAAACCGGTCAAGCTGAGTGAGCAAGTGCGGCAGGTAATCGAAACCTGCGGCAAGACCCGATACCAAATCAGCCAAGACACGGGCATCGACCAAGCAACGCTATGCCGATTCATGGGTGACAAAGGAGGGTTGTCCATTCCGGTCTTGGACACACTGGGCGAATACCTTGGGCTGCGGATCGTGGCGGTCAAGCCCGAGAGCAAGGCGAAAAAAGGTCGGTAATCATGGCATCAATCACGCGGGAAGCAAACGGCCGGCGGACAATTCAGTTTGTCGGCAGCGATGGCAAACGGCGGTCGATCCGGCTGGGCAAAGTGTCGCAACGGCTGGCCGAATCGGTCCAAGTGCGAGTGGAACATCTTGCGGCGGCACAAGTGACCGGCGGCGCGCTGGACGGCGAAACAGCCCGATGGGTGGCGGACCTCGACACGCGACTGGCCGACAAGCTGGCGGCCGTGGGGCTCGTTCCGAAGCGGCTTTCCGCCACCGTGGGCGCGTTCCTCGACCAGTTTGCAGCCGGCAGAATCGACGTGAAGGCGTCAACGCAAGAAGTCTGGTCGCAACCGGTTCGCAACTTGAAGGGTTTCTTCGGTGTCGATCGGCCCTTGCGGAGTATCACGGCCGGCGACGCGGAGGACTTCCGGCTGTATCTGGTCGCCCAACAGTTGGCCCCCACAACCATCCACAAGCGGCTGCAATTCGCGCGGCAGTTCTTCCGCGCCGCGTGTCGGCACAAGCTGATTGCCGAGAATCCTTTCGCCGAGGTGCGATCCAAGGCGGCTATGGATTCGGATCGGCGGCGCTTCATTACCCCGGAGGAAACCGGCAAGCTGTTGGAAGCCTGCCCGTCGATCGACTGGCGCGTGATCGTTGCCCTGAGTCGATACGGCGGGCTGCGGTGCCCATCGGAAGTTCTGAGCCTCCGGTGGCAAGACCTGGATTGGGAACGCGGCCGGCTTACAGTGACGAGCCCCAAGACGGAGCACCACCCCGGCAAGGATACCCGGACCATTCCCCTCTTCCCTGAGTTACGCCCGATGTTGGGAGAGGCGTTCGACGTGGCGCCCGAGGGCGCGGTCTACGTGGTCAACGAGCGGTACCGCCGATCGTCGATGGGGCCGCACGGCTGGCGCGGCTGCAACCTCCGCACCACGTTCGAAAAGATCATCCGGCGGGCCGGCTTGATCCCCTGGCCCCGCCTCTTCCACAACCTGCGATCGTCCAGGGAAACGGAGTTGACGAAGCGGTTCCCTATTCAGGTGGTAACGGCCTGGCTGGGGAATACCCCGGACATTGCCTTGCGGCACTATCTCCAGGTGACCGAAGACCACTTCCGGCAGGCAGCCGAGGCGGTGCAGAATCCGGTGCAGCAACCCGCCGAAAGGGTTTGCACGGGTTCGCAAGCCCCCGTCTGGCTGCGGGCGAGCGAGAATGGGAGCGAAGAACCTAACGTGAGTCCGTGCGAAGGCTTGCGACCGCTTGCGGGGCCATGCGGTGCAGTCGTAAGTTCTTGTGGCATAAGCACTAGCGGAGAGGGAGGGATTCGAACCCTCGGACCAGGTTGACCCCGGTCACGGGTTTAGCAAACCCGCGCATTCGACCACTCTGCCACCTCTCCAAACCATTTACTGGAAAGAGTTTACTGACATTCCCTAGGATGAGGCTAGGATAGGTACTACACCCGATTGCCCCACCGTGAACCTTTGTTGGCAGGTGGCTCGAAGCGAGTGAAGCAAGGTGGACCTTCGCGGGCTGGAACACGGTCAATCCTGCCTCCACCTGGCCACACGCCCAAAGAGTGCCAACATATCAAGATACCATAAAGCTCCCTGTCCGGAAACCCCCGAAGCCTTATCCGGAATCACCTCTCCGCGGCTCGTGAACCTGGATTAGATATACTTATACAAACTATTATGATGAATATCGCTTTCTAATGTTTCGAGATGGGTTTAGAATGACGGTTTCTTCCCGGCGGAGGTGGGCGAGTAGCGGGCCGGAGCGGCTGGGCAATCTCGACGGATTGCATCCCTCGGTCTTCCGATGGATACGCCAGCCGGCAGTTGCCAGGCCCGTTTCGAGGGTGCCGAGCGATACGATGGCAGAAGTCCTGTCTCCCGACGTGGTCGTCTACGTGTGTACAAACTGCGTTCCGCAGGGCGGGCGTCTGCCGCGGCAGTGGAATCGGGACGGCGCTCGTATCCTCGTGCGAGAGGTCCCTTGCAGCGGCAAGATGGACGGCCAGTATCTGCTCCACGCGCTGGAGGGTGGCGGACGCGGCCTCTGCGTCGTCGCGTGTCCCAGAGGGGATTGCCACTTGGCACAAGGCAACTACAGGGCCGAGGTCCGCGTTCGCACGGTGCAGCGGCTGCTGGCCGAGATCGGACTAGAGCCCGAGCGGGCCCAATGGGTGCATTGCTCTCCCGAAGACTCGCCCCAGCAGCTCGAAGATCTCGTCCGCGGCGCGGTGGAGCGCATTTGCGCCCTGGGTGAAAGCCCACTTCGCGCGGCAAGGTAGGAACCCATGATCGAACAGGCCACGAGCCTCCATGAACGAATCCTGCGCGGAAAAACGATCCTGCTTGCGGAGATCTCGCCTCCGCGGGGCGTGGATCCCGCGCGGGTCCGCGACGCGGTACGACGGCTCACCGGCAAGGTTCACGCCTTGGGGGTCAGCGACAACCGGGAGCGGGTCGCGATGTCGGCCCTGGCTGCGGCCTCCCTGGTCGCGGCCGAGGGCCTGGAGCCGATCCTCCACGTGGCCACGCGGGACCGCAACCGGATCGCCTTGGTATCCGAGGCCCTGGGGGCACAGGCCCTGGGGATTCGCAATCTGCTCTGCACCAGCGGAACGCATCAGACCCTGGGTCATTTCCGCGCCGCCAAGAACGTCTACGACGTCGATTCCATTCAATTGCTGAAGACCTACGCCGGTTTGCCGAGCGACGGCGGGCTGTTGGGCGAAGAAGGCGGCCTGGACGGGGCCGGTCCTTTCTGCCTGGGCGCGGCGGCCGCCCCGGATGCCGATCCGCTGGAGCTGCAAATCTCGCGGCTGGTCAAGAAGACGCGTGCCGGGGCAGTCTTCCTCGTCACGCAGCCGGTCTTCGATCTGGAGCGTTTTGACGCCTGGTGGCAAGAAGTCGTCCGGCGCGGCATCCACGAGAAGGTGGCCGTCCTGGCCGGCATCCAGCCGCTCACTAGCGGTCCACTGGCCGACGCGCAGGCCGGGAAACGTCCGCTCCCGAGGATCCCGGAGTCGATGCTCCAGCGGATTGTGTCGGAAAGCGACCCCGCCGCCCGGCGAGCCCGGGCCATCGAGATCGCGGTGGAGACCATCGGGCGGCTTTCGAGCTTTCGCGGGTTGCGCGGACTGAGCATCTCGGGCGACGGCGACCTCGAAGCCGCCTTGAAGGTCATCGAGAAGTCCGGTTTGGGGAGCGACTGACCGTGCCTGCCAAGTTCGTCCTCCATACCACGCCGGCCGCGCCACGCCTGCGTCCCGTGGGCAAACTGGGAATCGTGGATTGGCGGGAAGACTGTTCCAGTTGCCACAACTGCGTCAAGCGAGCTTGCGTCTATGGATTGTACCGCGACGAGGCCGACACGCTGCGCAACGAAATCGGCTACCTCGACTACATCTATCAGTGCAAAGGGTGCCTCAACTGCGTGCAGAATTGCACCAAGAACATTCTTACCCGCGTGGTCAACCCCGAGTACCGCCGGCTCGGCGACGAATATTACACGCCGGACATCATCCTTTCCACGTGGTTCCAGGCAGAGACGGGTCGGATTCCCGTTTCCGGGTCGGGCTACGGCGGCCCATTCTCCGGCCCCGGCTTCGATTCGATGTGGACCGACATGTCCGAGATCGTGCGTCCCACGCGCGACGGGATCCATGGGCGGGAGTACATCAGCACCAGCGTGGACATTGGCCGCAAGCTCCCCTTCCTCACGCTGGCGGACGGTCAATTGAGCTGCACGCCGCCGCCTCTGGTGGAAACGCCGTTTCCGGTGGTTTTCGACCTGATTCCTGAACACTGGCAGCGGGGGCAGGTGGTAGCCGCCGTCGCTAGGGCCGCGGCGGAAATCGGGACGCTGGCGATCCTTCGCGCTCGGGACATGGAGTCGGGGATCGCCCAAGAGCGAGGTCACGTCGTTCCGCTGCTCGAGACGCCAATCGCGACGGCGGCACTGCCGGGCCGGCCGTCGCCCCTGGCGATGATCCCCGACGGCCGGGACGTGATGGCGGCTCAGGCTTTGCTCAAGAAGGAG
The DNA here is from genome assembly GCA_964354135.1 of uncultured Planctomycetaceae bacterium. Classification (GTDB taxonomy): domain Bacteria; phylum Planctomycetota; class Planctomycetia; order Pirellulales; family Thermoguttaceae; genus CAYGZA01. The sequence continues at coordinate 10,530 of CAYGZA010000164.1, forward strand.
AGAGCCGGTTCCGTTGTGGCCATCCGCGTGCAGGCCGGCCCCACGGTGGGCCAGCGCGTGCTCGAGCTGGCCCGCGACGGGGCGGAAGTGATCCACCTGGTTTTCGACAGTCACGGCCGCGAGGCCGCTCACCACCCGCCACCCGCGACCCACCACCCGCCACCGGCTCTCGGCACGCCGCGCCACGCGCGCGACGTCTTGCGGGACGTCCACGGCATGTTGGTCAAGCAGGGCATCCGGGACGAGGTCACGCTAATTGCCTCGGGCGGGATCGCCTTGGCGGAGCACGTGGCCAAGGCGATCATTTGCGGCGCCGACCTCGTGGCCATCGACGTTCCCCTGGTGCTGGCCCTGGAATGCCGGCTCTGCGGGGAATGCCGGCGCGGCCAGCTCTGCCCCATCGCCCTGGAAGAAATTGAAGCGGAGTATGGCGCCCATCGCATCGTGAACTTGATGGGGGCCTGGCACCAGCAGTTGATCGAGGTGCTGGGCGCGATGGGCATCCGCGAGATACGTCGTCTGCGCGGCGAGACGGGCCGCGCGATGTTCTTTGAGGACCTGGAGCGAGAGACGTTCGGCCGCCTATTCGGCAAGCGCAAAGGTCGAGGGATTGGGGATTAGGGATTAGGGATTGGACAAATGGAAAGTGATTCGCCCATCGCGGTGGTACCGAGGCTCAACTCCCGCCCCCAATCCCCAATCCCCAATCCCCAATCCCCGTCCGACTACGCCGAAGTCTTGCGCGAGGTGCGGCCGGCGCCGCCCCGCTACCGCAACGAGATCGGTAAGTTCAGCATTCGCCGGGCGTCCAGTTGCGCGGCGTGCGGCCGGTGCGTCGAGGTTTGCGAGCACGGCGTCCACCTCCGCCCCCGGGGTTATCATTCGATCATTCGGCCGTTCGACTATCGCTGCATCGGGTTCGGCTGCGCGGAGACGGATCGCTACTGTATCGACGCCTGTCCGCAGGCGGCCCTGTCGCTTTCCGAGAACCCGGCCTTCGAGACCATGGGCGACTACCGCTGGACGCCCGACCTCTTGGTAAGCACCTGGGCGATGGCCGAGACGGGCCGCCCGCCGGGAAGACACTTGGAGAGCCAAGTAGGGGCCTCGGGCGGCGGCTTCGATCGTCTGCGGCTTCGCTTCCCGGCGACGCCCCCCGCGGACCTGCGGCGCGAAGACGTTTCCACCAAGCTCGTCCTCAATCGCCGCAACGACGGGCGGCCGAAGATCGCCATCGACGTCCCCTGGTACGGCGGAGGCATGTCGTTCGGCTCGACCAACATCCGCGCCCTGTTGGGAAAGGCCCGAGTCGCCAAGGCGTTCAACGGATTTACCTGCACGGGCGAGGGCGGATATCCGGACCGATTCATTCCCTACAAGGACCACGTGATCACGCAGGTGGCCACGGGTCTGTTCGGCGTGCGCGAGGAGACGATCCAGCGGGCGCGGATCGTGGAGTTCAAGTACGCGCAAGGGGCCAAGCCGGGCCTCGGCGGCCACCTGCTGGGCGACAAGAACACGCCCAGCGTGGCGGCCATGCGCGAGACGGTTGTGGGAGTTTCCCTCTTTTCCCCATTTCCGTTCCACAGCGTCTACTCGGTGGAAGACCACAAGAAGCACCTGGACTGGATCGCGCACGTCAACCCGCGGGCGCTATTGTCGGCCAAGGTATCCACCCCGGTCGACGTGGACATGGTTGCCGTCGGGATCTACTACGCCGGCGGCCATATTGTTCACCTCGACGGCAGCTACGGGGGCACCGGCGCCGCCCCGAACATCGCTAAGAAGAACATCGCCATGCCGATCGAGTACGCCATCGGCCGGGTACACCAGTTCCTCGTGGCCGAAGGGATCCGCGACCAGGTCACGGTGATCGCCAGCGGCGGCATCCGCACCCCGGCCGACATCGTGAAGGCCATCGCCCTGGGCGCGGATGGCTGCGTGATCGGGACGGCCGAGCTCGTGGCCCTGGGCTGCATCCGCTGCGGCGCCTGCGAGAGCGGACGCGGCTGCGCGCGGGGCATCGCCACCACCGACGACCAGTTGCTGGAGATGGTCACCGTCGAGTGGTGTACGCAGCGGCTGGTGAACCTGTACAGCGCGTGGCGGGAAATGCTGGTCGACCTGCTCTATCGCCTCGGGCTCGATTCCGCGGCGCGCTTGCGCGGCCGGACCGACTTGCTGACCCACCTGGACTACGAGGACAACCGCTAGACGGAGAATCGATTCTCATCAACTTGCGGTCTGCAATTTGCACTTTTCAATTTGCAGTCTTGTTGGAGTGGAAACCGGATCAATTGCAGATTGCAGATTGCAAATTGCGAATTGCAGATTGAGTTGGAGCTTAACGTCGAGTACAAGCATGTCCGCTCTCGCCATTCCTAAGAGCGAACTCTCCCGGGCAGAGGCCGTTCTACGCGCCCGCGCCGATCTGCGGCCCGCCGGCCCGTGGTTTCCGCGGTCGCCGGAGGCGGAGGGGGGCTGCGGAGTGACGGGGTTTGCCGCGACGATCCCCGTGGGCGGGCGGCACATCTACGAGCCCTCGATCCAGATGCGCAACCGCGGCAACGGCAAGGGCGGCGGCATCGCTGCCTGTGGATTGGTGCCGGAAGAGCTGGGCGTGTCGCGCAAAGTGCTCGAAGACGACTACATCCTCCAGGTGGCGCTGCTCGACTCGAGCGCCCGCGGCGAAGTGGAAAAGGAATTCATCGAGCCCTATCTCGATATCGACCAGGGCGGCCTGATCCCCACGGTGGACGACTACCGCGGCGTGCCCCTGTTGGAGGTTCGCCCCCCGGACGTCGTCCGCTATTTCGTCCGCGTCAAGCCCGAAGTGCTGGCCCGCTTCGCCGGCGAGAAAGGGCTGGGCAAGGCCGGTATGACCGAGCGGGACGTCGAAGACGAGTTCGTCTATCAGAACTCCATCCGGCTGAACAACCGGTACTACGCGTCGCTGGGCGACAAGCGGGCCTTCGTGATGTCGCACGCCCGCAACTTGCTGATCGTGAAGATCGTGGGATATGCCGAGGCGGCGGTGCAGTACTACCGCATGCCCGACATGCGGGCCCACGTCTGGATCGCCCACCAGCGCTATCCGACGAAGGGGCGGGTCTGGCACCCGGGCGGGGCGCATCCGTTCATCGGGCTCAATGAGGCCCTGGTCCACAACGGCGATTTCGCCAACTACCATTCCGTTTCCGAGTATCTTGCCGGACGCAACATCTTCCCGCAGTTCCTTACGGATACCGAGGTGTCGGTCCTCCTGTTCGATCTTTGGAACCGGGTGTATCGGTATCCGGTGGAGTACATTATCGAAGCCCTGGCCCCGACGACCGAGCTGGATTTCGACCGCCTCCCGGCCGAGAAGCAGCGGATCTATCGCCAGATCCAGGCCGCGCACATTCATGCCTCGCCCGACGGACCGTGGTTCTTCATCATCGCCCGCAGCCTCGCCGAGACCAAGGAGTTCCAACTGCTGGGGATTACCGATACGGCCATGCTGCGCCCGCAGGTTTTCGCTTTGCAGGAGGGCGAGGTTTCCATCGGGTTGATCTGCTCGGAGAAGCAGGCGATCGATGCCACGCTGGCCAGCCTGGCCGGCGAAGACCCGCGGTTCACGCCGGTGGCCGACCTCTATTGGAATGCCCGCGGCGGAAGCCACACCGACGGCGGGGCCTTCCTGCTGACGGTCTCTCCGGCCAATGGGTCGGGTGGCATGCCGTCACACGGCGCAGCCGAGGGTCGCCATGCAAGCCCACTCGACGCGTCGCGTCGTGAGAGCATGCCACACAACGCCAACGGGCATTATCGACTCCGCGTGACCAACCAGTTCGGAGTGCCGGTCGCCACCGTCCGCTGGCAAGTCCACTGCAACCTCTCCGTGCCGCCGGCTGCACCTCAGGAAAACGACGAGGACGCGGCGACGATCCAGCGGTGCGTGCGAGATGAGGACCCCCGGGGGTTCTTCTCCTACCTCCTCGAACGGTTGCCCGATATGGACTATGACCGCCTCCGCGGGTTCGTCGACCATTGGGCTCGCCGGACTGCTGAATCCCGGCCGGCCTTGGGCATCGAGGGCCTGACTCTGGGGATCGATCGCCGTTATCCCACGGGAGGGAAAAAACGCAGCTCGTTGCTGACCATCCTCCGGGGCGGGTTGGAGCAGATCTTC
>CAYGZA010000165.1:0-14685 GCA_964354135.1 uncultured Planctomycetaceae bacterium
TTGGAACGGCCCGCCGACGAATGGGTCCTGATGCGCGTCGCGCGATAAGGCAGCGGGACCGTCTTGACAAACGGCGATCGCGGCCTTGAACATGGCAACGCGGGTCAGATGCCGGACTTCGGCCCGCCGGGCTGCGCTAGCCGCCGGCAAGAGAAGCTGCCCCAGGGGTCGGGCAGGCCCGCTCAGGTGCTTTTCGGACATGAGATCCTTCTCCGCTTTCTCGACTTCCGGAAGCGGCAGTTGAGTCATTGCGGCGAGCTTGTCGTAGAAAGGCCGCAGGTTGACGGCTCCCTCCCTGAGTTGGTCTTGGGGCAAAGCCTTCATGACCTTGAGTGCCGGATCTTCGATGTGGCCGTGGAGGCGAAGCACCTCCTCTTTGCCGCCCGGCTGCGAAAGCGTTCGGATAGACCATTCGAGGTAGATTTGCTTCTCGCCGAGAATCGCCTGGCTTGTCGTGCTGGCCGCGGGAAGCTTCTCGATTCGTTCGGACAAACGATGGAGCGTGGTCGGCTCCGACTTGTTCAGATAGCCGGCGGCAACGCGGATGGCCTGATCCTCAGTCGCGTAGTACGTCAGCACCGAGATCAACACCGGCTCGTTCGCCGTATGGCGGGCGAGCGTCATGGCGTCGATCAAGTCGTCGATCGCCTCAGCGGGCTTGCCCTGCTGGAAGTGCCATTGGGCCCGCACGCAGGAGAGCTTCCCCAGGAGCCGTGCCCTCCAGAGGTGCGGATTCGGCATGTTAACGCCATCCTCCGGTGAGAGGGCCCACACGCAGCGCGGCAGTTGGGCCCCGCGGTGCATCTCCCGGAAGGCCGCCTCATTCCAACCCAGCAGCTCGGCGAGCTTATCGTCCACCGGGCCGAGCGTCTTGAGCGACTCGTCAATGGCCTTCTGCTGTTTGTCGTCGAAACTCGGCAGCAAGCCAAACGCGGTCCAGTATTTTAGGGCGGCGTTCTGAGCCAGCGGGTCCGCAGCCGGAGGCGGCGTTTGTGCCGCAATCCCAGAGGCTCCCGCGACAATGATCGACAGTAGCAAGAAAACGGTCTGGCGAACCATTTCATGGTCTCCTGAGACTGAAGGGTACCGACACAAGGTGCTTACAGCATCTGCCGCAATGAGCGGAACGATGCTCCCGCTCGGAGCGACTGCGGGTCGGCGGCCAAGGCTTGCCGCGCATGGCGATCCAACAGGGCATCGAGCGCTTCGGGCGATTGGCGGGCGGCCCGGTCGTACGCCCATGCCGTCGGCAGGTAGCCGGCCGCCGCTGCGGGAACGTCTCTTGCAGCCGCCCTCGAGGCCGGCACTTTGACAGCCTGTTCCTCGCGGGCGCGCCCACCGCGGAGCCACAGCACGAGCACGATCGCGCCGATCGAGGCTGCGGTGCCCAGGAGCACCCAAACGAGGTTGCGACGCGCGAATTTCTGCCGGGCCCGCGGCACTCGACCCCTTGCGCCCTCCAATGCGCGGCGCGTGAAGTCGTCGGGCACGGGGTCGCTTAGGACCCGCTCCACCGCGCCGCGGAGTTCGGGGCTGAGTTCCTCGAGCGGAGGTCGATCGCGATTGTGTCCTCTCTCGGCTGCCATCGCTATTCCTCCATCACGGTCTCGGCAAAGACGCGTTCCAGCTTCGCACGGGCGCGGCTCAAGGCGGCCCCCGCCGCCGAGTACTGGATGCCCAACGATTCGGCGATCTCCGGGAGTTCCAGGCCCTCGAAGTAGCGCAACGCAAAGACGGCTCCTTCGCGGGCCGGCAGCGCGGCGACCGCGTCGCGGAGCTTCGCCTCCAGTTCCCGCCGGATCGCGGTTGCCTCGGGGAGGCTGCCGGGGTCGAGCGGCGCGAGCCCATCCAGGGAGACGTCGCTACGGCGCCGACGCCGCTTTGCCAACGCCCCCAAAGTGGCCAACCGCCGCAACAGGCCTCGCCAATGGCGGACTGACGTCCGCCCATGGAGACGGTAGGCATCGAGGAACACCTCCTGGACGTTGTCCTCGACATCCGTCGAGTTCCCCAGGATCCGCCACGAAATGCGGACCACCGTCGGGCCGTACTCGTCGATCAAGGCGTGCCAGTCAACCATCGCCGTTTCCGGAGGGGCCCGCTCTTCTTCCACACTTAGTTGCGCCGGCAGCCTGGATTTTACATCTCCGCGCAGCGATTTCCCGCCCAAGAGCCGGAGAGGCGGCTCCCGTGGCTGCTCGCGGCACTGACAGGACGGCGATGCCACTCCAACGGGGGATATGAAATGCAGGGGGTTGCCTCCGCGCGCCGGACCGCTATGGTGGTTGGATAGCTCCCGGTCCGTGGCCGGGCGAAGGCGACCAGGCAATCGTCGGTCCAACAGAAGGAGTTCATCATGAGCCAAAGCCCAAGACTCTCTCGGCGTGGTCTGTTGAAGTGTGCGGCGGCCGGCGCGGCGGCCGTGCCGTATCTCTTCGTTTCCCGGGCCGGGGCGGCAGCGAAGGAACACAAGCTGCCTCCCTTGCCTTACCCCCGCGATGCCCTCGCGCCGCACATCTCCCAGGAAACGATCGACTTTCACTACGGGAAACACCATGCCACTTACGTGGCCAACCTGAACAAGCTCATCGCCGGCACTGAGTTCGAGGAAATGAGCCTTGAGGAGATCGTGAAAAAGGCCAAACCGGGCCCGATCTTCAACAACGCGGCCCAGGTGTGGAACCACACGTTCTATTGGCATTGCCTTTCGCCCCACGGGGGCGGCGAGCCGACGGGCAGGCTCGCGGCGGCAATCGAGAAGGCGTTCGGGTCATTTGCCAAGTTCAAGGAGCAGTTCACCGACACGGCGGTGAAGCTCTTCGGCTCCGGCTGGGCCTGGCTGGTGCGGACCCCCGACGGCAAACTGGCCATCGAGGGCACCAGCAACGCCGGGAATCCCCTCACCGCGGGCAAGACGCCGCTACTGACTTGTGACGTGTGGGAGCACGCCTACTACATTGATTACCGCAACGCCCGGCCGGCGTACTTGGCGGCGTTCTGGAAGCTGGTCGACTGGAAGGCCGTCGCCGAGAGGTAGCGGCTTGGTGGTAAGCACTCGACGAACGCGTCGAGAGAAGTCGAGAGAACCTGGTGACGACGCTCTGCGTCGTCACGCTCACGGGACGCTCTGTGTTGCAGTCTCGACGCAACCTGTTGCGGCAAAGCCGGTTCTGCCTCGGCGACGCGGTGCGTCGCAGCATGGCCTTCCCACCCTGGAGCGTTCCCACGCCGGAGCGTGGGAACGAGGAACCTGAGGACAGGGGCATGGGAACGAGGAGAGTCTCCTTCTTCTTTGCGAATTCGCATCGCGAGACCCCTTGACGCGATTCACTTGTATTGCTAAGCTTAGTTACCTAAGCTTTTCCGGCTAGTCGTTTCGGGAGAGGGCACTATGACCGACGGGCTGCCGACCACCCCCACAGAGAGGGAACTGGAAATCCTCAAGATCCTCTGGAATCGCAGGGAGGCCACGGTCCGCGAGGTCTACGAGGAGATGAGCCGCACTGCCCCACTGGTGCAGAACACCGTGCAGTCCTTCCTGCGGACCATGGAAGAGAAGGGGCTGGTCCGTCATCGGGTCGAAGGACGGACTTTCATCTATTGGCCCGCCGTCCGGCAGGACCAGACGGCCCGCGGGCTCGTATCGGGCCTGTTGCAGCGGGTCTTCGATGGGGCCGTGGACCAGTTGGTGCAGAGTGTCTTGTCGTTGCGGCAGCCGACCCCGGAGGAGCTTATCAAGCTGGAGGCGTTGCTCGCCCAGACCAAGGCGGGAGCGCGGCAAAGCGGTGCCAACGCGGTTGGCCCAAGTACCTCGCCGCGGGATTGACCACGAAGGCACCAAGGACACAAAGGAACTGCCAAGAGTCCCCAGCATGAATGCCGTCTGCCAATCCCTGGTGGAGCACGGTCCCATGCTTCTGATCGGGGCCACGGTCTTGCTTGCCCTGGGCTGGATCGGAATGAAGGCTCAGCGGGCAGCGGTTCATCGGCAGCGTGCCGGAGAGTTGACAATACTCGGCGTCCTGGCATGGCTTGTGTTGGCCGTGCTTCCCTTGCCGAGGATTTCGCTTTCGCCGCTTTGGGTCGTCGAGCCTCCGCTCCGTGCTGGGCGAGCGGTCACCCACGGGCCCGATGCTCGCGAAGCGGCAGGCTCCTCGCAGGGGACACATGCCGCGTCGGTGCCGCGGACGGGACTTTTGCCGCCTCCGGCAGTGCCGGTGCGCAGTTTGTCGGGCGACCCAGGAACCCCGATCGCCGGCACCGACCGTGCCCTGCTTTCCGCTTTCGGCTCTCCGCTTTCCGCGGCGCCGCTTTCCGTAGCGCCGCTTGCCGGCGACGGGCCCGCGCCGTCAGCGGAGCGGGCTGGGTGGGTGCTTGCACCCGCGCAAGCTCTCGGTTCTCGCAGTTCCGGACAGGATTCCGTGGGTGCAAGCACCCTCCCTACGGTTGACTGGGCTCGTCTGCTGGCAACCGGATATGCGGCTGGTCTGTTGGCGTGTGTCGTTTGGCTCGCGATCGGGCGATTGCTGTTATTGCGGCTCTGTTGGCTGGCGTCGCGGCCGGCGCCTTGGCTTGCCGGACTGCTTGAGAAGGTCTTGCCTCCCCGGCAGCGCAGGCCGCGGCTGCTGGTCTCCGCGCGGAGCGGCCGGGCACTCTCCTTCGGATTGCGGCGGCCGACGATCGTTTTGCCGCAAGGGGTTTGCAGCCCGGGACACGCGGCCGTGCTGCGGCACTTGCTGGCCCACGAGATGGCTCACCTGCGGCGGCGGGACGCCCTGGGGCAGGTCGTCTTCAACCTTGCGTTTCCCGTCCTGTATTTTCATCCGCTCTACTGGCGGATCCGCTCCGGGGCCTTGCTGGCCGCCGAGATGATCGCCGACGACGAGGCAGCCGGCCGCGCGGCAAAGGAGTCGTACGTCGACGCGCTGGTGGCGCTGGCCCGCGAGCGCCGGCCGCGGATGGCGGCGTTGGGTTACCACGGATTGTTCGCCTCTCCCTCCCAGTTTTACAGGAGAATGAAGATGCTCATTGCCCGAAAGGACCGATTGGCGTCGCGTTGTTCATGGCGTTGGCGATTGATCTTCCCCGTGCTCGGCGTGCTGGCTGTGGCCGCTCTTGCCGCAACCTTGGGTGCGCGGCCCGCTCCGGCCCAGAAGTCCGACGCGAGCCCCAAGGACTCGGCCCTGACCAAACCCGCTCCTGAGGCGCCGGCGCAAGAAAAGGGCAAGTCGTCGAGACCGGCGGTCGATGCACCGACGACAGCGCCAGGGCAGGAAGCCGCGAAGGCAACGCCGACGAAGGCGGAAGCCGCAACGGACAGATACACCAAGTCCTGGGACTTCTCCGGGGCAACGCCGGCCCAATTGAAGCGGGCGGCTGAAGTGTTCAAGCGGTGGGCGCCGCTGGCAGAGGTCTCCGTTTCTGAGCGGTATCCGGCGGTAGTAGTCACGGCTAATTCAAGTGATCATGAGACGATCCGAGACGGGGTGACGCTGTTCAAGGAATTGCTGCAGACGAAGCAGCCGCTTCCCGCCGCCTCCGGAACGCCATGGCCGGCCGCCAACGACCCATTCTTGCAGGCAAGGCCGACACCTGCTCTGCCGCGTGCCGCATCGACAGGCAGCCCGGATGGGCCGATCTTGCCTCTGCCGCCTGCCGGATCGACAGGCAGCCCGGATGGGCCGATCTGGGCTCCGCGAAACACCCTATCGCCAGCCGCTCCGTCGTCGGGTCCCCCACGTGGATATTATGGCCCCCGTGCGACGTTGGCCAGTCCTGGCGGCAGGCAAGAGCCATGGGCGGTGGGCGCACCCGCGGCAACGCCCGAGGTTGGAGTGCAGTTTGGCAGTGGTCGGCCCGTGGGGGAAAGCTCGCAGGTCGATCTGGTCGCCCTGGCGACCTCGTATACCGATGCGGTGGCCAATCTGAGCATCGCCAAGCGGCAATCCGAACGGCTGCGGGAACTGCACAAGGCGGCGACCATCTCGGCCGAGGAATACGAGATTGCCGAGATCCGGCTCCAGGCGGCCGAGCGCAAGGTCGAGCTGCTCCGGGGCATCGCCGAAAGCGCCCTGAAGGTCACGAAGGGAGAACTGGAGGTCCTCAAGCAGTGGCACCTCACCGGGGCCAACCCCGCCGGCATGGGCCCCCTGCCGATCCAGATTGTCCGGGCGGAGTCACGCATGGAGATCCTCCAGAAGATCCTCGCACACTCTGCCCCGGCAGCGAGCAAGACGCCACCGGCCGGCACCCCCAAGACCGGCTGCATCAATCCGCCGCAGAACCTCGACGGAGCGGAAGGCGTGGTCTATCAGTTCCTCGAGGCGGTGCGCAGCGGCGACGACCGCAAGACAGAACTCATGTTGACCAAGGCGGCGCGCGAGGCCATCGAGCAAATGAACATTCGGGTGGCTCCGAGAAGGAGTCACACAGCCCGGTTTGAACTTGGCGCCGTGGAGCGTGTCGGCGAAGGTGGTGCCCGCGTGGACTGCAAATGGACCGACCTGGACCCCGCCGGTATCGAGCATACCGACCCGATCACCTGGATGCTCCGCAAGGAAGGCGAAGGTTGGCGAATTACGGGGTTTACTGCGAAGGTTTTCGATAGCGAATCGCCGCTCTTGTTGGATCTCGAGAGACCCCAAGAGACACTTCGGGCACTGGAACGGCTCAGGCAGGAGATCGCCGGCCGGGCGGCAAAGTAGAACGAACGACCACCGAGTAGCCGTAGGCCGGGCCCAGTCGCGCGAGGAAATCCCCCAGAAGATCCTCGCAAGCCTGCCCTCCGCCGAGAGCAGGACACCGCGGGCGAAGTAGCTTCGCCCAACCGCGAGCCATCCGAGTGTGCCATTGCCTGCCATAAGGCAAGCAGTGCCAACCAGTTATAGCCGACACTCGTTCTGAGTAAGCAGTGGCACAGTCACTTGTTCTCCCTCGACTCAAGGACGGTCCCAGTCCGTCAGAACGTGCCGCCCGGGGTTTGTTCGCATTCCCCAGACGCAGGGTACCCGCGCCGGTTGACGTAGCTTCTGGGGGAGCTTAGGATATCCGGTTCGAGTTTCGCCGTGGGGCCTTGGTTTTCCCGGTCCGTACCGGCCTGGGTGTGCAGATCCGAGTCGTACAATGGCTGTTCCCAAAAGAAGACACTCCAATGCCCGTACCGGTTCCCGGCGGGCTCATGACGCCAAGAAGGCGAAGCAGTTGCTTTACTGTCCTCAGTGCAGCACCGCGGTTCCGTCGCACGTGGTATGTCCGAATTGCGGGCATTACATGGGGCGGAAGGTGGTCGAGACGGAATCTTAAGGGTCTGCTACCTTGGGCAAGATCGCGTTTCTGTTTCCCGGGCAGGGGGCCCAGTTTGTCGGCATGGGGAGGCGGCTGGCGGAGTCGCTCCCCAGTGTCCGGCGGCTTTACGACCGCGCGGCGGAGGTCGTCGGGTACGACCTGGCCAAGCTCTGCTTCGAGGGGCCTGCCGAGGATCTCGATTCCACCGTCTGTAGCCAGCCGGCGTTGTTTGTCACCAGCCTGGCGGCGATTGAATCGCTGCGTGCCGAGTCGCCCGACGTAGTCCTCTCCTGCGACGCGGCAGCGGGCCTCAGCCTGGGCGAGTACACCGCGATGGTCTTCGCCGGGGTGATGGAGTTTGAAGCGGGCCTCATGTTGGTGCAGGAGCGCGGGGCGGCGATGCAGGCCGCCGCCGATGTTACCCTCAGCGGCATGGTCACCGTCCTCGGCCTGGAACGCGTCCAAGTGGAGGCCCTTTGCCAGCAGGCCCGCGGCGACGGCGTGCTGGAAATCGCCAATTTCCTCTGTCCGGGAACGATCGTGGTTTCCGGCACGAACGCGGCCTGCGAGCGGGCGGCGGAGCTGGCGCCCAAGTTCGGAGGCATGAAGGCAGTGCCGCTGGCCGTCGCGGGGGCCTTTCACACGCGGATCATGCGGCCTGCCGACGAGCGCCTTGCGGAAGCCTTGGCCCGGGTCCGCATGCACAAGCCCAGGATTCCGGTGATCTCCAACGTGGATGCCCGGCCGCACGACGACCCGGAGGAGATCCGTCAGGTTCTCATCAAGCAGGTTCTGCACCCGGTCCTCTGGGAGGACTCGGTGCGCTACCTGCTCGGGCAGGGGTTCGATCAGTTCTACGAAGTCGGGCCCGGCCGGGTGCTCCGCAGCCTGCTTCGGCGGATCGATCGCAAGGCGTCGTGTCAGAGTGTGGAGGTGTAAGCAGTCGGCTATCAGCAGTCAGCAAGCGGCGATCGGCGATCGGCGATCGGCTTGGCGAAGACACACAACCAGCAAAGCTCTGATGGCTGAAAGCTGATGGCTGATAGCCAAAAGCTCCAGCCGGGGCGACCGGTCTGCGAAACACAGGAAAACACGATGACAAACGAACGCAAGAGTCGCCTCTCCACCGACCTCGGGGGCCAGGTGGCGCTGGTAACCGGCGCCGCCCGCGGCATCGGCCGCGCAATCGCGCAGACATTGGCAGCCGCGGGGGCCAAGGTCGCCTGCGTCGACGTCAATACCGAGACGCTCGGCGACACGGTTGCCGCCATCCAGGCTTCCGGCGGCACTGCCATGGCCTTGGCCTGCGACGTCACGGACAGTCATCGCGTCAACCAGGTGGTCGACGAGGTCGTCCAGGTATGGGGCGGCCTCCACATTTTGGTCAATAACGCCGGCATCACCCGCGACAACGTCATCCTGCGGATGAAAGATGACCAATGGGAGGCCGTCATCCAGGTCAATCTGCGGGGGACGTTTCACTTCATGCGGGCGGCCGCCAGGCCGATGCTCAAGGGCCGCGGCGGGCGGATCATCAATGTGGCGAGTGTCTCCGGGTTGATGGGCAATCCCGGGCAGGCCAATTATTCGGCCTCTAAAGCGGGCGTGATCGGCCTGACGCGCACCGTGGCCCGCGAGCTGGGAAGCCGCAACGTTACCGTCAACGCGGTGGCCCCCGGGTTCATCGCCACCGACATGACGGCAGGTCTTGGCGAGCAGCTCATGGAGGAGGTGAAGAAGCAGACGCCGTTGGGGCGGCTCGGCGAACCCCAGGACGTGGCCGACGCTATATTGTTCCTGGCCAGCGACGCGGCGAGTTTCATCACCGGGCACGTCCTGGTGGTGGACGGCGGTCTGGCAATATAGGCATTTTAAGCAGCCTGCGAGGCTTTCCCTGGGGTACGCTACGGAGATATAGACATACCCTGGGAAAGTCGCTATATGTTGTTAGCTTGGCAGGATGCGGGGCAGAGCGTAAGATGTAGACCTTTCGCGGGGTGGCAGTTCCACTGAAGTAATCGACGGGAGCTGAATGCTACTCCCTAACTCTTGTGGTTTTTGGAGGACCGTTAAGGTGGCCTCAGTCGCAGAACGTGTGATTGAAATCGTTGCCGAACAGTTGGGCGTCAGCAAGGACCAGATCAGCCGGGACACCCATTTCGTCAACGATCTAGGGGCTGACTCGCTGGACACAGTGGAACTCGTGATGGAGCTGGAAGAGGAGTTCGACCTCAACATCCCCGATGATGCGGCGGAGAAGATCCAGACCGTCGGCCAGGCGATCGACCACATCGAGTTGGCCGTGGAGAAAGAGAAGGGCGCTGACGAGGTTCCATGAGAAGGCGGGTCGTCGTCACCGGTTTGGGCGCGGTTACTGCGCTCAGTTGTAAGGTGGAAGACCTCTTCGACCGACTGTGCCGCGGCGAGAGCGGGGTGCATACGATTCAACGCTTCGACACCTCGCGCTTCCGCTCCAACTTCGGCGGCGAGATCACCCACTGGTCGACCGAGGGCTACCTCGCGCTCAAGGAAGCCAAGCGGCTGGATCGCTTCACCCAGTTCGCGATGGTGGCGTCCATCGACGCCGTTCGTGACGCCGGGCTCGATTTCTCCAAAGAGGACGTCAACCGCTGCGGCGTCATAATCGGCTCGGGAATCGGCGGGATCGAGGAGTTCGAGCACCAGCACACGCGGCTCCTGGAAAAAGGTCCCGACAAGGTCTCCGCCTTCACCATCCCCAAGCTCATGGCAAACGCCGCCAGCGGGCAGGTGTCGATCCGGTTCGGCCTGTGCGGCCCGAACGCGGCCGTGGTGACCGCCTGCGCAAGCGCGTCGAATGCCATCGGCGATGCCCTCAAGACGATCCAGTACGACGATGCCGACATGATGGTCGCCGGCGGCAGTGAGGCCGCGGTTACGCCCTTGGGAATCAGCGGTTTCGGCGCGATGCGGGCCCTCTCCGAGCGGAACGACGACCCCGCCGGCGCCAGCCGGCCCTTCGACGCCGATCGCGACGGCTTCGTGCTCAGTGAAGGGGCGGGCGTCGTCGTGCTCGAAGAGCTGCACCACGCCAGGGCCCGGGGGGCTCGCATCTATGCCGAGCTGCTCGGTTGCGGCGTCAGCGCCGACGGGAGCCACATCACCCAGCCCAACAAGGACGGCGTCGGCGCGGCAAAGGCCATCGCCCGAGCCCTCCAAGATGCCGGCGTCGACCCTGCCGGCGTGGATTACATGAACGCCCACGGCACCAGCACGCTCTTGGGAGACCAGTCCGAGACGGCCGCCATCAAGACCGTCTTCGGCGAGCACGCCCGGAAACTGAGCATCTCCAGCACCAAGAGTCAGCTCGGCCATCTCCTGGGGGCCAGCGGCGGGGTAGAGCTGGTGGTCACCGTCCTGGCGATGGTCCGCGGGGTGATCCCCCCAACCATCAATTACCGTAGGCCCGATCCCCTCTGCGATTTGGATTATACGCCCAATCAGGCGCGAGAGCGAAAAACCAAGGTGGCGATGTCCAACAGCTTCGGCTTCGGCGGGCACAATGCCTGCCTGGTCGTCGGCCACCTCCGCAACGGGGCGTAGCGCCCCCCGTTGCCGGCCCGATCCCCGGATGGAAACGACGGGTTAACGACTTCGGCAAGGAGGCTGAAGCATGGTGGCAAGAATTGTTCTTTTGGCGGTGACCCTCAATCTTTTGGCGGCCGTTCCCGGTTCAACGGCGCCCCTGGAGACGGGATCGGCTGGTGCCCCGGGCGCAGCCGACGAGCGCTCCCGAACACCCGCGCCGGGAGCGGAGTCCGCTCCACGGGCCGCGCCCGGCGGCGCGTCTGCTCTGGCCACCCAGCCCCAGCAGCCGGCAAATCCTTCGGCGGATGCCGCTCCGCGGAGGCCGATCAGCCGGGTCACGGCCGGCTCCGGCACCCTGCCCAACGAGCAGGGGCAGCTCTACCGCGAGTACGACATCAGCCCCTACACGCTTCGGGTCACGTCCACCAACCGGCCCGAACAGGCGATCGTCGACTGGATCCTCCGCGAAACCGGTTATGAGACGTGGCACTCCGAGCCGCTGTCAATCCTCAGCGCCACGCCGCGCAAGCTTCGGGTCTACCACGCGCCGCAGGTCCAGGCCCTTGTGGGCGAGATTGTGGACCGCTTCGTCAATAGTGAAGCGGAAACGCACGCCTTTGGGATCCGCGTGGTGACGGTCGACAGCCCGAACTGGCGGGTCCGGGTGCAGCGGCTGTTGGTCCCCGTGCAGGTCCAAACGCCCGGCGTGCAGGCCTGGCTGCTGGAGCGGGAAGCGGCCGCGATGCTCCTGGCCGATCTGCGGCGGCGAAGCGACTACCGCGAGCACAGTTCTCCCCACGTGCTGGTCAACAACGGCCAGTCCACCGGGATCTCCGCCCACCGGGGGCGCAACTACGTTCGCAACGTCCGGCTGCGGTCCGAGGCCTGGCCCGGGTTCGAGCCGGAAACGGCCGTGATCGACGAAGGGTTTTCGCTGGAGTTCACGCCGCTGTTGTCGCTGGACGGCAAGTTCATCGACGCGGCGATCAAGTGCGAGATCGATCAACTCGAGAAACTCGTCCAGGTGATGCTGGACGTCCCCACTGCGGCGGCTCCGCGCCAGCGCACCAAGGTCGAAGTGCCCCAGATCGCCCAATTCCGATTTCACGAGCGCTTTCGATGGCCGGCCGAGCAGGTCCTCCTGGTGGGAATGGGCGTGGTAGCAGTGCCCGTCCCGGGGGAAGGTAAACCGTTGGTCCCCGGAATCCCGCTGCCGCTGGCTTCGTCGCCGCCGAGGGCGGACCTGTTGGTCTTCGTCGAAAGCAAAGGGAAAATGGGGCAGTTGCCACGAGTTAGCCGTCTAGGTCAGCCCGCCGCGGAAACGTCTAGCGGCAGACGGTAAGGTCGCCCCCTTTTGTCAAGTCTCTCGACCAGGCCGCAACAATCGCTAAGACTCGGGGTTCCAGACTGCCGAAAACCTATCTGCTGGGGGGTAGAAAGGCAGTGGTGGATCGATGGATACCTCACGACGCAGGGTAGTGGTTACCGGACTGGGCCTGATTTCCCCGCTCGGCAATCACAAGAGTGCGCTTTGGGAAGCATTGCTTGCCCGCCGCAGTGGCGTGGGACCGTTGACGACCGTCCCCAAGGACCAGCTTCCCGTGTCGTTTGCCGGGGAGGCCCGCGAGTTCCACGGCACCGCCGACGATTTCATCGGGCTCGACAAGGAACAGACCAAGGCCCTCCGCAAGGGCCTCAAAGTAATGTGCCGGGAATGTCAGATGGGCGTTGCCGCCGCCCAAAGGGCCCTGATCGATGCGGGGCTGGTTCCCGGTCAATTCGACCCCGAGCGCGTGGGGATTGTTTTCGGCGCCGACCACATGGTCACCCTCCCGGAGGAGTTCACCGAAGGCATTCTGGAGTGTTTGGACGACGAGGGCTTCTTCCAGTTTGCCCGGTGGGCTACCGAGGGGATGCCCAAGATGTCTCCGCTGTGGCTTCTGAAATACCTGCCCAACATGCCCGCCAGCCACTTGGCGATCTACAACGACCTCCGCGGCCCCAACAACTCCGTCACCCTTCGCGAGGCCTCGGCGAACGTCGCCGTGGTCGAGGCTTTTCAGACCGTCGCCCAAGGGCGCGCGGATGCCATGGTCGTGGGGGCGACCGGCACGCGGCTCCATCCCCTCAGGAGCGTTCATGTCATCCAGCAGGAGGAAGTCGCGACGGGCGACTGCGATCCCGCCGAGGCCAGCAGGCCGTTCGACCGCGACCGGAGCGGTATGGTATTGGGAGAGGGGGCCGGGGCCGTTGTGCTGGAAGAGCTGACCCGGGCTGAGGCCCGGGGGACAACGATCTACGCCGAAGTGCTTGGAGGAGGCTCCAGCTCGGTGGCCGACACGTCGCGGACTGCCGGCCGCGGGCAGGCGATGAAGAACGCCCTCGCGGCGACCTTCCGTCACACGGGCGTTGAGCCCAACGCGATCGGGTTCCTCAGCGCTCACGGCCTCAGCACCCGAGCCAGCGACGTCGAGGAGGCCTGGGCCGTCAACCAGGTTTTCGCGGACCGGAGCCGGCGGCTACCGGTGGTCGCCGTCAAGAGCTACTCCGGGAATCTCGGGGCCGGCAGCGGGATGGTGGAGTTGATCGCCGGGGTGCTCGCCCTGGTCCACCGCCGCCTTTTCCCGGTGCTCAATTACCATACCCCCGATCCGCAGTGCCGGGTGCGCGTGGTGACCAACGGCGACGCGACTCCGGGAGCGAATTTCGTGAACCTCAACGTGACTCCCCAAGGTCAGGCCAGTGCGGCCATGATCGGCTCTTTCGGGGGGTAGGATACCTTCCCCGCGTGTTCCCTGTCCTCCCTGTCGGCAGGGAGAGGCTCCTTGCCTAGCGCGCGAAGTGGCTGCCCGGCTTGTCTCGCGGGCGCGCTGGAAACGGCGATCGACGCTGTCGGCTATCGGCCGTTGCCGGGTGGGTTGCCTTGACACCGGGGGCTGCTACCGGTATTCTTTCCAGGTTACGTAGCCCACTAAGTTGTGGTCGTGCATTGGTTTTGGGCCACCCTGCGCCCTTTTTTGTTGGGTGGGGGGTGAGCGTGGGTGGTATTATTTGTAGACGGACCGCAGCTTCGCAAGACGGCTCGATAACTCGAACTACCCGCCCCTGGCGCTGGTGATACTACTGACGATTATTTCCCCGAACGGGGGGAAGTGAAGACCCATGAACCCCGCCGAAGTGCTCCGGATCGTCGATGCGATCCACCGCGAGAAGAACATCGACAAAGAGATCATCTTCCAAGCCATGGAAGCGGCGTTGGTTTCCGCGGGCAAGAAACACTATGGCGAGGAAGAGGAGATCGATATCCGGATCAACCGCGAGGACGGGACCGTTTCCGGCACGCACAATGGCATCCCCTTGGCTCCCCAGGAGATCGCCGAGCGGATCGCCGCCCAAACCGCCAAGCAGGTTATGATCCAGAAGATCCGCGAAGCGGAGCGCGATGCCCTCTACGACGAGTACATGGACCTGAAAGATCAACTGGTCACCGGGGTCGTCCAGCGGTACGAGGGTGGAGCGGCCACGATTACCTTGCCCAATGCCGAGGCGATTCTCCCCAAGAGCGAGCAGATCCCCGGCGAGACGCATCACAACAACGAGCGCGTTCGGGCCACCGTCTGTGAGGTCCGCAAGCAGGGGTCGCGAGTCCGGATCGTCCTCAGCAGGACCCGTGCCCATCTCGTGGAGCGCCTGTTCGAGCAGGAAATCCCCGAGATCGGCGACGGGGTCATCGAGGTCAAGGCCATGGCCCGCGAGCCGGGCTATCGCACCAAGGTGGCCGTCAGCAGCACGGACCAGCGGGTGGACTGCGTGGGCGCCTGCGTGGGGGTCCGG
>CAYGZA010000166.1:0-14654 GCA_964354135.1 uncultured Planctomycetaceae bacterium
TGGCGATGCCGTCGTCCACGCCGATGGTGTTGAAGACGAAGGGGACGCCGCCCGCCTCGCCGACGCACTTCTTGACGAACTGCCCGACCTTGTCCAGGTGGACGTGGCCGGGGACGATGTCCGTATAGCTGTTGCAGACGGCAATGAAGGGTTTGCCGAAGTCTTGGTCGCGGACGCCGGTGGCCCGAAGCAGGCTTCGATGGGGGGCCCGGGCGTCGCCCAGCTTGATCGTATCGGATCGCATGGCGTTAGTCCTTTCAGTCTGGAATCGCGGAAAAGAGTCATTTTAGGGCATCGGGGTGGCCGCTGCCAGGGCGATCCGGCCGCTCGCTTGACTCCGCAGCCGCCGTGTGCGAGAAAGGCGCGGCGGGACGACCGCTAAATGGGGTTTTGCGATCACGGGAGGGCGAGGCTCTTGCCGAGCCAGGAGGAATGACCATGCGATACCTGCGCGGACGATTCGGGATTCTCGGCTTGTTGGGCGCGATGATTGCCGTGGCGGCGGTCGCTGCGGAGCCGGTCCCTGGGCAGCCGCCACAAGCCGGGAAGGCGCCGGCCCAGTTCACGCCGCTGGTGCCGCTGCCGGCCCCGAAGATCATCGGCAGCGCCGAGGCGTATCCCGGAGCGGGATATAGGGTGCAGAACATCATCGACGGCAAGGAGGCTACCGAATACTCCTCGAACGGCAAGGGGACGGAAACGTACATCGATTTCGATTTCGGCCGCCCGACGCGGATCGCCGCGTACCGGCACGTGGACCGCGCGGACGCGGCCACGGTAGGTGCCGTCGCGCTGTTGTTCAGCGACGCGGCCGATTTCGCCCGGCCGATCGCGAAGGTCCCCGTCGCTCATGCCAACGTCCGGGCCGGCAAGACCTTCGCCGCGTTGCCCGACGCCGTGACGGCCCGCTACGTACGCTGGAAGGTCGCCAAGTTGGGGCCGCAGAACTATGGGACGGTGGGCGGGGCCGAGATCGGCTTCTTTGCCTCGGACACGGCACACCCCGTTCCGGTCAACGACTCCGTGGTCACCACGGGGTATTCGGCCGTAGTGCGGCAAGAGGGGAAGCTGCTGCGGAGCCTGCGGATCACGGTCCGCCACCCTTACGCGGAATCGACGGATGCCACGCTGCGGCTTTCCGGCCTGGAGCCGAGGCCGCTGCGGCTCGCGCCGGGGGAGCAGTTCGTCGAGGTGACCGTGCCCGCGATGGAGAAGGCAACCACGTTCCGCGCGGCGCTCGACGTCGGCGGCCGGGAAGTGGCCGGCGAGGAGATGGTGCTGAAGCCGGTGCGGCCCTGGGTGATGTACTTCCTGCCGCACTCCCACGTGGACATCGGCTACACGAACGTTCAGACCGAGATCGAGAAGCTCCAGTGGAAGTATCTCGACGAGGCGATGGCGATCGCCCGCAAGACGGCCGACTATCCGCCCGAGGCCCGCTTCAAGTGGAACAGCGAAGTCCTTTGGGCGGTGGATAGCTACCTGAAGCGGGCCACGCCCGAGAAGCGGGAGGAGTTTATCGGGGCGGTCAAGGCGGGCCAGGTCCATCTGGACGCGCTTTACGGCAACGAGCTGACGGGCTTGTGCCGGCCGGAAGAGCTGTTCCGGCTGCTGGACTGCGCCCGGCGGCTGTCGAAGCAGTGCGGGGTGACGATCGACGCGGCGATGATCAGCGACGTGCCCGGCTGGACCTGGGGGATCGTACCCGCGCTGGCCCAAAACGGCGTCAAGTACTTCTCGATGGGCACGAATCACGTTCATCGCATCGGCTACACGCTGGAGCAGTGGGGGGATAAGCCGTTCTATTGGGTCTCGCCCTCGGGCCAGGAGAAGGTGCTCTGCTGGGCCGCGGGCAAGGGCTATTCGTGGTTCCATCCGGGCCTGTTGGATCGAATCAGCAAGGTGAAGCCGGAATCGTTCTTCCGGTATCTGGAGCAACTGGAGGCGGCGGGCTATCCGTACGACATGGTCCAGCTTCGCTACAGCATCGGCGGCGACAACGGCCCGCCCGACCCCGATTTGCCCGAGTTCGTCAAGAAGTGGAACGCCCGGTATGTCTGGCCGAAGCTCGCGATCGCCACGACCCGGGAGCTGTTCCAGGAGTTCGAGCGGCGTTACGGCGAGCGGATCCCGCAGGCCCGCGGCGATTTCACGCCGTACTGGGAGGACGGGGCGGGCTCGTCGGCCCGCGAGACGGCGGCGGCCCGCAATGCGGCCGAGCGGCTCGTGCAGACGGAGGCCCTGTTTGCGATGCTCGATCCTCGCGGCTACCCGGCGGAGGATTTCTACCAGGCCTGGCGGAACGTGCTGTTGTACAACGAGCACACGTGGGGCGCGCACTCGAGTATCACCCAGCCGGAGAGCGATTTCACCAAGGCCCAGTGGAAGATCAAGGGGGCGTTCGCCTGGGATGCGAGCGCCCAGTGCCGCAAGCTGTTCGCGGCGGTGCTCGGCGGCCACGGCAGCCCGGCCGGCCCGGCCGGCTCGGCAGCCGCTCTGGAGGTGTTCAACACGGCTTCGTGGCCGCGGAGCGATGCGGTGTTCCTGCCGGCCGCGATGCGGGTTGCCGGCGGCGTGGTCAAGGATGCGCAAGGCCGAGTGGTGCCTTCGCAGCGGCTTTCCGGCGGCGACATGGTGTTCCTGGCGGCGGACGTGCCGCCGATGGGAGCGAAGCGATACTCTTTCCATCCCGGCGAGCCGGCTGCCGGAGGGAGCGCGGCGGCGGACGGCCTTACTCTGCGGAACGGACGGGTCGGGCTGACCATCGACGAGAAGACCGGCGCCATCGCCGGCCTTACCGCCGAGGGGATTCCAGGAGACTTGGTGCGCCGCGACGCCGGCCTGGGGTTGAACGAGTACTTGTACGTCGCCGGCCGCGACCCGAAGTCGCCGCAGCGGAGCGGCAAACCCAAGATCGCGGTCGAGCATCGCGGCCCGCTGGTTGCGTCTTTGGTGATCGAGTCCGAAGCCCCGGGCTGCCGGATGCTTACCCGGGTGCTCCGCGTCGTGGAGGGTCAGCAGTGGGTGGACGTGATCGACGTGCCGGACCGCCAGCAGGTCCGCACGCCGGAGGGCGTGCATTTTGGATTCGCCCTGAACGTCCCCGGGGGCGCGATGCGGATGGACATCCCGTGGGCGGTCATCCAGCCCGAGAAGGACCAATTGCCCGGGGCGTGCAAGAACTACTTCAGCGTGGGCCGCTGGGTGGACGTGTCGAATGCCGACTACGGCGTCACGGTGGCCGTGCCCGACACGCCGCTGGTCGAGGTGGGCGGGATCACGACGGACGTTCAGAGCCCCTTCGATCCGAAGGCCTGGATCAGCAAGATCGGGCCGTCGCAGACGTTCTTCTCCTACGCGATGAACAACTACTGGGAGACAAACTACAAGGCGGACCAGCCGGGCCCGACGACGTTCCGGTACGCCCTGCGGCCGCACGGGCGGTTCGACCCTGTGGCGGCGGCCCGGTTCGGGATCGAGCGGAGCCAGCCCTTGATGGTCGTGCCGGTGGATCCGAAGTCGCCGCCGGTGCGGTCGCTATTACGGGTTGAGCCGGAGAGCGTGATGGTCACCTCGCTCAAGCCGAGCGAGGACAAGAAGGCCCTCATGGTGCGGCTCTTCAACGCCAGCACGCAGCCGGCGAAGGCGAGGGTGATCTGGTCCGAGCCGGCGCCCAAGCGGATCGCGATCAGCAGCCCGAAGGAAGAAGAGGGGCCGGCCGTGACCGGCGCGATCGAAATGCCGCCGTCGGGGATCTTGACCCTCCGTGCGGCCTTGTCGGACTGAATGGGAGAGGAACCGGAGATGGACGCGGACAAACGCGGATGAGGAGCGACCTGCTATCCGCGAGATTCACCGGCGGATACAATAGGATCGTAGGAAGGGGGATCCGATTCAACGGTTTCGAGGTCGCTTCATGAGAGCAGTCATGCGTGAAGTCCCGCAGTTTGTCCTCGACTGGCGAGTCCGCACCGGTGCGGATCAGTTTGACGAAATGTGGGAGGGAGTGTTGCACATGGTTCCGTCGCCCAACCGGGAACACCAGGATTTTCAGTGGGAATTGGAGACGTGGCTGCGGGCATTCTGGGCCCGGCCGCGAGGAAACAGGGTCTGTCACCACATCAACGTGGCCAGCGTCGGCGGCTGGCCCAACAGCTACCGCATCCCGGACCTGGTGCTGATGACTCCGTCCCGGTTTGGCATCGACCGCAACGAGTACTTGGAGGGCCCGCCCGACGTGGTCGTCGAGATCCGCAGCCCTGGCGACGAGACCGCGGACAAGATGCCCTTCTACGCCCAGCTCGGCGTGCCGGAAATGTGGATCATCGACCGGGACACGAAGGTCCCGGAAGTGTACGTCCTCAAGGAAGGCGCGTACGAGAGGCTTCCCGCTGCGGACGACGGCTGGATAGCGAGCCCGGTCACGGGCATTCGGCTTCGCGCGGAGGCGGCTGGGAAGCTCGCTCTTGAGATCGCGGGCGACCCGAGCACCCGTCGGATGCTTCCAGAGGATTGAGCCTGAAGGATGAGCGACAAGTGCAAGAGATCCTCCGCGCCCGGCTGGCGTTGGCTCGCCGGTTGGAGCAGACCCCATGACCAGCGAAGAGGCCACAGCGGCGGTGATTCAGGCCCGCGAGGCGGCAAACTCCTCGCTCGCCTCCGCCAGCACGGTGAGATTCTCCGGCGGGACGCGGGGGGAGACGGAACAGGCGCTGCTGAGGATGTAGCCGCTCCCCGGGCTGCCCACCTTGAGCCGGTAGAGGGCATCCTGCCGCACCTCTTCGCGGGACTTCTTGAGGAGCGTGTTGACCGGGTCGATGTTCCCCTTGAAGAAGACGCGGTCGCCCACGCGGCGCTTGGCGTCCTCCAAGTCCACGCTCCCCAGCGGCGGCGGGTCGAGCGTGTCGATGCCGTCAGTGCCCGTGTCGGCCAGCAGCTCCAGCCGGTCGCCGAGGCGGCCGCAGGTGTGCGTGTAGACCGGCACGCCGGTCCGGTGGATGCGCCGCACGACCTCCGCCTCGTAGGGCAGGACGAACTGCTCGTACTGCCGCAGGGAAATGAACCCGCCGCCGGCAAAGGCCGAAGAGATCAGCACCGCGTCGGCCCCGCGCCGGGCGTAACGCCGGCCGAGGTCGGCCGCGCCTTCCGTGAATGCGGCGAGAACCGCCCGGCACTTGTCCGGATCGTCGAGCAGGTGCATCAGGGCCTGCTGGTAGCCAAAGAGCTCCATCAGTTGCGTAAACGGCGAGAAGACCTCGGCGTGGACCGATACCGTCCGGCCCACCCGGGCAAGCACCAGGTCCAGCGTGCGGAGGATGTAGTCGGGCCACCATGCGGAGCGGTCGGCCTGGCATGGGACCGTGCCGTAGTAGAACGGGTACTTCAGCCCGCCGACGCAGTGCGGGTCGTCGTAGTAGAGCTTCTCGGGGTCCACTTCGTCGATTGTCGGGAACCGCCGCCTACCCGCGGGAAGATGCTGCACGTTGTCGTCGGTGGGGCAGCGGGCTACGTCGCCATTGCGGAAGCAGACCGACTGGCCGCCGTCCGCCGCAGTCTCGATCCGGTCGACCTCGCGGAGCCAATCGGGGTCGCGGCCGGGGAGGTTGATGAGGATCCCGTCGAAACGGTAGCGCCCTTGGAGGGTCACGAGGGCCCGGGCGAACCCCTCGCTCGTATACCAAAGCTCCACCGGAGTGACGTCGGTGTTGAGCAGGTAGTGGCCGATTGCCAGTTGGCACATCACCGGCACCCGGTCCACCGGCTCGTGCCGCATGGCGCGGCGGATTCGCTCTTTGCCGTGCATGGCGAAGCCCTTGATCTTCCCGCGGCCAGCCCGAGCCTCCCCAACCGCGTTCTACGGCGGGGTGTGGGCATGGCCTGTCTTTGGGGGCAAGCGGTCCGCGGTCGCAGGGCCCCGCCGCGCTATCGGAGGCCCCGTCCGCCCGCGGGCCTTGTCTTTGAGTATCCCGTCGGATAGCCTACAATAGAAGAGTGAGGCGGCTGTTTCCAGCGAAAAGGAGGGGTCGGGCCGTGTTCGGCGTCGGGAATACAGAGTTTCTGATCATCTGCTTCGTTGCCCTGCTGTTGTTCGGGAACCGATTGCCGTCGGTGATGCGCTCCCTGGGGAGCGGCCTCCACGAGTTCAAGAAGGGCGTGGACAACGTCCAGGACGACGTCAAGAAGAAGATCGACGAGTCGGGCAAGGGGTAGCGGCTAGCGAAGCCGGCAAGAGGCGCCGCTGCGCCCCGAGTTGCTTCCTCGTCGCAGTCCACCCGTTCATTTCCCACTATCACGGGCTCGGTTGCCCCGACTTCACGTCGCCGTTTGGATTCGGCCTCTGCGGGTCTTCGCGGTTCTTCCCGTCTCTGCCCGAAGGCTCGTCGGCGGCTTCGTCTCGCACATGACTGTGTCCGCTGCTCTCGTTGCATCGATTTCGCCCGGCTGAGGGCGGCCCCGCCTCCGTCTCATCCGGCGCGCTTTCGTCGGGCGGCGTCCGGCGCAGCCAAGCGGTCAGCCTCTTGAAGAACTCCCTGCCGAGGAACGCCTCGTGGGCCAGAAGCAGGCTCCCGGCGACCACCAGCGGCAGCAGGTAATACACTCCCCGGAAGACCAGCAGCGGCGCCAGCGCCTGCTCGGGGGTGAGAAAGAACAAGACGACCGAGTCGAAGACCCCCAGTCCGCCGGGGACATGGGTAAAGGCCGCCACGACCATCCCGAGCAGGAACACGCCGAGGAACGGGAGGTACCCCACTCCCGTGTCGGCGGGGAGCAGCACGAAGAACACGGCCGCTGCCACCATCAGATCGGCGCACGAAACGAGGATCTGCCCGAAAGAAAGCTCGGGCGGCGGAAGGAACACTTCCTTGCCGAAGAGCTTCAAAGGGCGACGCCGAACCGCACAGATGCCCAAGTAGCCCGCCACAAGCGTTATGAGCACGACGCCCAAAAGGCGGACGTCGGCGACCGGCACGCTTTCGGCGTACTCTTCGGGGATCGGAAAGGGGGTTAGGAGGAATACTACTCCGGCCAGGAGGCACACCCCCAGCCAGAATGTAACACCCAGAATGGCAATGAGTTGCAGGATTTCGAGCGCCGAGAACTTCCAAACGGAATAGAAGCGGTAGCGGACCGACGACCCGCCCAGGAGCGACCCGAAGTTGAAGCTGGCCACGTGGCCCACAAACGAGGCAATCGCCAGCTTCCACAACGGCAGGGGACGCCCGATGTATCGGATTGCCAGGAAGTCGTACCCGAAGAGGAAGACGTAGTTCAGGGCAGTCAGCCCGATTGCCAGGGCTACGTGCGAAAGGCGGATCTGCCTGAGACCTTCGATCAGTTTGGCGTACTCGAAATCCTTAAGCTCGTGGTACAGGAGCCCTACTGCGGCGACGAAAACCGCCAACACCACCAAGGGCCGGAGGATTTGCAGGAAGCGCTTCATTGCTCAAACGGACCAATCGCGAGAGCCTCACGGGGCCTTTCCGGGGCTGGGCAGCCTCGCCCTCCCGGGATCGTGAAACCCCGTTTAGCCGATCGCCCCCAATCCATAGAACCGCACGGCATTCTCGCCCCAGAGTTTCCGCCGGTCCGCTTCGTTGCGATCGCGGACCACGTGACGGAGGGCCTCGACCCACTGCCGCAGCGCGGCCCCCTGGGTGCAGACCGGCCAGTCGCTGGCAAACATCACCCGATCCGGCCCGAACGAGTCCAGGCAGTGGTTGATGATCGGGGCCAGATCGTCCGGGGTCCAATTCCCTTTGGGCACCGTCGCAATGATCCCGGAGATCTTGCAGACCAGGTTCTTGCGTTTGGCCAACTCGTCGATGCCCCGCCGCCAGTTGTCCACGAAGCGGCGTGCGGTCTGGGCCTTCTGGGGCGACTCGTGCCGCTCGGCGGGCCGGAACATCTTGACGTCGGCATTGCCGCAGTGGTCGAGGATGAAGCGCGTCCCGGGACAACGATCGACCAGCTTCGCCCCTTCGCCCAACGCCGCCGGGGGCATGCAAAGGTCGAAGCTCATCCCCAGCTCGCCCAAGAGCTGGATCCCGACGACAAAGGGCTTCTCCAGGAAAAACGCCTTTCCCGACTCGGGGCCGGGAAGGATCTGCCGGACGCCCTTGATGTGCGGGCTGTCCTTGTAGCGGGTGATGTAGCCGCGGAAACCCTCGGCGCCCGGGCGACCGCCGATCACCGCGGCGCAGGTGGGCGATCGCCCCTGCCGGCAGATTTCGAGGACGTACTCGGCCTCCGCCACCTGGTCGGCCGGATCGACGTCCACCTCCATGTAGACCGCCTTGACCACGCCGAGCCCTTGGGTCGCCTCCAGATAGTCTTTCATCACGTAACTGCGGTTGAGCTCCCCGGCCCCCTTGAGCCACGGCAGGCGGAGCTTCGCGAGGTCCCAGAGGTGCTGGTGGGTGTCGACGATCGGAATCGCGGGGCTGGTGCTCACCGGCTTCTTCTCCTCGGCGTTGCCTGAAGGGGTCACGGCGATCCCGAGCCCGCCCAAACCGGCGGCGGCCCCAAGGGATTGCCCCAAGAAACGGCGGCGACTGATTCCCATGCAAAGGACCTCCCCAAGTGCTTACCAGGGCACAGGCTGGAAGCCCGTGCTACGCGAGGGCTATTGTCCGTCTCTCGGACGGCCGCTCACTGTGCCGATTGCCTTAGTGTAAACGCCTCAAACAGCCCGTAACCCAGCGTGTGGTAGGCGGCGCCGGGGGGCGGGCCTTCCTTGGGACCCTGGTGGAACATGCCCGGCCAGGCGCTGCCGACGCCCGGTCCGGCGTGGTGCGGCCCGAGCGTGTTCTTGAGCGTGCCGATCACCACGACCTCGACGGTGTTCTTGCCCGGCCGGATGGCCGCGGTCACGTCGCACTCCCACGGCCGCCACGCGAGGTGGCCGCAGGGCTTGCCGTTGACGCACACCTTGGCCACGCTCCCGTACCAGTTGGGCACGGAGACGCGGTACTTGCCGGCCGGCTCGGCGACCTCGAACATCTGGCTGTACGCCACGCCGGCCGCGTAGAACGGAAGCCCTTGCCGGTTCCAGCCGAGCCCTTTCTCCACTGCCAGCGGCTGGGGCGGGGCGATCGCGAAGCCCGACTTCGTCGCCTTGAGCGAGAAATCGCCGAGCACGTAGGCCGGCTCGATCTCGTGATAGATCGTAAACGGCGTGGCCTTGATCGTCACGGCGTTTTTGCCGGGCTTTGCCGTCGCGGAGATGTCGATCTTGCCGAAGGCCCGATCGAGCCACCAGGCATTCTTGTCGGCGCCGACCGGCGTGCCGTTGCAGGCGATCAGGTAGTAATCCGGCCGCTCGATCACGATCCAGAGCGGCTTGGGCACCTCGCCTTCGATCGTGAAGCGGTAGGTCGCCTCGAAGCCGCTCTCGGCGGGGAACCTCCTTCGCACTAGCTCGTCCTTGAACTGCACGGCGCTATCCCAGGGATTCCGCTCCATGCCGTTCTTCTGGAAGGCGAACTGATTGGCCTGGTAGAAGTAGGCGGCCTTGCGGGTCTCGCCGCCGGCGGTGACGTCCAGGTAGTCGAGGGTGAGCACGTTCGGCTCGACGCGGCGGACTTGCACGGGCCCGGCGGGCTGGATGGCGGCCGCCTTCTCCTCGGCCACGGCTGCCGGCTCTAGTGCCTCTTTGGAGAGGAACAACAGCAGGCTGCCGCACGGGGGAACCTCGAACTTGGCCTTGATGCCACTCCCCTCCGCCGCGAACGGATAGGCAGAGACCTTTCCCGTGACCGGGCACCACCGTTCGACCCCCTTGGTCGGCGACTCGATCACGCCGGACGCCGGGTGCTCGATGCTCGTGTTGACCAGGAACACCAAGTCGCCATCGTCCAGTCGGCGGCGGTGATGGAAGAGGATGCCCTTGTCGTCGGCGGCGCGGCGGACGGTAAGACCGTCGTTGCCCATGCCTTGGAGGATCGCCCACAAGGCGTCCGCGTCCACCGTCCTCCAGGTGTCGCTCTGAGCGAGCTTGGGACCGCGGTCCGACGGCCGGCCGTCGACCAAGGCGGGCGCCGGCCCGCAAGAGATCACGCGGCCACCGGCCTTCAGGTATCCCTCCAGCAAGTCCATCGTCTTGCCTCGGAGCGTCTCGGTCATCGGCGGCAGTACAACCACCTCGTAGTTGCGCTGGCCGACCTTGAAGTGTTGCCCCTCGACGGCCCCGTGGTCCGCGATGATGTTTTCGCAGCCGATGTCGTATTCCACCTGGGCCCGCTCGAGCGTCATCAAGAGGTCGAAGAAGGTCTTGCCGATCTGGCCCAGGCGAGCCCCCTGCGTCGAGTCGGCCTGGTACATCCACGCCGTTGTGGTCGGCTCCAGCACGAGGATCTTGTTGACCTGTTGGCCGTGGCACAGGGCCGCCGTGACGCGGGTGAAGTAGCCGGCCACCACGTGGTACGAGTCCCACCACGGCTCATGGTAGGAGAACGACTGCGGGTGGTCGGCCTTGCGCGCCCCACGGAGGGTGACGTAGGAGAGGTGCTCATCCAATAGGTTGACGCCCAGCACTTCGAGCCAGTCGCCGATCCGCTTCATGTCCTCAAAGCGCAGGTCCCAGCCGCCGGCCCCGTAAAGCTCGCAGAGAGTCCGCTTCTTGCCGAGCTGGTTGGCCACGCTCGAAAGCTCCTTGACCGCCCGGACGTTCCCGAACTGGGAGTGGGTGTTCTCCTGGTACTGGTTCATCAAGCAATCGATGCCGGGGAAGTGCTGCCAGGCGTACATGGCCATGTTGTCGGGCACCAGGAGGCACCGCGGCCATTCGTGCTCCCAGTAGTGGCCGGTAAACGCGATCCCCAGCTTCTCGCAGTGGTTGTAGTACGGTTTGCCCCAGCGCTCGATGAACTGCTCCAGCACGACCTGGAAGTAGTCGTGCCGCACCTGCTTCCATTTGCCCACCGGCCGGATCAGGCTGGGCAGGTGGTCCACGAGCGAGTAGCCCCATCGCTTCTGGAACGCCGCAGGCAGGTGGTCGGTCCAGGGCAGGCCGCCAGCCGGCAGGAGCTGCGGCTCGTCGGTGAACGAGCCCAGGACACGCTTGCCGAACTGATCGCCGATCTCGCGCTTGTAAGCGTCGAGCGTGATCTGGAGGAACTTCTCGGTCACGCCGGGATACATGAGATCGACGTAGCAGCGGTCGCCGTACCAGGGGCCGTCGGCGGCGCGGGCGACCGCGGCGACGGTGTAGCGCCCTTCGGGCAGCTTCTCGCCGGCGCGGGCCTTTTCGGTGACGTTCTCGAAACCGTCGGGCGTGATGCGGTAAATGCCGACGGCAGAAAAAGGGGTCAGAACTATTTTTCCGGAGGAATCGCGTGTCGGAACATCGCCCACCGCCCCGGAAAATAGTTCTGACCCCTTTTTCGCCATGCCCGGCTGCTTCTCCTCGCGGAACACCAGCCCGCGGCCGCGGGACTCGGGCATGACCTGGGGGACGTGCCCGCCGGCAAAACCGCTCGGATAGGAGTTTTCGTCGTAGATCCAGATGTTCATGTCGAGCTTCTCGGCCTCGTCCAGGGCGACCTTCCAGAGGCGGAACCACTGGTCGCCCAAGTAGGGCGTCATCAGGCCCGGGCGCGGGTGGACAAATGCCTGCTTGACCTTCTGCCCGGCCAGGTCGCGGAGCGTGCCACGGATCTGCTCCTCGGTGAGCATGTCGTTCCAGACCCAGAGCGGGGCGGAAGCGTAGATCCGCGGCGGATCGGCGAAGACCTTCTTCACCGCGGCGGAATCCTCGGCGTGAAGGGATGGGGCCATCAAGCCGACGATGGCCACGGCGAGCCATCTGCACAACGTCTTCAAGCGATGGTAGTACACTGGGAGTCCTCCTCTTGGGTTCGAGCACAAGGATCACGGCGGCACGGGTGGCTTGTTCACACGTGTGAATCCCGCACTGGCAGGCAAGCCGCCAGTGCGACCCACGCCATGCTGCCCTACCGCCGGCTACCCATTGTCCGCTTCCGCCGGGGCGAGTCAATTGGCGCGGGCGAACTCGTCGCGCAGGAACCGGGCGGCTTCGTCCCACCGGTCGGCGGCAGCGCGAAAATCGACCTGCATGGTCCGCAGCGGCTTCGGGACGCCCAGCCGCTCCGGGGCCTGGAGCGTCGGGGAAAGCGGGATCTGGGCGCTTGGTCCGGCGGCCAAACGCGCTTCAACCTGCGGCGAGAGGAGATGATCGACCAGTTTTCGGGCCGCCGCGGGATTGGGCCCACCGCGGACGATCGCCAGCGTGTTGGGAATCAAGAGCGTCCCGAGTCCGCCCTCCTGCTGGTCGGGAAAGACGATCGCCACCCTCATGCCGCTTTCCAGCTCCACGACGGCGTCGTCGGTGTCGGTCAGGCCGAAGGCAATCCGGCCGGCCGCAACGGCCTCAGCCACCTGCCGATTGCCGGAGAGGATCTTCACCTCGTTGGAGTTCAACCGTCTGAAGAAGTCCTTGGCCCGCCGGTCGCCCCAGGCCGCGAAGAGGCAGGCGGCATGGGTCGCCGTAGTGCCGAACAGCGGCTTGGCGATGCCGCAGCGGCCCCGCCACTTCGGATCCGCGAGGTCGAGGATCGAGGCCGGCCGCTCCGCCGGCGGCACGAGATGGGCGTTGACCACCAGGATGCGTGCCCGGGCGGCAAAGCCGTGCCACCGCGCCTCGGGCGAGCGGGCCCAGTCCGGAAAGTCCTTGGCGGCGGGCGGCGCGTAGACGTCCAGGAGCCCCGCCTTTTCCAGTCGCAGCGTGTGGAGGATCTCGTTGTTCCAGAAGACGTCGCAGCGGGTCCGCCGGTTGCCCTCTGCCAGGATTGCCTCGACCAGGCCGATGGTCTTGGTCGATTCCGCGTCGAACTTCGGCCGCACGGCAATCCCGCTCTGGCCGGCGAAATCGTTGAGGATCGGCTCGGAGAACTGGGCGTCCAAGGCGCAGTAGACGATCACTTCAGGGCCGGATCTCGACCGGCAGCCGGCCGCCAGAAAGCACACGGCGATCGCGAGCCAAGAGACGAGGGACGAAGGGCGAGGGGCGAGGGGTGAGGGATGAGGGACAGCGGGTGAGTAATTCATGGGCCACGTGTTCCCGGGAGGGCGAGGCTCCTGCCGAGCCTGGCGGAAAACGCGAGTTTGGCGACCAGAAGTGCGGCTCGGCGGGAGCCTCGCCCTCCCGTGATCGTGAAACCCCGTTTAGAATAGATATGATACCCGCGCACCTTCGGCAACGCAGCGGGTGAGGGTTCAGTTCTTGACGGGGGATGGCATGGCCCGACGTGGCACGTCGAGAATCGTGGCGGGGTTTTTGGCTTGTTGGCTCGTTGCCGCCTACGGCGGGTGGACGACCGCGCCGGGTGCCGAAATCCGCAAGCTCTCGGGCAAGCACCTCACGCTGCACACCGACTTGCCGTCCTCACCCCTGGTGGACGCCCTCCCGGAGATGTTCGACCAGGCGCTAGCGCAGTGGTGTGCGTACTTCGGCGTCGATCCGGCCCGGCACGCCGGCTGGCACGTGACCGGCTGCGTGATGAAGGACCGGGCCTTGTTCCAGGCCGCGGGGCTCTTGCCCGACGGGCTGCCGGCGTTTCTGCACGGCTACTCGGTGGGCAAGAGGGTCTGGGTCTACGAGCAGTCGAGCGACTACTACCGGGCCCACCTGGTGCTGCACGAGGGGACGCACGCCTTCATGAACACGGTCCTGGGCGGCGGCGGGCCGCCGTGGTACATGGAGGGGATGGCCGAAATGCTGGGGACCCATCGCTGGCGGGATGGCCGGTTGACGCTCGGCTACGCTCCGGCCCGTCGCAACGAGGTGCCAATGTGGGGGCGGATCAAGATCGTCCGCGACGGGTTCGATGCCCATCGGGCCAAGACGCTCCGCGGCGTGTTCGACTACGGCCCCCAGGCCCACCGCGAGACCGAGCCGTATGGGTGGTGCTGGGCGGCGGCGACGTTCCTCGACCGCCATCCCCGCTACCGGCAGCGGTTCCGCCGGCTCGCCCGATGGATCGGCGACCCCGATTTTACGAACCGCTTCGTGAAGCTCCTCGGCAACGATTGGGGCGAGCTGGCCGAAGAGTGGCAGGTCTTCGTTGCGGACCTCGAATACGGCTACGACTTCGAGCGAACGGCGATCGACTTCACCCCCGGCCGGCCGCTCCCCGGGGATGGTGCGAAGGTCGCGGTCGCTGCCGATCGCGGCTGGCAGAACAGCGGCCTCCGGCTGGAGTCCGGGGCCCGCTATCGGCTGCGAGCGGCGGGGCGATACCAGGTGGCCGGCCGGCCGCAAGTGTGGTGGTGCGAGCCCAACGGGGTCTCGATCCGCTACTACCGCGGGCAGCCGCTGGGGATCCTCATGGCGGCCGTCCGGCCGGACCAGGTCCCACGGACGGGGCCGAGTGCGCTCATCCGGCCGATCCCCGTCGGCCTGGGCGCCGAGCTGGTCCCGAAGCAATCCGGCACCCTGTTCCTGCGGATCAACGATTCCGCCGGCGAGCTGCACGACAACGCCGGGACGCTGACGGTGGAAGTGGAAGAAAGGATGAAGGATGAGGGATGAAGGATGAACAGGGAAGTAACCGCACAGTACGCAGCAGGCGTTGCTCATCCCTCATCCTTCATCGGCCAAGTGTCAGTAATACGAGGTCACCCCCGTTTGGTGTTTG
>CAYGZA010000167.1:0-14589 GCA_964354135.1 uncultured Planctomycetaceae bacterium
AGGTCCACACCAACTTCACCGGCACGGCCAAGCAGGTCCACGCCTTCAACCTCGCCGGGCTGGCCCAGCCCCGCAACCTCGACGTGCTGCGCAAGGTCTTCTTCGACCCCGAGGCCCTCCGCCCCGAGGTGACCAC
This sequence comes from uncultured Planctomycetaceae bacterium, assembly GCA_964354135.1. Classification (GTDB taxonomy): domain Bacteria; phylum Planctomycetota; class Planctomycetia; order Pirellulales; family Thermoguttaceae; genus CAYGZA01. Next base: position 137 of record CAYGZA010000167.1, read on the forward strand.
GGTCCACATGATTGTGGGCGCTTCGCTCATACTGTTTCCTTCCAAAGGCGTCGGTAACAGACAAACCCCGCCCGCTGAATCACGGGCGGGGCCGTGGTCGGTGGGCTACTCAGCCCTTCCCCGACTTGTTCTTACTCGGATCGACCAGCTTGTACGTCGATCCAGGTTTGGAGGTAGGCGGCAGAGGTTCTTCACCTTTGACGGTTGTTACCTCATGCCCCTTCCCCCCTTGTGGCCCAATCTGCTGATACTGGCCCGAAGCCGGAGCGGGTTGCCCCGGCTTCAACCCTTTGGGTTTGCTCATTCGGTTTAACCTCCATGAGAGTCACCCGATCCGGTTTCTTCGGACGGACCGCCCGCCCGGTTCCACCGGAGATACAAGTCCCATATATTGTAGCAGATTGACGCGCGCCCACAATATATGGACTTTGATCCTTTTGCACATCCCCCATTGTACCCGCCCCCGTATGAGTGGTAACGGAAGTGTTATCGCTACAAGGGTGGTCAGGGCCGGATTGTAAACAACTCATTCCCCCCGCTGGTCTTAGCCGATGTTTGTCTACATCGGCGGGTGTCACTCATAGTACACGGCCCCAGAGGTTCGCGCAATGAGTGCGCGCCCCGGCATCCTTGACCGGTTCGGCAACCGGGTCCGCAAGTTGCGCAAGGCGCGGGGGCTTTCTCAGGAAGCCTTTGCCGAGAAATGCGGACTTGACCGAACCTACATAAGCGGAATCGAGCGCGGAAGGCGAAACGTCGCTCTCTGCAATATCGACGCTATCGCGCGGGCGCTTGGTGTTTCGATTTCACAGCTTACGGAAGGACTCTGAGTGTGGCAGACAAGCAGATAGCGATACCGGGCGAGGCGTCCTTAAGGCGAATCGTTCGCCAATACAGCGATTCATTCACCGAAAAGACCTACAGCGATGAGAACGACGAACATGATGTTATCATGGACGTGTTTGGAGTAATGCCTGAGTTGAAGCGAGAGAATCGGCAGTATTGGGGACGTGAGTTAGGAATGTGCTGGCAACTCCTTGTGACGGCGCTATTCCGCGAAACCGTCGAAGGCTTTGGACCGGGATACCGCGACGGACAAGATGAACTGTGTGATCTGATTGCGGGACAGGATGCGATTGACACCAAGTACCGAATTGGGTCGGGCGACTCGGGCACTCTCAAAAAGTTCAAACAGTACGGCAAGACACTCCGCGACCACGGCTATTCGCCCGTCTTTCTTATTGTCCGGGAGGACAATCTCCCGGCTGCCATACAAGCGTGTCATGTTGGCGGTTGGCGGGTTCTCACTGGCCGGGGAACGTTCGACTACATCAAAGAGAAAACCCACGTAGACTTCTACGCTTGGCTATCAGCTATCGGCGTAGAGTATCGGATCGACCGGAGCAAACGCAAAACAAAGATTTCTGCCCCGTAGACGGTAGTTGTGCAGTGTTGCCACCGAGCCCACGCCGATCTTCGCTTTGCGGCAACAAGCACTTACGCAACCGGTTCTCAGCGTGTCCGCAGTACTTTTCGCTAATGTCGATACCGAGGTAACTGTGCCCAAGCTGCTTTGCAGCGACACAAGTTGTCCCCGTTCCGGCGAAGGGGTCAAGTATGATATGACCCGGCGATTGTGGCACAACCAGTTCAATCAGGAACCGGATTAGTTCCAGAGGTTTGACTGTGCAGTGTAATCTAGTTGATTCGTTCGATTCCTTCTTGAAGCCCTCAATTATGTTGCTCAGAAAACCACCGTCAGGAACCATCTGAGCATGTATCAGCCCTACGCCAGTTGACTTGACGGTGTTGATGTAGTTGTCAAGCAGTGGCTTCTGCACAAGGCAAATAGCCTCCCATTCATTCCGCAGGCAACTATGCCAACCTTCCCAGGTTTTCCAGTCAGACTGGCCTAGTTCCCTGAGTTTCTTCGAGAAGTTCAGTCCCTTTGGGATTCCGGCGTGTCGGCGGTATACCAGAGTATCGCGCGCATAAAACCCGGCATATTCAAGAGCTACTTGAACATGCGCGATAGTCCTTGTGCTGTTAAAGACCAGGACGTAAGCGCCAGAGCGGAGTGTGCGAAACATTGGCTCCGCCCATGAACGACACCAATCTTGGTATTCGATGATGTTCTGTCTGTTGCGCTCGTACCAACGTTTGTTTCGCACACCTCCCGCCAAGCCGCTTCCATACGGGATGTTCTTGACCAGAGTGTTGGAGTTCTGGACCCGCTCCACTCTGCGCTCAATCTCACTCTCATCCCAATTCCGGCCTATGAACTCATAGTTGTACGGCGGATCCGTAATGCACGCCGAAAAGAAATCGCTAGGCGCGTTGCCAAGCACTTCCCGGCAGTCGCCATGCACGATTTGGTCAATGAACTGACTCGCAACCTTGTCCGAACGTATGCTTCGATCCATTCCAGCTTTCGCTACTCTAGTGGCCTATAAAAGGTAACTCTGTCGATGGGGTCGGCGCAGCGACCGAGTTGCTGCATTGGGTTCGCGTAGACTATAAGTAACATATCTTGGCACGGTTTGCAAGGGGATCACTTCAGTATAGGTATCCGGGACGGTTCCGCCAACCGTTCGCCCACGCACGAGAGCGGATGATGCTTGCGCAGCCTACACTTGAGGTATGAAAACCCGTCGGCAATACCGAGAATGGTTGGATCGGCAAATGGTGGAGGTTGACACCACCCGGCCGGATACCGACCATTGCCAGAAAATCGCCCGTGTTGCTGGCAAGGTGGCGTGTCGCCCGTTTGACGGATCCCCTATTCAGAAGTATCGATGTGGTTCGGTATACACAGATGTCCCGGCTACTCAAGGTGGGGGAGGAATACGCCCGAAGGCTCCTAACCCATCGCCTTGGAGAGGGGAAAGCTACAGATGTTGCCAGCCGGTTGGTTGAGACGTATCCTGAGCACGGATTTATCATCGACGAGGACGAGGCCAGGAGCCTCGGGCTGAAGCCGAAGACCCCTTCCGTCGATCAGATTCGTATAATGGATGTGATTTCCCTTCATCTGGACGGCCTGACTGCCATTGGCCGTGTTTTCGAGAGGCCGACTTCATGATTCGCGAAGTTCCACAACGCAAGCGGACTCAGCCTGAGGTGGTCGGTTCACGGAACGCGGTGGAAACCGCTATCGACCTTTCTAAGGTGGACCGTCACTCTACTTGGGAGGGGGTCGCGGCTCGCATGCGCGGAGTAATCAAGCCTTGGGAAGCCACCGTCCGCTCCCAGGACGAAGCATAGCTCTGGCCCATTTGGGCAATGCGGCGATGGACGCCTCCGTTGGTCTCGTGCGTCACGCGAGACCGTTGCCAGAGTAGCAGGCGGCGATTGCCGCGGCGGCCAAGGAACTCGATGAGCTACGCAGCCGCTGGCTCAATCCGCCGGAGTGGACGAAGACCGAGGTGCTCCAGTTCCCCGGCTCGACCGACGGCCCGTGGGCCCGCTACATCGATCCGGCCACGGTCCGCGCTCTTGGTAGGGTGGTTGCTTGCAACCACGCGGTTGTACCGGCGGAAAACGGTACGGAGACCCGCGTGCGTGCAAGCACGCAGGATACGGAGACAGGCGTGCGTGCAAGCACGCACCCTACGCCCGGCATTGGCACCGTGCGCTGGCCGAGGATTGTGCCCAAGGACCCCGATTGCGCCGAAAGCCTCAAGAAGCGCACTCTCACCAACCTCTACAACGAGCGCCCGGCGTGGCTCGACCTGGCCCACAAGCGGCTCGACGCAGCCGTCTTCGCCGCCTACGGCTGGGACCCGGGCATCGCCGACGAGAGAGCCCAGATCCCAAGAGGCTTTGCTATCTTGGTCAGACTGCCTGTCCTACCGAGGCGACCCAAACCTCTCGCCCGAGAAGCGGCAACTGGACCCCTCCTACCTTGCGGGCGGCGTGTACGTACGGAGTACACCGCCCCTCTGTTTCTTTCTACCCAAAGGTAGGGTTCCATTACTGCCGGAAATCGGTCATACTCCGTCAAACCACGGAGGCTCAACCGATGGCAAGGACCGCTGAGAGTGTTGATCGTCTGTATGAACTCTACCAGCGACACATCGATCGACTGCGTACAGATGTCAGTGCCGTAAACCGATCACTGGGCTCATCGAAGCCGGAAGCGACCGATTTGAAGCCTCTGACTCGGGCCGAATTCGAGGCGCTGCTGAACGGGCCAGCCGATGACCTTGAAGCGCAACGCCTATGGCTCCGGCGGATCACCCGCGGCCAAAGACACGACTTCTCACGAGGCCTCGGTCAAATCGATCCGCGCCGCAACGATGACATCGAGCCGGACGATCACGGTTCGCGACAGCATCGCCGCAGAACCGGTACGTGACGCGAACCATCCGCCGATGCACTGTCACTCCGGCCCCCGCACAGTCAACCCTTTGAGTTGGGCAAGGACTGCGTCGCTTTCGAGCTCTGTTGCCTGAAGACAGGCCCGATAGATCCCATTGGCCAAGTCGTTGAACTGGTCTGGATCGTCCGGCCAGATCAACCCGAGCCGAAGCCGTGCGGCGATGGCTTCGCAAAGTCTCATGGCCAGCGCTTGGGCATCGGCAGACCGCTGGAGCGAACGCACTGCGCCGACCAGTGTCGGCGTCACCGTCTGGGCAAAGTCCCTCTGCCAGTCTCGCTCACCGGCGCTCTCTCTGACGAGGACAAAGTACTCATCGCTCAGCCGAATACCCGTGGTTATCCAAGACGGATTGTAGCCGCTCGCCAGTTTGAGCTCGGTCTCACCGCTCAACACGGCCAGCACGATCGGAGCGATCAGGGAATCGCGGAGTTCTCCACCTGCCATCGACCTCTTGAGGTCTCCGAGCAGCCGGCGAGGAAGCCGTTGTGTTTCCGCACGTTCGATCCGCGCCGGCTTCACTGGAAACGGCAGAACGGACGCCGAGCGTTTTTCTCGGGCCCGTGGGTCCTCGCCGGTGATTCCCCATTGAAGACGGTCGAGCCCGGCTTTCTTCAAGCCCTTGCTCAAGTCAACCCAGGTGAAACCTTCGAGGAACACCGGAAGCTTGATACTCTGTGGCGCTTTGGGAAGAAGAACAGGAATCACGGGCAATGTGATTCCGGTCTTTTTCTTCTCGTTCACGAACCGCCTGATCAACGCCAGCATTTCCGGCTCTTCCCAAGGGCCGACGCCGTTCTCGCCGACGCAGACCGCGGCTGACTTGCAGTTCGCGATGATATCCTCAAGAGCGTTCTGCCATAGACATCCTGGAGGAAGCTCCCACTCATCGAGCCACACGGTCAGCTCGCGTTTCTTGAGCGCCCGGCCAAGGCAACGCACCGCTTGTCTATCCTTACTGTTGTAGCTAAGGAAAACGTCGAACTGTTGCGGATCGGCCATGCACCCACCTGAGAAACGATTACCCGGCCGCGCTCGTCACGGCCAAAAGACTATTGTCGTATGGCCGTGGCACAGCACGCTGGGAAAACCACGCGTCATAGCGGCGTGTTCTAGGTTCGCCGGCTTCCTGGGACACTCGGCTCGCCGTCATGGCCCTAATCTAAGCCGCGACCGCGTACGTATCAAGATTCGCTCGTTCTCCAAGAGGCGTCCCCTTCCTCCTCGCTGCTGCCGAGTCCATGGCCGCGAGCGTCTCACGTTTCCATCTCGCAAATCAGCGTCTCGAAGACCCGTGACGAACGAGAGGGACACACACCGGGCCGACACGACCCGGCTCTGAGCCCTGAACCCCGAACCCTCACACCGGGCCGACACGGCCCGGCTCTGAAAACTGAACCCCGGACCCTCGCCTCCGGTGCGTCTACCGTTTCAGGCCGAAGGACTTGCCGCGGGGAGATTTGCCCAGGCCGCCTTGGAGCGTTTGGGCCGGTGACTTGCGCGGCTTGGACGACTTTGACGGGGGAACGCCGTCTTGCCCTACCGCAGACTCCGTCGGGACGGGACTCTCCGGCTCCGGCGGCGCGAGGACGCTTTTCATCGAGAGGCTGATCCGCCGGGCCTCGACGTCGACCGACAGGATCATCACGTCCACCTCTTCGCCCTCTTTGACCACGTCGCTCGTGCGGGCGACCCGCCGGTGCGCGAGCTCCGAGATGTGTACCAGACCCTCGACCCCCGGCTCCAATTCGACGAAGGCCCCGAAGTCCATCAGCTTGACCACGCGGCCGCGGACCACGGTGTGGGCCAGGTACTTCCCGTCGGCGTTGGTCCAGGGGTTTTCGAGCATCTCGCGGTAGCCGAGGCTGATCCGCCCCGTGTCGCGGTTCACCTTGTCGATCCGCACGCGGATGGACTGGCCCTCCTGGACGACTTCGCGGGGGTGCTGCACTCGTCCCCAGCCCATCTGGCTGACGTGCAAGAGGCCGTCCACGCCGCCGAGGTCCACGAAGGCCCCGAAGTCCATCAGCTTGCGGACCACGCCCTCGCGGATCTGTCCGGGGGCGAGCGATTCCAGGAGGGTTTTCCGGGCCTCCTCCTTCTCGCGCTCCAGGACCGCGCGGCGGCTGAGGACGAGGTTCCGCCGCTCCGGATTGGCCTCGGTGACCAGGCAGGTGAACTTCTGGTCGACGAACTCGGCGAGGTTCTCGACGCGGTAGAGCGAAATCTGGCTCACGGGAATGAAGCCGCGGATGCGGTTCACCTCGCACTCCAGTCCGCCGGTATTGTGGCCGGTGACCCGGGCGTCGACGAGCATCCCCTCGGCGACCTGCGACCAATCCCCGACCTGAGCGGCGGCGCCGGGTAGCGTCATCTCGTAAAGACCCTCCTCGGGGTTGAAGCGGGTCACGATCGCCTCGAAGGTCGCGCCGGGCTGCGGCGGCTCGGGGAACAGCCTCGCCGGCACCGTCCCTTGTTCCCGGCCTCCCAGCTCGACGAACACGTCCTCCCGGTGGACGGCCACGACGCGGGCCACGTGGCGGGATTCCGGCTCCAGCGGGCCCTGGCGCGTGACGGACTCGTCCTCGGTCATGAGCGAATCGACGGAGGCGTCGGAGAGTGCCTGCTGGAACTCCTCCTCCAAATCCGCGGGCAATTGATTGCGGAGACTGGGAAGCGGGACCCTCCGCAGACCGGCTTTCTCCTCGAGCGACTTCATCACTTCCTCGGCGAGGGTAGCCCGGTCGCGGCGCGGCTCCCTCCGACCGCGGCGGCCACGCTCCGGGCGGCCCGCGGGCGCAGCGGGGGCCTCGGCCGGGACCGGTTGGCCGGACGGAATGGCCGGGGAGTCAACCGCCGCCGGCGCAGCGGGGGCCTCGGCCGGGACCGGTTGGCTGGACGGAATCGCCGGGGAGTCAACCGCCGCCGGCACAGACTCCGCGACCGCTCTGGGCGCCGGCGGCGTGCCGGGGGAGGTTTGGGCGGCCTCGGGGGCAGCGGCCGCCAGAGGTGTAGCGGGCAATGGCTCCTGCGGACGTTCCAGGGGCAGCGGGGGCACCTCGGGCTGAGAAGGGGGCTCGGTTGCCGGGCTTTCCACCCGGGAGGCGTCTCCCCGAGGCGGCTTGGCATCTTCCTTCTTGCGTCGTTCCCTGTCCTTCCTGCGGGGGGAAACCCAGTCGCGTTTCGGCTTGGGCCGATACGCGGCAGGATCGCGCTGGGAGCCGATCAGGATCCGCCGCCGCGGCGGAGCACCAGGGGCCGACTCTCCCGCCGCAGAATCCCCGGGGGAGACCGGGTTCTCCGGGGTTGCCGGCCCCCCTGGGGCCTCGGGAACGTTCTCTTGTGGCTCGTGTGCGTCGCTACTCATCAGACCAAACCTCAACCCGGGCGAGCGAGGGCCAAAACTCCTATTGTAGTCAAGCCCGGCCCCTGCCTCCAAGCGGCTGGTCGCGCAAGCAGAACCTCTGCTCGCGTGAGAAAAGGGAAGGACCGTTGCGAGGCACATACCCACCAATAGTGGCGGTCAGCGAATCCCCCGAGCGCTCCCCGGCGGGGTGCCAGTGCCGGACGGCGGCCAGACATGATAACCTTACCCATTCTTGGCAACCCGGCACGGCAGTGCCAATCACAGGCGGAGAGGTGCAATCTATGACAGACCGAATCGCGAGGATACCTCGTCGCACGCTCTTGAAAACCGCGGGCTCGTTGGCGGCGGCCGGCGCAGCGATCGGCGTGCCGCAGGCCATTGCCTCACAAGGGCCGGCCACAGCACCGGCCGAGCCACGCGAGCCGAAGAGCGGCCCCGCAGCGAAAGAAGTCCGCCTGGAGCACCTCCGGCCCCGCCAGATCGACGAGGCCATGAAGGCCTGTCCCACGCTTTTTCAGCCCCTGGGAACCGTCGAGTGGCACGGGCTGCACAACATCGTCGGACTGGACGCGGTGAAGGCCCATCTCCTCTGCACCCGCGCCGCCCAGCGCGGCGGCGGGCTGGTGGCCCCGGCCCTGTTCGGCGGCGTCGGCGGGTTGGACGAGCCGCACACCTTCGTCATGGAGCCCGAGAACGACATCTTTTCCGTCCTCGTGCGCGGCTGGGTCGAGAAGCTCTGCCGCGAGGCCGTTCGCCAGGGGTTCAAGGCGATGATCCTGCTCACCGGCCACTACGGCGCGGCCCAGCAAATGGTCATCCGCGAGGCCGCCGTCCGCATGAGCCGGGCCCTGGGCGTGCCGGTCCTCGGAACGCCCGAGTATTGGCTTGCCCTGGACGCGGGCTACGGGGGCGATCACGCCGCCTGGGGCGAAACCTCGTTGATGCTCTATCTCTATCCGGAGAGTGTCGATCTATCGCAGCTCGGCGATGCGCCGCATCGGGGCGTGGGCGGCCGCGACCCGAAGAAGCACGCGACGCGGGCCGACGGCGAGAAGCTCTCCGAGACGATCATCGGCCGGCTGGCCAGTCTCGCCCGGCAAATGCCCACGTGGGATGCCGCCACGCTAAGGCGTTTCATCGACGCGGAAACGACCCTGGTCAACCGGCAGGTGGCGCTGGCCGCCCAAGAGAAGACCGTATGGGCCGGCTGGCGGAATACCGGCAAAGGCGCGTTGCGCGACTACGGGCGGCTCTTGGTCGAGCGCCGCTTCGAGGATATCATCACCCAGGTGGACAAGCTGTGATGTGTGACATGATGACGCGATTTCTTTGCAGCGCTTGCATCGGGTGGCTGTTGGCGGCCGGATTGGCCCCGGCGGAGGAGAGGCTGCCGCAGGTTACGGGGACGTTCTCGATCGTGGCGGCCGATCCGGAGACGGGAATCTGCGGCGCGGCCGTGGCGAGCAAGTATCCTTCCGTGGGCACGGTGGTGCCCTACGTCCGCGCCGGCGTGGGGGCGTTTTGCACCCAGCACTGGCACAACCCGCAATGGGGCGAGCGGGCCCTCGATCTGTTGGCCGCGGGCAAGGCGCCGGAACAAGTGCTGGCCGAGCTTCTCGGCGATGATCCGCAGCGAGAGAAGCGGCAATTGGCCATCGTGGACGTGCGGGGCCGGGCGGTCAATCGGAACCCGGCCAACGCGGATCCTTCCGGCGTCTGGTGGGGCGGGATGACCGGCCGCTATTACGCCTGTCAAGGAAATACCCTAACCGGTCGCGAGGTGATCGCGGCCATGGCCCGGGCTTACGAAGAGACCAAGGGGAGCCTCGCGGACCGGCTCATGGCTGCCCTGGCGGCAGGCGACCGCGCCGGGGGCGACCACCGCGGGCGTCTGGCCGCCGGGATCCGCGTGGCCAAGAAAGGCGTCCCCGGCTGCTGGCTGGAACTCCAGGTCGACAAGAGCGACGACGCGGTCGGCGAACTCCTGCGCCGCTACGGCGAGCTGAAGCACGACGCCAAGGGCGAGTGGGCCGGCGGGAAAGCCGGTCCGAAGAAACAGCCGACGAAGTAGTCTCATCTCGCCAGAAGCGGAGGGAAACACGCGGTGCGCAAGGCCCGCGCGAGATGAGATCCCCCTTGCCGCGCGGGGGGCTTGACACCACAAACAGAAGGGCCGACAATTGTCATGGGGGTGTGGCGGGAGTGAAGCACTCGCGGTGCGATCATGGCGACGACAGAACAGATTACGACTGCCGAGCAGCTCTTTTGGGCGTCCGGTCTCGGGCGGTGCGAGCTTGTGCGCGGAGAACTCGTCATGATGGCGCCGGCGGGATTTGAGCACAGCGGAATTGGCGTGCGTATCGCCGTCGTCTTGCAGAACTTCGTGGCGCCGCGGAATCTGGGCGTGGTTGTCGGGGCCGACGCCGGCTTCCACATCGCGCACGATCCCGACACCGTACGGGCCCCCGACGCGGCTTTCGTGCGTGCCGATCGCGTGGGCGCGAAGCACCCTCGGGGTTTCTTTCAGGGCGCGCCCGATCTGGCCGTCGAGGTAGTCTCGCCCGGGGATCGTGCCAGCGAGGTCTTGGCCAAGGTACACGAATGGCTGGACGCGGGCTGCCGCACGGTTTGGGTGGTCGATCCGCAGACCCGGACCGTCTCGGTCCACCTCAGCCGGCGCGAAATTAGCGTTCTTCAGGCATCGGACATCCTGACCGGCGGCGACGTCGTGCCCGGCTTCAGCGTGCCGGTAAGCGAACTCTTCTCGCGCTGAGGTCGATTGCCGGAGCCATCTCGAGAACCGCGCCCCTCGGCGGGAGCCCATTGCCCAAGAAAAACGAACCGGCGGCACCGGTCCAGGCGCAGATCGGTGCCGTTGCGAACATGAAGGCAGAGCGGGGCTCGCTGCACTTACCCCGCCCTGCGTTTTCGGTCTATTGGGGGCTCAATTGACCGGCCCTCATTAGGGGAATTGCCCCAAGGAGCCTGAGGACGCCCTCTTCCAGCTCCAACTGGACCTTCGTGCCGTTGGGGATCAAGGTCGAGGTGAGCTTGATGTGGTCCTTGCCGGCGGCCGGGGAGAGGAGCTTGGCCACCATCTCGGCGGCTTGCTTCACATTCCCATCGCCGACCGCGGCGACGAGCTGGGCAATCGGGCCGAGCGCGATCGAGAGCTGCATCGGCGGGACGGAGGTGCTTCCGGCCGACTTCGACTTGTCGATCGCTTCCTTGAGCGTCTTGGCGGCGTCGCGACCGGCGGCGAAGTAGACGGCGTTGTCGCCGATGCCGATGATCGCCTCCAGCTTGTCGCCCATCAGTTGGCCGATCTTCTGCTTCGCCTCTTCGTCGGGGATTTGGTCCATCGGGAAGGAGATCGCGTGGAAGCGGACGCCCTGGTGCTCCTCGGCGTTGAACTTGAAGAGCTTGGCGGCGTCGGGCTCTTCCTTGCCGATTTGCTCGACGAGCTGTTTGAGGGTCTTTTCGAGCTTCGCCCCTTCGGCGACGCGGAAACCGGCGACGAGCTGGAGATTCTTGGCGCCGGCCTTGAACATCAGGCCGCCGTCGAACCTGCCGCCCTCGATGGACTTCTCCAGCACGTCCATCAGGTCGCCGGCCAACTGCTTGGCCTGCTTCAATTGCTCCTCGGGAAGGCCCTGCTTGTCCAGCTCGGCCAGCATGTTGCTGCGCACGACGCCGAACTGCGACTTGAACTGGGCGATGTCCGACTCATCGGCCTTCTGGGTGAGATTGAGGGTCACCGCGGCGTCGGGGTCCAGGAAGCCGGCGAACTCGGTCTTGTCGGCCGCCTTGGCCAGCTTCTGGGCGCTCTTGGTCCCCGGCAGCACCGTGGTGACGACGTCCAGCCGGGCCGAGCTGGTCTTCTCGTCCACCACGAGGCCGAGAAGCACCGTGTCGAGGTCCTTGATCGTCTCGGTGAGCTGCTGGATGGCCTGCTGCCCCACCTTGCTGCGGAGCTGGAACTGCTCGTCCGTCTCGTTCGGCATCCGCCTCATGCCGGCCTGGAAGGCCATGGTGATCGGGAACATGAACATGTCCCGCGTGGCGGCGGGGATGTTCTTGACGGCAAAACTCACCGCCAGGTTGTACTTCTCGTTCAGGCCGTCGAGCAGCTTGACCGGGTCCTCCGGGACGTCGGCCAGCGCCTCCTTGCTGCTGCCGACGATCGTCCAGCTCCCCATCTGCTTCAGGAAGATCGAGCGCGGACCGGCCTTGATCTCGTAGGCCCCGTCCCCGGCATCCGTTGCCTCGACCATCGGCTCCAGGGCCTTCAGCAGCTCCTTCAGGCCGCCGATCGGCACGAAGCCCTCGACGACTGGCTGGCTCTGGGCATTGAGCTTGGCCACCAGCCCCCAGGGCTTCTTCTTGTCGAGCGAGCCCAAGAGCTTGCCGGGGTCTTGAGCCTCTGCCTGTTGTTCCAGCATCTTGGAAAGACCGGGGAAGTTGGCCAGCTTGCCGATCAGCTCCACGTCCTTCATCAGCTCGTCGTAGCCGGAGAAGGAGACCGTCAGGAACGGTTTGGACTCCTTCTGCGCCCAGCAGAAGTTGGATAGGCCCAGCAGGACCGCAAAAGCCAATAACCACGGGAGGACCCTTCTCACGATTCGTTCTCCTTTTCGAGACACCCAGGGTGAAGCATTCCTGCCGACGGCCCGCCTCCTCGACGGGAAGACCGCCGGCTCCAATAATCAACCATCGCGGCCACCGCGAAAGCTCACAAAGTGTACAAGCAACCCCCCGCTGCGGAAAGGGACCCGGTAAAGACGCCCCCCAGGCCCGCTCGTCCGCCGCGCCCGGACACAGCGCGGACCTTCCCCGACCAACGTACCTCGCTATTCGCTCCAGAGAGGGCGATCTTGGGATCGGAGCGGGGCTTTTTGTGAAGGAACAGAGTGCTGGGCAGGATACTTCGCCGGGACGCCAACTCCGGCTGAATGCCCAGTGCTCTAGGCTGAAGGCCCTTTCCGAACACGCTCTTGGGCGCTTGATATCACAAAGAAGGGGGATGCTCTATCCCCTGATAGAGCAGCGAGAGAAGGCGACGAGGTGTGAGAGGGGCCGTGTCACCGAGCGTTCGGGACTGCTCCGCAACATAATGCACAAACCACGCAGAAGAGGCAATCTACCGCTCCCGGTAGGTAATACGACCCTTACCCAGATCGTAAGGGGACAGTTCCACCCGGACCTTATCCCCCGGCACGATGCGGATGAAGTTCTTCCGCATGCGTCCGGCCACGTGCGCCATGACCGTGTGACCCGAGTCCAACTGGACGCGGAACCGCGTGTTGGCCAGGGCCTCGGTCACGACGCCGTCGACCTCCAACGGTTTCTCTTTCGGCATACTCCTCTCCACAAACCCACCCGGAAAGGGCCCCGCCCGCCGCAGGCCCGCTACTCCCGCCATCCTACCACTGCGGGCTCCCCGATCCAAGGCGTCCTTCGTGGACATTCCACTCCGGCCGCGTGTAGCGCTGGGCGGCCAGTTGCACGGTCTGCTCGCGGGGCCAATCGGGGCACGGGTCAGTAGCGGCCCAGCCGACGATCAACGCGCGGCGGATCGCGGCTGCGGGGAGAGGCAGGTTGGCAAGAAATGCACCATGAGGCCGATGGTTGCGATAGGCCGGCTCGCGCGGCGGCATCGCCAGACACTCCTCGATCAGTCCCAGCGGGAAATCGTAAAGGATCGTCCCGTGGTAAAGGAGGTGCTCGCGCTTCATGCGGATGCTGTTGCCGGAGAACTTCCGGCCGTTGGGGCCGATCGCCAGATCGCTGATCCCCTGGTGAGTTACCTCGGGCACCTGAGATTGGAGGGCGCGGGCGAGCGCGCCGAGCACGAGCCGGTGGGCATGGTCCACCATGCGCAAGCACGGCCGGCGTTGGCAACTGAGGACCAGGGCATACATCAGGCACCCGGGCCCGGCGACGATCGCCGCGCCGCCGCTTGCGCGCCGCAAGACGGGGATTCCCCGCCGGCGACACGCGTCGAGTTGGACTTCGGCGGCAACCTTCGACGAGCGGCCGACCACGACCATCGGCGCGGCGGGCTCCCAGAGGCGGAGCGTTTCGCTGGGGTGAGCCGCCGCTTCGGCCTCGTCCAGCAGGGCCTCGTCCAGGGCGAGGTTCTCGGCGGGCGTGGGCAACGTGAGGTCCAGGAGTTGCATGGAGTGCCATTGTAGACGAGGGATGAGGGTTGAGGGATGAAGAGCCAAAGAGACTTCCGAAGTCTTGGAGACTTCGGAAGTCTTCGCGGCGCCCGGGACGACCCTTGCGAACCGCCGCGGCGATCGGCCGGCCATCCTGGCCGTCAAGTTCCGTCACAAGACGCCCGCCGAGCTTCTCGTGGCCAAAGGGGTCGACGTCAACGCCGGTCCCATTCCGCTCCTGCACGGCGCCATGGTGGTCGGCTGGACCGACCTGGCGAAGACGCTCGTGGACAAGGGAGCCGACGTCAACGCCAGGGAACAAGAGTTCGGCGCGACGCCGCTTCACGTAGCCGCCCATTGGGGCTGCACGGACCTGGTGCGGCTCCTGCTCAAGCGCGGAGCCGACGCCGCCGCGGTGGACGTTTGACCTTGTTGAGAAGGGAGTAAAATCGCCCTTAGCGGCCGTCCAGCAGAAAACTCCCCTCTCCCAGAGGGCTCGGGTTGTCCCACATGCTAGTGCCGCTTTCAGTTCAAGAGTTTCGCGTTT
>CAYGZA010000168.1:0-14500 GCA_964354135.1 uncultured Planctomycetaceae bacterium
CGATCTTGAGCATCCGGGCCGCCGGCCGAGGATCGGCGAAGCGCGCGGCGAAGGAAGCGTCGGAGTCACGTTTCCGGCGATCCTCGGGCGTCGCGGCGAGCGAACCACCTGAGGCGAGAGTGAAGACGCAGACGGCGAGCAAGGCACTGCGTTTGGAGATTGTCATGGTCACGCGCTTTGCCCGAAGGGTGAGATTGAATGAGGAGATTTCCGGGGGGCGCAGTCTGCTTCACCCCCGGTCGGCGTGCATTCGGCAGCGGTTGCCGTTTCAAGGTCCAGTCCACGCCGGACTCAGCCTAGCGGCGCTGCCATGAGCTTGAATGAGCGGCCCAGGGAAGTCAAGCCAATAAGTGGGCGCCCTCCAAGAACTCTCGCCCCCCACACGTGCGGTTTGATTCTCCGTTGCGAGACGATCCCGCACTTGGTGCCGGGGTTGGCCGAGGACTGTCGGCGGTTGGGAAAGAAGTGGGGTGTACCGTTCATCCCGAGCATCGGCTATGGAGGCCGAGGGGCGGACTGGAACGGGCCACTTGAAGGAGCAGCTCCTTGGCCAAGTGGTTCGGACCTCTGGGGGCGAGGTCCTCTCCGTTCAGCCAGCCGAGAGGTTGCTCACACAGTCCACTGGGAAGTCGATGGACCGGCGTAGGAACAGATAATGACTGCCGCGTCGGAGGCGGCGAGGGCAACCGAAGTCCCCAAGCCACTAGCCTATGGGAGCGGATCGATCTGAACCTTCTCGCCCTCGATGGTGATTCGATGGCGGCGTCCTTTGTAGAGGATTTCGGCCCGGGCGCTGGGCCAATCGGCCGGGAGTCGCGGCGTCACCTCAAGAGATTTCCACGTGGGGGTGACGCCCAGCACGCCATGAATCACGGCGGCGGTCGCCGCGACCATGTCGGCCAGATAGGGCTCGCCGCTTTCCATGCGACCGCGATCGCCGCGGATGTCGGCCGAGTTGTTCCCCACCCAACTCGTTTGCCGCGCCCGTTCGGCGAACCCCCGCAGCCGCCGCGCCGCCCCTTCGCGGTCGCCGGCACATGCACGGCCGACAATCTCCCAATAGGTCTGGCACAGCAGACTGCCTCCGTTCATGTAGACGCCGAAGGTCTGCCACGCGGCGGGATTCACGCGGGCCGGCGCCGGCCACAACGCCGAGAGACTGGCGTATCCGCGGTAACCGTGCTCCTTCTCCAGAACCTTGATTCTCGCGTCGGCGGTGGCGACGATTTTACGGGCCTGCGCGGGGGAGGCGATGCCCACGGCGATCGGTGGCCATTGACACAGGTCGCAGAAGTAGGCGACTTCGTTGCCCTGGGCGTCGATCCAATCGAGATAACGAGGCCCGCCGGGAGCGTTCTCCCGCCACAACGCCGCGTTGAACGCCGCCTTGAGCGAATCGGCTAGGCGACGATATTGCTGCGCCTTGTCGGCGAACCCGGCCGCTTCCTCCATTTCCGCCAGGTCACGCGCGGCCCGGCAGAAGAAGGCGTTGTAGTACCCGTTGATTCCGCCGGTGACGATGGCGTCGTAGTACCAATGGGCGCCCACGTCGTCGAGTTTGAACAACCCGCGGCCGTCGCGGCGCGTCACGAAATAGTCGAGCATCCGTTCCATGGCCGGCAAGTGCCGGCGGACGAACTCCAGATCGCCGCTGTGCATGAGGTAGAAATGTGTGCCGAGAATCGTGTGTAGATTGTCGTCGACCCATTGGCCCGTCTGGTTGTAGCCGAAGCGGGTCCGTCCCAGCGGGTCGATCGTGGCCATGATGCGGGCGAGATGTCCGCGGAATGCCCGCGATGCGTCGTAGGCGTTCAGCGCCAGCTTGCCCGCCGCGGGAACGCCCGCCGACAACGCCGCGCCGTACATCCAGCTCGAGCCGGCGTAGTACCAGCCGTCGGTCTCGTTGCCGAAGTCAAAGTTCTTCTGGTCGTTGACCGCTCCGCCGTTGAAGACGGAACCGTAGAAATCCTGGAGAGACTCCTCGGTCGCCTTGTCGGGGAGGGTGATCGCCAGTTGGTAGCCGGTCGATCGCTTGTCGACGGCAGAAAGCGCAAGCTCGATCGTTTCCGTTTGCCCAGCGAGGCGTTCTTGCACGGACTCCGGGACCGTGATCGCGCCCGCCTCACTCAGGAACGCAAAGCTCCCGCGGCGATAGAGGTGTCCGCCGCGGACTTCGAGGCGGAGATCGGCCGGCGCATGCCAATTGGTCCACAGTTTGTAGATCGCCCAGGCGTCGCGATCCAACACGGTCTGCACGTGGTTCTCGCAGATCCGACCCGGAAGGGAAACCGCCAGGTTGTAGAAGTCGCTGGATCGGGCGTCGAGCCGGGCGGGATCGTACCACAAAGTGCTGGTGACGGAGTTGGGTATCCGCCGCGCGTCGAAGGCGAAGAACAGCCCCGGGCTGCCGGAGAGAATCACCTCCGTGTTCTTATTCCACCGGCGGACAATCTTCCACACCAGCGCGGCGCCGTCGACGCCGGCCGACAGCGTCCAATCTTCGCTGGCCACGGCGACCTCCTGCTTGCCGGAGGTCAATGGGATGCCGACGAACTGTAGCGTCGTTCGGCCGTTTTCCCGGCGGGCCTCCACCTTCGCCGGTTTCGCATGGCGGCTCTCGTAACGCGTGCCGTCGCGAACGACGAAGTAAGTATAACCGTTTTGTGCCCACGGCAGCCGGCCGCGCCCACGGCCATATCCCGGATAGGCGATCGCCGCGCGCCGAGCCAAGACCGATTGGGTGCTGAGCCCTTGCGGACCACGGAGATGCAACTCCACCATGGCCGGCGCTTCGACGTTGAATTCCGCCTTGCCGAACCCTCCTTCGATGCCTACCGTCTTGGGGCGGAATTCCGGTAGCGGGATCCCGACTTCGCCGAGGCAGAGGTAGCCCGGATACCTGGCGCCCGTCTGAGATCCTTCGGGAAAGAACAGCCGAAGGTACCGGGCCGGCGCGGGTTTTCGGAGGGCGTAATGCCATTTCCGCTCCAGATCATACGCTTGGCCGTCGCGGGGCAACTCCTGGGGACCGATCGAGCGCACGTCTATCCAGGAGCCCGCCGCTCCCGACGCGCTGACTTGAATGACAACCTTGGCGGGCGGGCAGTGGATCCGGTCTTGATAACAGGCCCAAGCAATACGAACCTCGCTGACGGTGGTTTCATGTCCCAAATCGAGCTGCCACCACGCGGCCTTGTCCTTGCCCGCGACGGTCTGCCAGTAGTTCCCGTTCTCATCGGCGATCTCGTCGGCCGCGGCCGCGGCGCCGTAACCGGGCCCCCACTCGCTGGAGGCCGAAGCCGTCTGCGCTCGACATACACCCCGATCGCTCAGCAACACGAGAACCGCGATGCCCGCAATCCGCCCGCCGGCCATCATGGGTTGGCTCCTCGTTCGTTACAGATCCCGTTGTAGCGAATGCGCTGGCGTCCGCTGTTTTCTCCCCGGGTAATCGAGGCCCTTGTCGTCGCCCATTACGAACGTACCGGCGCGTATCAGGACGAACTCCATCTTCACCCCGCCGCCCAGGTCCACCGTGAGTTCCCGCGGCACGCGTTCGCGGTGCCGGTTACCCGGCCATCGCGCAATTCTTGCTTCTGCCCGTGGGCCAGACGTTGCTGGGCGGGCTTTCCTTCCGCAGGGCTCCCACGAAAGGTTTCAGAGCCGCGTTCTGCATCTCATCCGCCTCTCCCGAGCTTTGCCTGGCGCTGAATCCTATTTGGGGACTACCCGCCGTGTGGCGTACAGCTTGACGGGTCCGAGTAGCCCCGACTCCTGCAACGGGGAGTCTTTCTTCCAGACACGATACGTCGCGAACGTGTGCCGGCCTGCTGGACTCGGCTTGCCCTCCAACAACCATTTCGGCCACGACTTGAGCATGCTATCCGGGCCGCGCTCGGAGTCTTCGGGCAACTGCTCGTCGCCGATCATGCGGTTGACCCACAGGTTCGTCACCAGCACTTCCAAGAGATTATTGCCGGCCCGAAGGGATTCGGTGACCTCAACGCGGAAAGGGGTTTTCCAAAGGATGCCCAAATCCTCGCCGTTAAGTCGTACCTGGGCGATCACCGCAACCTTGCCGAAGTCCAGGTACGCCGCGCGGCCGGCAGCCAACGCTTCGGGCGGCACGCGGAAGGTCCTGCGGTACGTTGCCGTCCCGGAGAAGTACTTGACGCCCGGGTCGCCGTGATGGCTCCACGAGATCAGCTTGCTCAGCTTGACGCTCTCGGGTGCACCGGTATTGACCGGGAATCGCACGTCCCACGGGCCCTCGATTGGCTGTGCGGCGGGAATGCCGTCCACCCGAGATCGCAGCGTGCGGCCTGAAGCGGTCTTGAGTTCGTACTGTCCGTTCTCCCACGCTTCGAGCAGCAAGTCCCCGTTGGCCGCGCGTTGGACCCTGGCCGTCGGCGCCGGATCGACGACATCGTCCAGGCACGCCGTCTGGCCGTCCAGAACCACCGTCTTGCGAGGCTTGCCGTCGAGCGTGTAATCGACATCGAGCGTTTTCAGCATCTGCATGCCGGGGTCATCCCCTTCGCCCAATCGCCACGCTGCGAACCGCCTTTCGCCGCCGTCGACAATTGCCTGGACCTTGGCCGTCACGTCGCGAGTTCTCATCGGATCGCCCGACAGGCCGTACACGGCTTTCTTCACGACGAGTTTCGACGGAAGCGGCGGTTGGGACAACACGCTCTGGCCATCCCGGGTCACCGAGATCACCGGATCGAAAACCTCCCGGCCCGGGCGAAATACAACGAACACCGACTCATGCGGCTCCAGCCGCATCGGCACTCGCGTGATGCCTTGGGTCCGTTCATACTCGGCTATGGGCTCGGTCCGCCCGGTCTGCGGCCACCACAGCTCCGGTTGGCCCGTCGCCGCGCGGAAGGCGCACACTCCCTGGACCACGCCATCGACCTTGTTAGCCACGAAGTAGAGTTCCAGGCCATCGTCCGTGCGGCGGTGCGTATAGAGCAGCTTGCCCTTGACCGCCGGATCGCAAGAAAAGTCCGGCGGCAAGTTCCTGCCGGCCAGGACCTTCTCCGGCGTGGATCCCCAGATCACGCGTCCCTTGCCGACGCGGCGTTCGCCACTTCCGTGGTTTCCGGCATTCTTGCCCCACAGTTCATCGGCCAGCCGCGTCAGCTCCTGGTCACACCCTGGGAAGCCGGCCAGGCTCGGAGACTTCAGCGGCCTCGTCCCCAACACCGTGGCGCCGGCCTCGACGAGTTCCTTGATCCGCTTCAGCAGTTGGGGAGTCATGGTCTCGACTTTCGGCAACGGGCTCTGGGTATAGACGTAGTTGCCTTCGACGTGCATGACCGGCCGACCATCGGCGTTGTAGCTCGGCAGGACCAGCAGACGATAGCTCATCCCGGAGGGCAACACGATGCGTCCGTCCCGGACTTTCATGCCATGGAGCACCAGTTCCGCGGGACAACCGTCGAAGTTGTACTCCGGCCGACCGGGGATCGCCTCGCGATCGGCCGCGGGAATCGGGGCCACAAATCGGTGCGGCCCACCCTCGGGCGCCACGAAACAGACATCCGCCACGAACTGCCCCTGCCGAAGCATGTGCTGGCAGCGCGCGACATACTCGTGCCACGGCTTGGACTGCTCCCACCACGTCAGCGACCGGTGGAACGCGGTCCCGATGAAAAGGAACGACACGCCCGGCACGTGCCGGGGCCAAGGCTGCATGATCCATTCGCTGAAGTTGAAACGGTTTACCCCGGCCGAGAACGCCCAGTCACCCAGGCGCTTGAGCGTTGCGGGATGATCGAGGAAATCGCCGCGCCAACAGGTAAGAGCCTCGGCGCCGAGGATGCGGTTGCCATAGACATGGGCCGCGGAGGCCATCTCCTCGACGATGTCGCACAGCGGAAGCCCGGTATAACAGCCTCGCTGCCAGAACTCGCACATCGGTTCGTCTGCGCGTCCGGCGTAGCGCAGATCGTCGCACGTTCCGTCGTAGGCCTCGATCGAGAGGCGAAGCCCCTTCTTGTGGGCAAGCTCCCGCAAGTGCCCGGCGTAGTTCTCCAGGAGCATCTCGCAGATCGTCTCGCGGTAATCCCACAGGAATCGCTCGGACACGTCCAGGCTGTCGACGATCAATCCGTTGAGCGTCGGCAGATAAGGCAGCAAATCGTAACCGCGCCGGCGGCGGTACTCGTCGCGGAACCCGGCGGTCCAGTTTCCGGAGCCCGACTCCCAACTATCCGCGTGGGTCGAGACCAGCGTTTTGCCGGCCAGCGGCCCGACATCCGCCGCCAGTTTCTCGACCATCGCGGAGAAATGCGCCTCGATCGCGGATTTGCTAAGCTTGTCGCATTCCAACCCCGCGGCTTCGGCCTGCGCCATTCGCGTGCCGCCGCCGGCCACCGTATGTCCGATCCTCAGGATGAGCCAACGCCCAGGGGGAACATCCCAGGTCAGCCGTCCGCGCTGGTCCATCCGGGCCGTCAGATCCTGGACCTTGACCGACGCGATACACTGCGCGCCGGGAACGATCGGCCACTGGGGGTTGGTGGGAATGAACCTGGGCCAAGGCACGCAGCCGGCGAAATCCTGGTCGCCGGCAAACGACTTGGTCGAGTTGAAATTCTCGATCCGGCGGAACTTGCCCGCTGCGTCCGCCGCGGGCGCCGGGCAGGCCAACACGGCGATGTCACGATAGAAGTCCCGTGTCGTTGACGGCTGAGCCAACACCGCGTGAAAGTGAACGGGACCTTGGATCATCGTCTCCGATGCCACGACCTTCTGGGATGCCTGTTCCGGTTTCACCCAGGGCCCGCCGCTGCCGGCCCAGCCGGGGCAATTGTTCAGGTTGACCTCGAGTCCGAGTCGGCCGGCCTCCGACACCATGTGCTGGAACATCGCTCGCCACGATTCGGACATGAAGCGATGGGGACCCTTAGGATTTCCCATGTCCCCGTCCATGAACAGCAAGCCCCCGATGCCCGCTCGCCGCATCGCCTCCAGATCGGCGGTGATGCCTTCGCGTGTGACGTTGCCTTCGAGCCAGAAGCAATAGACCCACGGTTTGGCCGAGTGGGGCGGAGATCGAAATTCCTCGACCAGATCGGCGCCGCGAGTCGCGGTCGTGCCAGCCCAAGTGAGTGCCCAAACCAGAATCGAAAGACGAAGCTTTGCCATAAACGTGATCCGATACTCTCAAGTCGCGTGAAGCCTGGAGCCGACCCCAGCTTGCCACGTCGGCCATCTTATCAGAGTTGAGACTCAGAAGTAAGGGAACCTCCGAGCCCCGATCACGTGTGGAAGATTCTCCGCAGGTTGGGCTGGACCTGCCAGAAGCCACTCTATTAAGATGGGCAGACTATCGGTGCTCGGAGCGTATCCGACCAAAGTCGAAACGGGAAATACCGGTTGAGATCGGAAAGGATGCCTCGATGGCGATGACATCGCGCGAGCGTGTGTTGGGAGCTTTCGCCCGCGAGGGCTACGACCGCATTCCGGTCAAACACGAAGCCACGCCGGAGGTCAACCGCTCTCTCATGGAGCACTTCGGGTTGTCGAATCTGGAGCAACTGCTCTGCGTGCTGGGCGACGACTTCCGTTACGTCGAGCCGGTCTATTGCGGCCCCGAGTTGCGAACTTCTCCCGATGGAAGCGTGGAGGGCTACTTCGGCGAGCGCTACAAGTATACGCAGTTCGAGGCGGGAAGGTACCTCGAAGCCTGTTACTTGCCGTTCGCCGGGGTGACGCGGCTGGAAGATCTCGACCGTTCCCATTTCCCCAGCGCCGACTGGTTCGACTATTCCACGGTCCGGCGGCAGGCCGAGGCGCTGCGCGGCCGCGGGTTTGCGGTCTGCTGCGGCACCGCAGGCGACATGGATTTCATCAACGGCATCTCCCGCGCCCGCGGCATGGAACAGGTGCTGATGGACCTGGTCGACGACAGCCCCGTATACCTGGAAATCATGCAGGCGCGGTTCGAGTTCTTCTACGAGGTGCAGCGTCGCACGCTCGAGGCGGCCGGCGGGCTGATCGACTTCGCCCACGCGGGCGACGATTTCGGCAACCAGCGCGGGCCGATGATTTCCCCGAGCGTCTTCCAGCGCCATTTCGCCCCCAAGTACGGCAAGTATTTCGACATGGTCCACGCCCACGGCGCCCGCACCATGATGCACATGTGCGGCTGCTGCGAGGCGTTTCTGCCGAACCTGATCGATTTGGGGTTGGACGTTTACGATGTCGTGCAGCCGACGACGCCCTCGATGGACATCGCTGTGCTGAAAGAGCGATTCGGCGCGAGGCTTACGTTTTGCGGCTCGGTGTGCGTGCAAACGACCTTGGCGCACCACACGCCGCAAGACGTCGGGCGGGAGGTTCGCCGGCGATTGGAATTGTTTCCCCGCGGCGGGCTCTTCCTCGGGCCGACCCATGCGGTGCAGGTCGGTTCGCCGCTGGAGAATATCTTGACCATGTACCGCACGGCGGGCAGTCTCGCCGCGCGCGTCGACGACGCCATTCTAACCCTGGGCGGAGAAGACACGACCGATCGAATCAACTTGGCCAAGCTGTTTTGAACACACGCAAGGAGGACCTACGATGCGAGGGGCTCGAGCGTTTGCGTTGGCGCTGCTTTGTGCGACGACCGGGTCGACCGCGAGGGGAACCGCTTCCGGCGCCCCGCCGGTCGATTCCGCCGGCAGGCCGCTGATCCGGAAACTGGGGACCGTCGACGTCGATAAAGTCGAAAACTCGCCGATCGTCCTGGGCGGCAAGCTGTATCGCTGCGAATGGTTTCGCAATGCGGGCTGCTTTCATTTCGTCGATTGCGAAACGGGCCGCACCACGCCGCAATTCGCCAAGGGATGGTCGTTCGGCAACGCCTTCGTCGACGGCGACACGGTCTATGTGACCGGCACCCGCCCCGGCAAGGAAGTGCAGATGTGGGCCTCCCGCGACCTCCGGCGCTGGGACACCTGGACCGCGCTGGACCTGCCGGGGTTTCGGATCTTCAACACGTCGATCTGCAAGGCCGAAGGCAAGTACGTGATGATGTTCGAGATCGACTCGCCGGCGGATCAGGCGGGCGTGCCGTTTACGGCCCGCTTTGCCACCTCGACCGATCTGAAGCGATGGACGGTCACGCCGCCGGAGTGCGCGTACGCCAAGGATCGCTACACGGCGCCGCATTGCCTGCGCTACCTCGACGGCTACTACTACAACTTCTACCTGGAGAGCATTCGCGGCGGTTACGAGCAGTTTGTCGTGCGATCCAAAGACCTGATCCACTGGGAATCGAGCCCGTTGAATCCCGTGCTTCGGGCGTCGGACGACGACCGTCCAATTCGCAATGCGGAGCTCTCGCCGCAAGATCGCCGGCGGATCGCCTCCGCGAAGAACCTCAACAATTCGGACATCGACTTCTGCGAGTACCGCGGCCATGTCGTGATTTTCTACTCCTGGGGCAACCAGTTGGGGGTGGAACACCTCGCCGAGGCTGTATACGACGGAAGCCTGGCCGATTTCCTCCGCGGGTGGTTTCCCGCAACGCCGCCGGCCAAGCGGAAGGCAACCCCGCCGACCTACCTCGACGGGCGTCCTGCGGCGCCGCTGCGTCTGGACGCCAAGGACCAGGGCATCGTTCTTCGCTACGGCGACGGTCCCGATCGCTGCGACTACCTCGGCGCCCGCGAGGCGATCGTGTTTGAATGCGGGGGAACCTACTACCTGCACTACGACGGCGCCGGGCCTCGCGGATGGCTGGCGTGCCTGGCCACAAGCCGCGATTTGACCCACTGGACTAAGAAGGGGCCGATCCTGCAGTTCGGCGCCGTCGGCGAGTCCGACTCGGCCTGCGCCAGCGCTCCTTGGGTGTATTTCGACGGCCGCAGTTGGCACATGTTTTATGTCGCGACGTCTCTGGCCACGCCCGCCCCGGACTACATCCCTGCCGTTCCGTATGTGACTTGCAAGGCGAAAAGTGTTGCCCCCGGCGGACCGTGGATCAAGCAGAAGGACGTCGTCCCGTTTCGGCCCAAGCCCAAGAGTTACTATTCCGACACGGCCAGCGCCGGCTGCGTCGTCCGCCACGGGGACGAATACTTGATGTTCTTCAGCGCCGCGACGGGCCCGCCGTTTCGGCGAACGCTCGGCATCGCGCGAACCCGAGACCTCGACGGTCCCTGGCGCGTGGATCCGCAGCCTATCGTTCCGCTGGACGAGCAGATTGAAAACTCCTCGTTGTATTTCGAGCCAACCAACCAGACGTGGTTCCTGTTCACCAACCACGTGGGCGTCGACTCGCGCGGGGAGTACACGGACGCCGTTTGGGTGTATTGGTCCAAAGACCTCAACCGCTGGGACTCGCGCCGGAAAGCGGTGGTGCTCGACCGACACAACTGCGCATGGAGCCCGGCTTGCATCGGCATGCCCACGGTGATTCGCGTCCAGGATCGCCTAGCCGTCCTCTACGACGGCCCGGGCGGAAAAAGCATCGATCACATGCGCCGCAGCATCGGGCTGGCCTGGCTCGATCTCCCGTTGGAGCCGCCCTAAGAAACGGTGTCGAAGCGATCCACAGATGCCAACGACTCGCGGTAGCCCGCCCGACGGAACCCCATGCCCGCCGCCTTGGCCCGCTTCGCCACTCGGAGCGTGTGAGGCAAGTCGCAGTAGCCCTTGCTGGAGTATCCCTTCTTGGTCTTGGGGTCGTAGAAGATCCTCAGCCGAATCCCACCAAGGCAACAAGGACCGGAAGCAAGATGGCAGCGGCGATACGCCTCATGTTGAGATCCTCCCCAAGTGACTCCATCCGTCATGCTCCAATTGCCGGGTACACTCCAGCGAGCATACAATATCCGTTCGAGGTAAGATAGTGCTTGAGCCACGGATCGTGCTGAGGAGCGTGATGCCAGGAGTTGTCTTCGTCGTTGACTACGGCAGCCCCGCCTTTGAAGCGGCCCGCAGAAGCGCAAGATGTCCGAGATGATCTCCGAGTTTGCCGGTGACTTCATCCGGCTGGGCAAGACGCCCGAGGAGAAGCAGAATTACCTGAATGGCGCATGTGTGGCCTGGAACGTCGCCAGTGCCCCGCCTGAACGCCGAAAGAAGCTGCTGGACCACTTCGTGGTGGAGTACAAGCGATACAATCCCAGCACCGATGAAACCGCTCTCGCAGCGATCCGCAGCGACATGGAGCACCTGATCGAGGCGAAGCTCAAGATGTTTCCCCACGACCTGCGGCAGATCGTCAGTGCACGATACATCCGCACGAAGGAAGGGGACCGTATCGAGGTGGCGTCGGCAAGATTATAGAGGAGTTAGCATGTTCAACCGAAGACGTATCGTGGGCGGCCTACTTGGCTTTGTCCTGTTCGTGGGAGGAACCGCAGGGGCCGAAGCAACAACTCAATCGGATTCCCCATCAGTCAAGACCTTCGTCTACAAGAAGACGAAGCAAGCTGATCTGGAGATCGTCGTCCATTACCCGCCCGGCTGGAAGGAGGCCGACAAGCGACCCGCCATCGTGTTCTTCTTCGGGGGTGGCTGGACGGGAGGAAGGATACAGCAGTTTGAGCCCCAGGCGAACCACCTCGCCAGCCGGGGCATGGTGGCTGCCCGAGCGGACTACCGAGTCAAGTCCCGGCACGGGGTTACGCCGAAGGAATGCGTCGAGGACGCCAAGAGCGCCGTCCGCTGGATGCGGCAGAATGCTGCCAAACTCGGCATCAACCCCTGCCAAATCGTTGCCGCCGGTGGGTCGGCGGGCGGGCATATCGCCGCCTGTACTGCATTGACACCGGGGCTGGAGGCAGAAGGAGAGGGTACGAAGGTCTCCTCGAAGCCCTATGCGTTGGTCCTCTTCAATCCGGTTCTGCGCTTCGATGGTATTCCCCAACTGATGGAGCGGATCGGCAACGATGAAGCCCTGGGCAAGGCGATCTCGCCCACCCTGCACCTGAAGAAGAACTCGCCCCCGACGCTCGTGCTCTACGGCACCGCTGATCGACTCATGGTCCAGGGAGAGGAGTTCATGAAAAAGTCGAAAGAACTGGGACATCGGGCCGAGATGTTCGCCGCAGACGGGCAGCCCCACGGTTTCTTCAACCGCCCGCCCTGGCTGGAGCGGACGACTCAACGGATGGACGAGTTCCTGGTGTCGATTGGATACCTTGAAGGCAAGCCAGAAAAGGCAAGATCGTCCGAATGGACCAGCAGTTTCGGGGTGGACAAGGCCAATCTGACCAACGTCGGCCAGAACCCCTACTTCATCCCCCTGGAGCCGGGCTACCGCCTCATTCTCAAAGGCGACGGGGCGACCCTTAGCGTGATCGTAACCCACAAGACGAAGCTCGTGGACGGGGTGCAGACCAGGGTCGTTGAAGAGCGAGAGGAGAAGGATGGCAATCCGACCGAGGTCTCACAGAACTACTTCGCCATCGACAAGACCACCAACGCCATCTACTACTTCGGCGAGGACGTGGACGTTTACCGGGATGGAAAAGTCGTCGGTCATGAGGGGGCTTGGCTCTCGGGCATCAACGGTGCCAAGTTCGGGATGATGATGCCGGGCAAGCCGAAACTGGGCGACAAGTTCCAGCAGGAAGTAGCCCCCAAGGTGGCGATGGACCGCTGCGAGATCGTCGCCTTCGGCGAGGAGGTCGAGACTCCTGCCGGTAAATTCAAGAACTGCCTTCGCACCAAGGAGGGCAGTGCCATTGAGAAGGGGACCAGCGTGAAGGTCTACGCCCCCGGCGTGGGCCTGATCAAGGACGACGAGTTCCTGCTGGTGAAGATTGAGAAGCAGGCAGGGAAGAAGAAGGCTGGCGAAAGGAACGGAAAGTAGCTTAGGTCAACCGGACTTGCGTCCTCCCACAGGAGACGTTCAATGTTTAGGCGTTCCCCTTTGGCGACTGCGGCCTTTGTGCAACTTCTTTGGCTGGGGTCAGGTTGGGCGGCCGACGATTGGGTACGGGTAGCGCCCGAGGAAACCGACGAAATCCTGGCCAACCCAGGAATGGGCTGGGAGACCTTCCACCGCACCAGCAAGCAAGACAAGAACTTGCCCTCCTGGATTCCCTCGACTGTCCATTTTGCCCGCTGGGGCTGGCGTGAACTTGAGCCTCAGCCTCGGAAAATCGACTACGCTTTCCTGGACAAGGTGCTGAAGGAAACCCACGACTCGGGCCAGAAGTTGCGGCGGATGTAGGCCGGAGAGCCGCAATCGAGGGCTCGATATAGCAGAGAGGCGATGATCGTACGGACCGTCGGCACCGTCAGCGCCGGGGTGTGTTTTTTCCCCCGCCGGTCTTCTTGCGTCAGGAACCACGCGGCCAACAGCGAAAGCGTCTGATGGTGGTACCAACCAATCCAATTGCGAACCTGATACTGGGCCAGGCCCGCGTCGCTCTTTGCCCGCTGGAGGCATTCTTCGATGCGATGCTCGGCTTTGGCCACGCGGGCAAAGTCGCTCAGAGCTGTCTCGGCCGGGGCATTCGACAGGCAGTAATCGTGCTTCGTCGCTCCGCCGTCCTGCGTTTCCCGCAGAACCACCAACGACTCTTCGGGACCGTTGCGACGGCGATCGGTCTTCGCCTGGACTCGGGTCTTCACGGCTTGTACCACCAGCGGACCTCGTGCGCCGTCCCGGACGTCGATCGTGGTCCAGGCTTCGTCGGGCAACGCCCCGCACCAGCGATCTACCCGCACGAAAGGAACCCGAGGCCGCGGGCCGCGGCCGCGGTACGCGGGTGGCGGGGCCTCCAGATCGCGCACCAAAGTGTTCGACGGCACGGCGAGCAGATAGCATTCCCCCCAGCCCGCAATTCCCGGCGAAATGCCGAGCTACGCCCCATTTCGTCGTCTCCGGCGATCCAGCCATGAGGCAATGCCGTCCCGTGTTCGGCAAGCATCTCCAAAGCCAGGGCGTGCCGCGTCTGGAAACGAATGTCCCGCGGAACGCCGCACTTCTTCCGCCGCTTTTTGTCCTTCGCCCACTCCTTATTGAGATACAGCCGCACGTCCACCAAGGCGTGTTCCTTCCGCGAAACGTAGCCCAGATACACGCCCACTTGGCAGTTGTCGACTTTCCCCAGACGCCCGCACCACTGCCGCGCGACGCCCGCCGATTCCTTCCCCTGTTTCTTGAACGCCGAGGGATCGAAGACCAACACGCCGTCGGTTTCGCCCAACTCCGTGCCAACCTGCCGCGCCAGCTCTCCGAGCAGCGGGCGGTCGTCCCAGGGCGACTGCCCGACAAACTTCTGCATCGCTTGCCGATCCTGATCGTGAAAGTAGGCGATGGTCTCCGCGTTCTTCCGCTTCACGTCCGAGAACAGCCCGGCCACGTACTCCCAAAGATGCCGCCCTTGTTCGTGGCTTGCCAAGCTGGCCGCAAAGGGCTCGACAAATCGTTCCAGGCGGTCTAGCATCCCCTCCGGTATTCGGGGATCCAGCACCGCGTCCTCCAAAAGCTCCTCCAGTCGGAGTTCAAACCGCCGTTCCATCGGCTCCTCCTTTCCTTGAA
>CAYGZA010000169.1:0-14387 GCA_964354135.1 uncultured Planctomycetaceae bacterium
GACCCCAAACCCCCTGTTTTCACAAGGTCAATTCACAATTTGCAAAACCCCAGTTCTTAATGAGTATGCCGTATCCGTCGCGACGGCCTCACCCCAAGGCTTGTGTGGCCAAATCGACCATTTCAACGGTAGCCTGATTACGCCGGTTGGATACTTCCTCGCGTACTACGAAGAGGCGAGTGAGTTGCGGCCGGAGCGATGGAACGTTCAGTTGTTCTTCCGAATGGGCCTGCGTTATGACGAGGCTGTGAGAACTACGGATGTCGTCATGGACTCACTCAGTCCGAAATGGCCCGGCTGGCACCCTGATCTGCCCGGTGAAATCGGGCGGCTTCTGTTGCGCGAAACACTCTGTGCTGAGCCAATGGCACTCCACGTGAATCGTTTCCAGGAGCGTGGGGGAGTTGAGTTCGGCCAGACTTGGATTGAAGATAATGACGACATATAGCGGCTAAGACCAGGTACTCGCAGGGTGGTCTTCGGCCATCAGCCTGCGGCTGACGAGTAGCTTATCCGTTGGCCAATCCGTTGAGTCCTCGTCCAATTGCAGCAGAGAAACTACGGAGGAACGCCCCATGTCTTGCCGACCGATTCTGGTCGCATTGCTGATGGTACCTGGCGCGGCTCTCATCGCGGCAGCCCAGCCGCCCGAGCCGACGCTTAAGCCGCTAGTGCGGGCGGTGGATTTGGACTTGGGGCAGGCCCAGGAGGTCGAACTCTGCAACGGCCAGAAGGTCGCGGTCAATCTGCTGGACCTGCAAGAGACGGCGGATGCGCTCCGTTTGGCCGTGCGCGACGCCCGGGTGGAGGTCGAGGTGGATGGCCGGCGCGTCTGGCTCACGTCGGCCACCTATCACCTGCCGGTCCCTATCGGCAAGGTGCGGATCGATTGCCCGATCACCAAGGGCTATACGAAGAATAGCGGCAGCGACGCCTGGGGATTAGAGAAGGACGCCCGGCTGCGGCTCTGGCCCGCGGAGTCGCCGCTGATGAACCCCGGGACGTTCGTCTACCCGGTCCGCCAGCGGTGGCTGGCCAGCTCCACGCAAATGGCCAACGAGCCCTGCTACGTCGATCACGCGGACCAGCCGAAGCTCAGGAAGATCTACTACCACTACGGGCTGGACTTCGGCGGCTGCGAGGGAATGACCGAGGTGCTGGCCGCGACCGACGGGCTGGTCGTCTCGGCGAGGAAGGAGGCGCTTGACGGCTACAAGGACACGCCGGTCAGCCCGCGGTACGACGTGGTCTACGTCCTCGATAGCCGCGGCTGGTACTATCGATACAGCCATTTCTTCTCGATCGACTCGACGATCCGCCCGGGGACGCGGGTTCGGGCAGGCCAGCGGCTTGGGCTCTTGGGCAAGGAAGGCGGGAGCGGCGGGTGGTCGCACTTCCACTTCGACGTCTTCTGCCGGCAGCCCTCGGGCAAATGGGGATGCCAGGAGGCCTTTGGTCTTGTGTGGGAGGCGTACCAGAAGCAGTATCAGCCCAAGTTGATCGCCCTGGCGCGGCCGCATCACTTGATCTTGACCGGGCAGGCCGTCGAGCTCGACGCCGGCCGCTCCTGGAGCGCGGATGGGAGAATCGCCGGCTACCGGTGGACCTTCACCGACGGCACGATCGCGGACGGGCCCAAGGTCAAGCAAACATACGAACGTCCCGGCTACTACAGCGAAGTGGTGCAAGTGACCGATGCGGCGGGCCGGGTCGAGCACGATTTCGCCATTGTCATCGCCGTGGACAAGGAGCATCGCGACCGGCTGCCGCCTTCGCTCCACGTGGTCCACCACCCGACGCTCGGCATCCGCCCCGGCGACCTGATCACGTTCAAGGCCCGGACGTTCGGCACCACCGACGGCGAGGAGACCTGGGATTTCGGCGACGGCACGGCGAAAGCGAAGACCCGATCCGACGGAAACGTCGTCGCGCTGGCCAAGGACGGCTACGTGGTCGTGACGCATCGCTACGAGAAGCCCGGCCACTATCTCGTCCGCGTCCAGCGCACGGACGGCTACGGGCAGACGGCGGTGGGACACGTACAGGTCGTGGTCGGCGAGTAATCGGCTGTCGGCCGTCAGCAATCGGCTATCAGCCGCATGAGGGGAAATCGCGGGCGGATCCGGCCGTCAAGGGTGTTGTACCGAGACAGGACGCACGGCCAAGGCTGCTTCAGGATCGGCGATGTCGCCCTCACGTCTCTTGGAGCTTCCTGACTTGCACCGCCAGACTGCGGGCACGTTCCGAACCGTACTTACCCAGCAGCCGTCGAACGCTGCTCAGGGACTGAAGCGACCGGAAGTCGGTCTTCAGGGCCTCCATATAGTCGGCAGCGGGAATCTCAGCGACCAGCTCCTTCAGAAGCACCCGCTCTCCCGCAAACACGACGATCCCGTTGTCGTCCCGGGGATTCCCGAATCCGTGGAAGCCGTACCGGATGAGCAGGCTCCTGAAGTCGTCTAGGAGCTTGGAGTGCAGCACTCGGCGCCTGCGCCACTTGGCAAGACCGCTTCCGCCTTTCCTGGAATCCCTCTCCCAGGCGTTCCAGTAATGGTATCGGAACAGCTCGATCAACTCCGGAAGTGCCAGTTGCTTATTCCCGGGCAACGCCTTCCAGGGTGGCTTCCGGAGCAGGTCCCGACCGAATTCGCGCTTCAGGTACTCAATGACCCTGAAGTTGGGGTACTCGGAAGCGTCGAGCACGCGCGTTCCGGGCAGAAGACCCACCCGCAGCAACGTTGACCCGAACCAAAGGGCGATTCGCCAGTTGGAGGTGACGTAGATTCCCGTTCCGAGGTTGCCTCCGCTCGCGTAACGTTCGCCATCGCCGGTTGACAGCCAGACGCGAAAACCTTGCTGCGCAATGCGCTCGGCTGCGCGAAACGACGTTGCGTGATAGAAGATGCGATTCGTGTAACTATCGGCCACTTCGTCCACGATGGATGCACCGAGCGGGGAACGTCGGCCGACTGCCATCCTGCGGCGGCACTTGGGTACTTTCGGGGCACGTGCTCCTTCATCGCGACTCGAAGATCTCACCGACAGGGACTGAAAAACCGGGCAGGAGGTCGCCGACGAGGAGCGTGTCGCCGGCAGTGAGGACAACGATCTCGCTGCGGCTGCGATAGACGG
Organism: uncultured Planctomycetaceae bacterium; assembly: GCA_964354135.1. Classification (GTDB taxonomy): domain Bacteria; phylum Planctomycetota; class Planctomycetia; order Pirellulales; family Thermoguttaceae; genus CAYGZA01. The sequence continues at coordinate 3,133 of CAYGZA010000169.1, forward strand.
TGACCGTGCGGGTTTGCGGGTCCACAACCCAGACCAATCGGCAGCCGGCGTCCAGCCAGTCCTGGATTTTGGCACTCACCTCGCTGGCCCGGTCGCCCGGCGAGAGGACTTCCACGGCCAGGTCCGGAGGCCCGTCAAAGAACCCTCTGGGAAGCGTGGCAGGGACGCGCTCGGTGCGGACAAACGCGACGTCCGGCGCGCGAACAGTATCGGGATCGTGTGCGATCTGAAACCCGGTCTCGGCACCGGTCACCACCCCGAGCACTCGGCTGCCAGGAGAGTTCCTCAGCAAGGCGGCGATGTTGGCCGCTATGCACCCGTGTTCGAATCCGGCGGGCGACATCATCGTCAATTCTCCGCGCACGAGCTCGCAGCGGCCTAGCTCCGGCGCGTTGAGCAACTGTGCGGCGGTGGTGATCGTCTCGGTCGCGGCCATACATACATCCTCCGTTGCCGATGGGGTGCAGTCAATGGCCCCTACGGGTTCGTTGGCCGACACTCATGGCGCCCTCCTCAGTCCACTGCACGGGTAGACACGCTGCGCGTGCCTGTGCTACGCCGGCGCGGACCGGCGGGACGCCGGTTCTACTTCATTTCCCATTCTCCCCTTTCCCTTTTCTTCCCTCTTTTGGACCCCGCGTTCTCCGAACCATCTCCATCTTACGCTCGTACAGCCTGGCTTCGAGACCCACCGGGTACTGGTGCGGATTGACGAGCCGCTTGATGCTGGGGTGAAACGCGGCGAGTTGTTCTTGGGCGCGGCGGCGGATCTCGTCCAACGAGGGCGGGTCGTACACCCGCTTGCCGCCGCGGAAGACCGGGACCAAGAGGTCCTCGAATTGGGTGCCTGCGGGGATCGTCTTCTGCCGCGTCGGATCGAGCGGATCGACGATGGCGCATTGGCCGGCGACTGGGTGCTCCAGGTCAAAGATGGCGTCGGCCATCGCCTCGCCGTCGCGAAAGTAGCGGCGGACCTGGAGGATGCCCGGGTTGGAGGTCTTCGCGGCGTGATCGGAGACCTTGAGCCGCTCGCGCCACGGCCCGCGCGGCTCGCGGACCGCCGAAAGTTTGTACACGGCTCCCAGGGCCGGATCGTCGTATGCTGTGGCCAATCGCGTGCCGACGCCCCAGACGCCGATGGTGGCCCCCTGCTGTTTCAGGCTTTCGATCAGGTGCTCGTCCAGGTCGTTCGAGGCCAGGATCGCCGTGGACTGGAACCCGGCGGCGTCGAGGATCTTGCGGGCCTCGATGCTCAAGTAGGCCAGGTCGCCGGAATCGAGCCGGATGCCGAGAAGCGGGTAGCCGCGCTCGCGGAGCCACTTGCCCACTTCGACCGCCTTGCGAACGCCTTCGAGCGTGTCGTAGGTGTCGACCAGGAAGACGCAGTTGCCGGGCATGGCCTCGGCGTAGGCCCGGAAGGCATCCAGCTCGTCGTCGAAGCACATGACCCAACTGTGGGCGTGGGTGCCGCGCACCGGAATGCCGAAGAGCCGGCCGGCCAGCACGTTGGACGTGCCCGCACAGCCGCCGACGTACGCCGCGCGGCTGGCCGTCACTCCGCCGTCGATGCCCTGGGCGCGGCGGAGGCCGAACTCCAGGACCGGCTCGCCGCGGGCGGCCATCACCACGCGGGCGGCCTTGGTGGCCACGAGCGTCGGGAAGCCGAGGAGCGTGAGCAGGGCCGTCTCGGGAAGCTGGCTGGAGGCAAGCGGGCCGCTGAGGCGCACCAGCGGCTCGTGGGCAAACACAACGGTTCCTTCGGGTACGGCATCGACGTCGCAGGCGAAGGTCGCCGTGCGGAGGAAATCGAGGAACGCCGGCTCGAAGAGCGGCTTTCCGTCGGCAGCGGTCAGCCCCGCGAGATACCGAAGATCGGCCTCGTCGAACCGCAGGTGTTCGAGGTAGTCGATCACCGCCGCCAGCCCGCAGGCGATCGCGTAGCCGCCGCGGAAGGGGTTGTCGCGGAAATAGAGATGGAACACGGCCTCGCGGCGGTGGATGCCCGTCTTCCAGTAGCCGTAGGCCATGGTGAGCTGGTAGAGGTCGGTCAGGAGTGCCAGCGAGGGCTTGTACAAACGGCTCAGCGTGTTCATGGCAGCCTCCCCGTGCGCTAAGCCAATCACCGCCCCGCCAGCTTTCCGGCGACGAACAAGAGCAGGTCCTCGAGCAAGGCGTCGCCCTGCGGGCCGTCGACAAGCCCGAACCAGACGTACAGGACGCGGCCCCCAGTCGGCTCGCCGGTCTTGTGCTCGACGTAAGCGACCCCGTCGCCGTAGTGCTTCCCCTGCTGATCGCGCAGCTCGAGGATCGGCGCGACGAGGTCTCCCCGGGCCGCTTGGGAGCGGACGAAGGGCCGCCAGCGGGGATCGCTATCGATCGGAAATGGAATCGCCGCCGGGACGTGCGGCAGATGGTTTCCGACTCGAACGAAACGCAACTGGGCGTCTTGCGGCGGCTGCTCCCAGCCGCCATCCGGTCCGGCCACCGAAAGCGGCAGCCCGAACTTGCGGCTGCTCTCGACCGTCGCGCCCTGCTGGTCGTAGTGGAACGGCATCGGCCCGGAGGGCAGAACCACGAGCGTTCCGCCGCCGCCGAGCCAGCGCAACAGGCCCGAGTCCACGTCGCCCGGTTGCCGGACCGTTTGCCGATAGCCCTCGCCGCCGAGGTAGAAGAGGACGGGGTACTTTTGCACGTCGGCCGGCTGCAAGTCGGCTACCTGCTCCCAGGAGAGGACGGGCGGCTTCGCCGGCAACTTCATCAGGGCCCAGATGGCCGAGGACTCGGGATCGGGCAAGATCGCGGCGCGGAGGCTCTCTAGTTTCTTGACCTCGTCGCGGCTGAACGTTTTTGGGCCCGGCCCTGCTTCTTTCGTTTTCGCACGGGCCGCCCGCGGCTTGCCCTTGAACTGTGTCGTGTACTGCGCCGTCAGTTCGAGGTACTTGTGACCGAATTCGGCCGAGGGCTCGATCTCGCTCCCTTCGAACCATTCGTTCCAGGAGGTAACGAGGACCCAGTGCGGGTCGGCGGCAATGGCCTCTTCCCATTGGGCGCGGTACGAGGCCCCGTCCATGCGGTCCACGCGGAGGCCCGGCTTGCGGATCTTGGTGTCGTCGTAGCCGGGGATCACGGTGAGCGTGCTGATGCGGCCCAACGCGTCGGCGGTCTTGACCCACGCCGGGTAGGCCCTCTTCGCCCACGCGCGGACCTCCGCCAGGGACTTACCGGGCAACATGCCGGCCGTGTTGTAGGTGTGGATGCCGTCGAAGATGCGGGCCGCGGGCGTGCTGAGCTGGTCGCCGATAAAGACCGCCTTCTCGGGATACTCGCGGTTGACCTGGGTGATCGTCTCCAGCCAACGCGGCAGGCCGATCTCGCCCAGGGTCCGCCCGTAAATGAACAATACCGGCTTGTCCTCGACGCGGAGCCAGGCCGGGTGCTTGGCGTAGCGGTTGAGCACGTAGAGCAGGTCTTTGGCGGCAGACTCGGCATTCTGCGGCTGGGGCACGGTTTCGTAGTAGATCGTTGCCCGCAGTCCGGCCTCCTGGCAGGCGTCGAGGATCCTGCTCATCACGCGGTCGGTGGGATCACCCCTACCCCACCAGCTAATGATCCAGCCGTCGATGCCCGCCTTCTTGGCCCAGGCGCAGTGTTGGGCGATGAGTTTCGGGTCGTGCGAGTCGTAGGGTCCCATGGCCGGGAAGTGGGTGACGTTGGAGATGGTCTTGGCCTTCTCGTCCAAGTTCTCCCACGACATCTTCAGCCCGGCGCCGCCAGGGACGGCAGGGTTGTAGTACCAAGGATAGTAGAACGCCAGGACCTGGCGCGGGACATCGGTATAACGGACCGCAGCCCGTTGGGCCATCGCGTCCAGGTTCACCTGCGCCCGCGCCGGCGCGGCGCAATTCCATGCCCCGACAAGTGCCACCCAAGCCAGAACCGCGCACTTCTTCATCGCAATGCCTCCAACTTCTGGTGTCTGATCGCAACCACGATGCCCGGGGACCGATTATAGCCGACGCCCCGGCCACGACCAACCGGCGGCCACCCAAGGGCCCTCCGAGCAAGAGAAGCTGGGATGCAGGGGGCGCTACACATCGACCCCGCTACGGAGGCGAATCGCGTGGTGTCGTGGTTGTTTACTCGGGGCCAGTCCTTTAGAATGGTGCTGAACGCGGGCGACTTGCGGGTTCCGTAGCGCGGCCTTCAGCCAATCGCTTCCCGAGGGGGGGCTTGTCATGGCGAATACGGTGATCTTTGAAGAGCAACTGGAAATCCCATTGGACCTCCGTTCGCTAGCCGACTTCCGCCGCTGGGCGACCTCGGAGGGTTTTCCGGAGTGCGGTAGGATCGATTACATCGCCGGACAAATCGAGGTGGATATGTCGCCTGACGACCTCTTCTGTCATGGGACGTTGAAAGGTGAGATCTACGCTTCGCTGCACCACCAGGTGAAGCGGCACAATCTGGGGCACCTCTTCATTGACCGGGCCAGGGTTAGCTCGCTGGAAGCCGAATTGTCGGTCGAACCGGACATCGTGTTTGTCTCCCACGAGGCGCTTGCAGGGGGGCGCGTCCGATTGGTTCCCAAGGCGGGTGGCAAGCCCGGACGGTACATCGAGATGGAGGGCGGGCCGGACCTGATCGTCGAGGTTGTCAGTGACGCGTCAGCGGCGAAGGATATTCGCCGACTACCGGCGGCGTACTTCCAGGCCGGGGTCCGCGAGTTCTGGCTGGCCGACGCCCGTAAGGAGCCGCTTGTGTTCCGCATTCATCGCCGCGGCGAAACGGCTTTTGAGCCGGTCGAGCCCGACGCGGATGGGTTCCAACGCTCGACCGTCTTCGGCTCTGCCTTCCGCCTCGACGGCCAGCGCGATCCGCAGGGGAAATGGGCGTTCGACCTGCGCGAAAGACCTCCGTCGGCAAGGGGTGCCGGCGATGAAACCTCCGCGTCGGCGTAGGCATCTTCGCCCATTCAAAGGTACTCGATCCGGCCGATTGCACTCAGAGTCTCACCGCAATCCCCCGGCCGGCCAAGTACTCCTTCATTTGGCGGATCGTGTATTTGCCGAAGTGGGCGATGGAGGCCACCAGCACCGCGTCGGCATGTCCCTCGACGACGGCCTCATAGAGGTGCTCCAGCGTGCCCGCCCCGCCGGAGGCGATTACCGGCACGCGGACGGCGTCGGCAATGGCCCGGGTCATGGGGATATCGTAACCGGTCTGCATCCCGTCGGCGTCCATGCTGGTGGGGAGGATGGCGCCCGCGCCGAGCTTCTCGACCCGTTGGGCCCAGTCCACGGCGTCGATTCCCGTCCCTTCGGTGCCGCCGCGGACGACGACCTCGAAGCCGGAGGAGAGCTTGTCGGACTTGCGGGTGTCGATGGCGACGGTGATCTTCTCGGAGCCGAATTTCCTGGCCGCCTCTTGGACGAACCCGGGACGACGAACCGCAGCCGTGTTGATGGAGACCTTGGAGACGCCGAGGTCCAGCAGGGTCCGGATGTCCTCGACGGTGCGGATGCCGCCGCCGACGGTCAGGGGGATCGCGATCCGCTCAGCGGTTCGCTTCACGGCGTCGAGCAGCGTCTTGCGGTTTTCGACCGAGGCGGTGATGTCGAGGAAGACCAGCTCGTCGGCCCCGGCGTCGCTGTAGGCGGCGCCGATTTCGGCCGGGTCGCCGACGTCCCGCAGGTTGACGAAGTTCACGCCCTTCACGAGCCGGCCGTTCTTGACGTCCAAACAGGGGATGATCCGACGGTAATCCATGGGAGACTCCAAGGTTGATTTGCTCGATCCTTGCCCGTCGCTCGCCCCATTGTAGGGCACTCCGATTCATCCGCATACCGCCGCTTGGCCGGGTGCCCTCGACGCGGCCAGGTCCCGCGGCCGCATGCCTGCCGGCCTATGGACGTCGTCGAGTCAGAAGCACTTGCGTTCGGCGGCCGGGATCTCGGGCAAGTGCGGCAGAGTGGGCGATCAGGGGTTTCTTCCCGGCCCAGAACCCCATCTTGCTACTGGCCATGTGCCGACGGAGAGGGTATCATGAAAGCTTGGGCGCCCGGGGTTCGGGCTCGGCGGTGAGTCTTGCTGCTTTTCGGCCTGGACGGACGGGAACATTCCACTCTTCTTTCAAGGAACGAATATGGCACGTAAGATATTAAACCGCAAGGAGTTGCGAGAAGAGAACGATGCCGCGGGGCGCCTGGAGGCCGAAGACGAAGGCGAAGAGGACCTCGGCACGGAAGCAAAGAAAGTCGAGGAGAAGAAACCGGCCAAGAAGCCGGCAAAGCGGAAAAGCCGGGTCAAGGCGAACAAGGAAGTTCGGCTGAAGGCCTTTTGGGGCGTTTTCAGCCAGTCGCTCAGTCAGGTGGCGCAGTACGAATACGGCCAGCGCGACGAAGCGGTCAAGAGGGCTTCGGACTTGACCGAATCGCGAAAGAGCCCTCATTTCGTGCAGCTTGTCAAGAAGGTGATCGAGGAGTAAGGTCACCTGAGAAGGAAGCAGTTTGGGGGAAACGGAGGTCGCGGAGGAGGTTTCCAACGACACTAGAACCACTCGGCGGGAACGGTAATCATGCACTTTGAACCTGGCCAAACGGTCGGAATCGACCTGGGTACGACCTTTTCCACCCTCGCCCAACTGGATCAGAACGGCACTCCCGTGCCGATCCCCAACGAGGACGGCGACGTCGAGACCGCCAGCCTCATCCTCCTGACGGAGCGGGGGCACGTGGTCGTCGGCCCGAACCGCGCCAGGGCCGCGATGGAAGACCCGGAGAACGTCGTGGAGCGGATCAAGCGGCACATGGGCGATACCGAGTACAAGCGGACCTTCGACGGCCGGCCGATCACCCCGGAGTTCATTTCGGGGCTCATCCTCAAGAAGCTCAAGCAGGACGCGGAGAAACGGCTGGGCCCGATCACCAACGCGGTGATCACGGTCCCCTACTACTTCAACGACGCCCGCCGCAAGGCCACCGAAGACGCGGGAAGAATCGCCGGCCTGAACGTGATCGACATCATGAACGAGCCGACCGCGGCGACCCTGACCTACGCCTGGCACCGGGGCGAGCTCGGGGCCACCGGCAAGGGCGCCGAGAGGCCGCGAAGGGCCCTGGTGTACGATCTCGGCGGCGGGACGTTCGACGTCACCGTGGTCCGCTACACGCCCACCCACTTCCAGGTCCTGGCCACCGACGGCGACGTCCAGCTCGGCGGCGTCGATTGGAACGACCGGCTGTTGGACTACGTGTGCGAGGAATTCAAGTCGCGCTACGGCCAGGACCCGCGGGAATCGCCCCAGACCGCCCAGTTCATGCGCAACGAGTGCGACGTGGCGAAGATCGAGCTCTCGGCCAAGACGGAGACGACGATCACCTGCCGGCACGACGGCAAGACGATCACGGTGCCCGTGACGCGGGAGCTGTTCGAGTCGCTGACCGCGGACCTGCTCCAGCGGACTTCCGATACCACGCTCCTGGTGCTCGACCAGGCCAAGGTCACCGCGAAGGACCTCGATGTGCTCGTCCTGGTGGGCAGCGCCACGCGCATGCCCCAGGTCCCCCGGATGATGAAGGATCTGACGGGCCGGGAGCCGTACACGGGAATCCCCGCGGACGTCTCCGTGGCCCTGGGCGCCGCGATCCACGCCGCGATTCTCGAGGCCCAGCACCGCCCCGGCGGGACCGAGTTCTCGGAGAAGATCCGCAAGATGCTCGGCGGCATCAAGCAGGAGAACGTCAACTCGCACGGCCTGGGGATCGTCATCAAGGACCTGCGGACGGGGACCAAGGTCAATCACGTGATGATCCCGCGGAACACCCGCTTGCCCATCGAGGTCAACCGGGTCTTCGAGACCGTGTCCGAGAACCAGCACCGCGTGAGCGTCTACGTGACCGAGGGCGACGCCCCGGATCCGCAGGCTTGCTCGCCGCTGGGGACGTGCCGCATCTCGGACCTCCCCCCCGGGCTGCCCAAGGGTGCGCCGGTGGAGGTCTCTTACGCCTTCAACACGTCGGGGCGGGTTCTCGTCCATGCCAGCGACAAGACCTCGGGCAAGGAAGCCACCATCGAAATCGAGCGCAAAGGCGTGCTCACCGAGGACCAGGTCGACGCCTTCGCCAAGCTCGCCGCCGAGTACAAGGTGGAATAGGATCGATGGCCAAGCAGATCGACGTCTACCGGGAGTGGCTCGGGATTGCCGAGTCCGCGCGGCCGCTCAATCACTATCAACTTCTCAAGCTCAGACTCTTCGAAGACGACACGGAAAAGATCCGTGCGCAATACCGCCAGTTCAACGCCCACGTCCGCAAGTACGCCGCCGGCGAATTCGGCCCCGAGTCGCAAAAGCTGCTCAACGAGCTGGCCAAAGCGATGCTCTGCCTCACCGACGGCGAGCGGAAGGCCGAATACGACGCCTTCCTCGGGCGCACCGACACGCGGCCGGGCCGGAGACGGACCTTGGAGCAGATCCTGCTGGCCCAGCGCGCCCTCAATCAGGATCAACTGGCCAAGGCCCGCTCCTTCGCCAAGGCCGTGGGGCTGGAAGTCCGCGAGGCGATCCTCCAGCAGAAACTCGCCGCGCCCGACCTCGTGGTGCAGGCCTACGCCGAATCCGTCGGACTGTCGTACCTCGATCTGGACGACGTACAGGTCGATCGGGCACTGATCGTCAAGTTCCCCGCCGTGCTGGCCCGGGAGCAGTCGTGCGTCCCGGTGATGATCGACGAAGATCGGCTCTTGGTGGCCTCGCCCAACCCCGTGAATCCGGACGTGGAAGACCAGCTTCGGCTCCGCTTCGGGATCCCTGCCCGGAGCGTCCTGTGTACTCCGGCGAGCATCCACGCGGCCCTTGCCAAGTACTATCCGAGGGACACGGGCCAGACGGTCCGCAGGAAGAAGCAAGCCGAGGATGACGAGTCCGAGGATGAAGTCTCGCCCCAGGAACGCCTCAAACAACGGCTCGTGATCGGGGGGCTGGTCCTCTCGGGCAGCTTCTGCGTGTACATGGCGTACCGCATCCTCAAAGCGCTGTTCGGCAGGTAGCCCGACCCCTCTTGCTCCCTCTTGCCCATTCTCCAGGACGGCGATTCAGTGGACTTCCGTGGGCGGCCGGTATTATATTGGGAACACTCCAGGGTAAGCAACCGAGCCATAGTGAAGGAGGAGATGATGCGTGTTCGTCGGGCATTTGTGGTTTGTCTCGGCCTCTTGTGTTGGGCACTTGGATCGACGGTGGGCTCGGCGGCCGATTGGCCGCAGTGGGGCCGGCACGACTCGCGCAACATGGTCTCCGACGAAAAGGGCCTGCCCGACTCGTTTGCCCCCGGCGAGAAGAAGGCCGGCGGCGGCGGAATCGACATGGCGACTACCAAGAACGTCAAGTGGGTCGCCCGGCTCGGCTCGGCCGCCTACGGAAACCCTACGGTGGCCGGCGGCCGCGTCTACGTCGGCACCGACGACCTGCTGTTGGCCGAGGACCCTCGCTTCCAGCGCTCCCGCGGCGGACTGGTCAAGTGCTTCGACGAGGCCACGGGAAAGCTCCTCTGGCAGTTGGCGGTGCCGGAGCGGACGCGCCTCCCCAAGGGCACCCACTTCAGCCACCAGTACCTCGGCACCTGCTCCTCGCCGACCGTGGAGGGCGACCGCGCTTACGCGGTCACTAGTGCCGCGGAGGTGGTTTGCCTCGACGTCCACGGCCAGGCCGACGGCAACGACGGGCCGTTTGTCGACGAGGGCAGGTACATGGTCGGGCCCGAAAAGCCCGCTGTGAAGGTCTGCCCCACCGACGCCGACATCATCTGGCGTTTCGACATGATGGACGAGCTGGGCGTCCGGCCGCACGACGCCGCGAGCTGCTCCGTCCTGATCCACGGCGACCTGGTGTACACCAGCACGTCGAACGGCGTGGATGCGCCCCACGAGAAGGTGCTCAACCCCAAGGCCCCGGCCTTCATCGCGATCGACAAGCGGACCGGCCGGCTGGCGGCCCATGAGGACGAGAAGCTCAGCTCGCGGCTCTACCATGCCGAGTGGTCCTCGCCTTCGCTGGCCGAGGTGAATGGCAAGAAGCTCATCTTCCTCGGCGGCGGGGACGGAGTCTGTTATGCCTTTGAGGCCGTCGCCAAGGCCGCGGAGAAGCCCTTGCCGCTCAAGACGGCTTGGTCCTACGACTGCAACCCGCCGCACTACAAGCACCGCGACGGCAAGCCCATCCCCTACTACGACGGCGACAAGCGGAAATCGAAAAGCCCCAACAAGAACGACGGCCTCTACGTCGGCCCGAGCCAGATCATCGCCACGCCGGTCTTTCACAACGGCCGCGTCTACATTGCCACCGGCCAGGACCCGGCCCACGGCCGCGGCAAGGGGATGCTCCACGCGATCGACGCCACCAAGACCGGCGACGTCACCACGAGCGGCCGCCTCTGGACCTACGATGGCCTGGACCGCACGCTGGCCACCACGGCCGTGGCCGACGGGCTGGTCTACCTCGTCGACGTCGCCGGCCGGCTCCACTGCCTCGACGCCGACACGGGCAAGCCCTACTACGTCTACGAGACCAAGGCCGAGACCTGGGGCGGGCCGTTGGTGGCCGACGGCAAGCTCTACTTCGGCAACCAGAAGGAGTTCTTCATCCTGGCGGCCGGCAAAGAGCCCAAGGTCCTCTGCCGCACGCGCCTCGGCTCGCCGGTCTACAGCACGCCGATCGCGGCCAACGGCACGCTCTACGCCGCCTCCCAGCACTACCTCTGGGCCCTTGCCTCGCCGCAGTAGAGCGCACCGCCGGGCCTCTGCAACTCATTTCGGGAGGTGAACCATGTCCACTGCCGAGAAGGAACTGACCGAGCGCCGCGAGCGGATCGCCACGGCGATCCTGGCCGCCCTCATCAGCGGGCCGGGCCGGGCCGAGGCCCCGATGTTCAAGGCCGCGGTCGACGCCGCCGAGAAGCTGATCTGCGAGCTCGACTCGCGGCCCCTGGCGGTGTGAGCGATGGGCGTCTGCGCCTTCTGATCAACCGCGAGGACGCGGGTAGTCAGGCCCGACGTTCCCATGGAACGAGCACGGATTGCCGTAGGCAGGCGTGTGGAGGGTGCTGCCCTTGTTGACCACCCTCGCGCCCGCGGGCTCCTCTGAAGTGGCCAAAACCGGATTGTGGACAATATGAGGCGTTTGGCACGTTTTTGCGAGAAACGGACGAATCGTAATCCTTTGTCGGATAAGGACTTAAGTGGCTATCTTATGGGGCATGGCG
>CAYGZA010000170.1:0-14381 GCA_964354135.1 uncultured Planctomycetaceae bacterium
CTGGAGCGACAGGGCGTCGGCCAGCGTGCGGATCATGAGCGTCTTGGCCAACCCGGGTACGCCCACCAGCAGGCAGTGCCCCCGGGCGAACAGGGCCACGAGCAGCTCCTCGATCACCTGCTGCTGGCCGACGATCACCCGGCCCAACTGCCCGGTGATCGTGCGATAGGCCTCGTTGAGTTTTTGGACGGCCTGGAGATCGTCGTCGGGGATCATTCGCACTCCCTTGTGGTATCCAACGAGTTGATCCAACTCAAAGGGGCTCCTCATTCCCGGCGGGACCGCATACACCCCGGGGAATGGATAACTGCAAATTGAAAAGTGCAAATCTCAGATTGAATCGCCGTATTGCACTTTTCAATCTGCATTTTTCAATTTGCACTCACTCGTTCCTTCAAGCCTCCCGAGAGCGTGAAAACCTGTCTGGAACGTCTTCGGGTTTTCCTTGGTCTTGGGACTCTCCCGCGGTATGACTCCCTGGTCGAGGGCGATCAACTCCGTGCCGGTGGCGATGAGCAGGTGTCCGTCGGTCACCAGCAGGTTGCCGCCCGTCACTCCCCGTGGGGCCAGGGCGATCTCCCTCTTCATCCGGCCCGTGGACTGGTCGAATACATAAATCTTCTCCCGAGTGGGCCATAGGACGCAATCCCCCGCCAGCACCCCCCGGCCGTATCCCAGCTTTTCGGGGCCCTCCGGCCATACGTGCTTGACCCTCCCCTGGCCCGGCTCTTTGAGTCCAATCCAGTAGAGCTTGCCGCCGCTGGCGATGAGCGAATCGCCCGCCACTCCCAGCAGGTGGACGATGTCTTCGGCGGCATCTCCGGTGTGCCAAAGGGCTTGCCCGGTCGCTGCGTCCAGGGCAAACACCTCCCGACAGTCGGCCGGCGCAACCACCAGGGTACCCCGGTCAAGAAGGCACGGAGTCAAGTCGCGTTGGGAGAAAGGCGCCGGTTTCTGCAAGTCCCCCTCAAGAACCCGGGGATATAGGGTCACCCACAGCACCCGGCCATCCCTCGCGGAAAGGGCGGCCACCGCTCCCAGGTTTGTGTTGCAATAGAGCGTCTCCCGGTGCAGCGTCAGGAGGTTGTGCGTGGTCTCCCCAAGTGCCCCCCGGGCAGGTGTATCCGCGGCGCAAACAAACTGCTGCCAGCGGCGCTGGCCCGTTTGGGCATCGTAACAAACCACGTGAAGTTGGGGCTGGATGTCGCTGCGGCGCACGGCCACGTAAACGCTCGTTCCATCGGACAGGGGAGAGCCCTCAAAGGCGAGCCCCTCGTCCGGCGCGATCTTCCACACCAAGCGACCCTCGGCCGCCAAATCGAGGCACACGAGATATCCTGAGCCTCCGGGCAACAGGGATTCTCGCGGCCGGCTGGTCCAGGATGGCCCCATCCGCGCCAGGAGCTTGTCGCCCCAGACGGTCATCGTGAATCGCGGCACGCCGAGGCTATCCGGGGGGTTGTAGGCCTCGCGCAGGGCCTCGTCGTTGGGGTCCTCGTGGATGACCGGCCTCTTATGGCTCCAAGCGGGCCGGCCGGTTCGGAGGTCGACCGCCAAGATTGCCGCCTGCACGTTGACCAGCACCAAACCGCGCACCACCACAGGGTGATAACTCAAGGGGCTTCCTGCCCCGTCGGCTGCCCGCCGCGCGATCGGCGCGGCCCCCAACACCGGTCTTTCCGAACGGGAGGCCGCTTGCAGCGGGAGCCGCCAAGCGGCGCCCTGCACGTCGGGCGGCTTCGGGGCGATCTTGTTCCGCGACGGCGAGCCGGCAAACGTGGGCCAATCGCCACTCGGCTGCGCCCGCGGCCACTGAGCACTTTCGGCCAGGAGCGAAGAGAGTGCGGCCGCGTAATTCACTTCCCGGCCGCCAAACCGGCCCCGCGCGTCCGGGTGGAGCTTGGTGAACCGGGCCAGATCCTCTTTGGCCCGGCCGGAGGATCCTTCCAGGATCGAGACGAGCACCAGCCGCGCCCGGATACTCGCCAAATCGAGTTCCGTATCCGGGACTCCCAGCCACGTCCGCGGCATGTCGGGCGGCTGGTCGAAGGGGACAATCCGCTCCCAATAGGCCCGGGCCGCAGCGTAGTCGCCCGACTCCAACGCGATCTCGCCCAGGGCCTCCAGCGCGTTGTCCCCCCAACTGCTCGCAAACGCCTGGTCGAGCAGGCCCAACAGTCCCCGGGCGTCCCGTCGGGCGGCCGCCTCCTCGAAGCGGCGCTTGACCTGAGGGTCCACGCGGTCGCGGTACAGCCGGAGAGCCTCAGGCGGCAGCGATGCCAATTGCAGGTGGCAATAGTCCCGCACGCCGATCAGACGCCGCTCCGTCACGGGGAACAGCTTCGTGCCGGACTGTTCCATCACTTGGCAGAGCGTATCGACGGCCTCGGCCCACTGCTTGTCGGCCAAGTGGGTACGGACCCGCTCCAGGGCCTTCAGCACGTGGTCGTCCGCCCGGTCGAGCTGGACGGTGCCGGACAGTTCGTACCGGCTCGTGCGTCCCGGCAGAGGCGGTTGCGCGCGGGCAGGCTCCACCGCGAGGAACAATGCCAGCAAACCTGCGGTGGCCGAAAACCTCCTGCAAAGCACGGGCCGACTCCCCCACGCCTCCTAAGTGGAACCGCACAGCGGCGCCCGCCGATTCGCTCTCAGACGGGATTCACCTCGGACAGTTCTCTCCGGCCGTGGCCGGCCGGTTCGAGGCAGGCCGCGACGATTCCCTCCGCGTTCAGTCCAAGCTCGTCGAGCAGCTCCCCCCGCTCGCCGTGCTCGATGAAGCGGTCGGGGATGCCGAGTCGGCGGACCCGGCTGGTATCCAGGCCCTGGTCGTTGGCCGCCTCGAGGACCGCGCTGCCGAAGCCGCCCATGAGGGCCCCCTCCTCGACGGTCACCACCAGGGGGCACTCGGCCACCGCGCGGAGGATAGTCCGCGTGTCGAGCGGCTTGACGAACCGGGCATTGATCACGCCCACGTCCAGGCCCTCATGTCGGAGGTGCTCGGCCGCGGGGATGCACGCCTCCAAGAGGGTCCCGCAGGCGATGATCATCCCGTCTTGTCCCCAGTGGAACACCTCGGCGCAGCCGAGCTCGATCGAGGCGGGCCGGCGATGGACGTCCACCGCGGCCGCCTTGGGATACCGGATCGCCGTCGGGCGGTCCAGCGTCAAGGCGAAGTCCAGCATTGCCGTCAGGTCCGCGGCGTCGCCCGGGGCCATCACGACGATGTTCGGGAGATGCCGCAGGTAGGCCAGGTCGAACATGCCGTGATGGGTCGGGCCGTCCGGGCCGACGATCCCCGCCCGGTCCATCATCATCGTCACCGGCAAGTCTTGCAGGGCCACTTCCTGGAAGACCTGGTCGTAGCTCCGCTGGAGGAACGTGCTGTAGGTGTCGACGATCGGCCGCAGGCCCGCCTTGGCCAGTCCCGCGGCGAAGGCCACCGCGTGCGACTCGCAGATGCCGACGTCGAAGAACCGCTGGGGGAACTCGTCCCGCACCGGCTCGAGCATGTTCCCCTGGCACATCGCCGCCGTGATCGTCACCACCCGCGGATTGCGCCGCATCGCGCCCAGGATCGCGTCCCGGGCGACCTCGGTGTACGGTTTGGCCGAGCCGTTCTTCTTCAGCGGCACGACCGACCCGTTCTCGCGGATGAACGGGGCGGGCGTGTGGAAGGAGACCGGGTCCTCCTCGGCCGGCTCGAAGCCGTGCCCCTTCTGGGTAACCACGTGCAGGAGCACCGGCTTCTGGAAGTCCCGGACCATCAAGAGGTACTTCTGGAGCTGCCGGATCTTGTGGCCGTCCACCGGCCCGATGTAGCGGAACCCGATCTCCTCGAAGATCATTCCGCCCACCACGCCCGCCTTGACCGCGTCCTTCATCTGGCTCAGCAGGCGCTCCATGGAATCGCCGATGAGCGGGACGCTGCCGAGGATCCTCTGCACCTCCGTCTTCAGGCCGGTGTAGAAGGAGTTCATGCGGATCCGGTCCAGGTACTCGGCCAGTCCGCCGACCCGCGGGCAGATCGACATCTTGTTGTCGTTCAGAACGACGATCAGTTGCTTCTTCAGGCCGCCGGCGTTGTTCATCGCCTCGGAGACGATCCCTGAAGGAAACGCCCCATCCCCGATCACGGCCACCACGTGGCCGCCCTGGCCGGGCCGCACGAGGTCGTCCCCGCACTTCAGGCCCAACGCGGCCGCCACGCTGGTGCCCGCATGGCCGGTCATGAACAGGTCGTAGGGGCTCTCCTGCGGATTCGGGTAGCCCATCAGGCCGCCCCGCGTCCGGATCGTGTGGAACTGCGGGTAGCGGCCCGTGACCATCTTGTGCGGATACACCTGGTGCCCGGTATCCCAGATCAGGCGGTCGCGGCTGAAATCGAAGGTCGTGTGGAGGGCGAGCGTCAGCTCGACGACCCCGAGGTTCGACGCGAAATGGGCGGTCCGCGTCCCCGCCAGCCGGCAGAGCGCCTCGCGCATCTCGCCCGCAAGCTGATCGAGCTGCTTCAGCGACAGCCGCTTCAGGTCCTGAGGCGATCGGATGGTCGAGAGCAGCTTGTCCATCAACGATTCCTTTCCAGGACGAAGCGGGCCAACGATTCCAGCTTTTCGGCCCGGGGCCCCAGCGGTTGGAGTGCTTGGCAGGCTTCCATAGTCAATTGTTCCGCTTTTCGCACGCTCGCGTCAACTCCAAACACGCCCGGGAACGTCAGCTTGCCGCGGTCGGCGTCCTTGCCCACGCGTTTGCCCGCCGCCCCCTGCTCGCCGCGGACGTCCAGGAGGTCGTCGGTGATCTGGAACGCCAACCCGAGCCGCCGGCCGTATTGCTCCAGGACCTCGATCTGCGTGGGGTCGGCCCCGGCCACCAAGGCGCCGAGCCGGAGAGACACCCCGATCACGGCCCCCGTCTTGCGACAGTGGATCGATTCCAGGGTCTCGGCGTCGTGGTCCCCTGAGCCACCCTTCATGTCGTCCGCCTGACCGCCCACAAGGTTCTCCGCTCCGGCCGCTTCGGCCAGTTCCGCACAACACTTCGCCGCCACCTCCGGGGGATGAACCCCTTTGGCGAGGACCTCGAATGCCAGGGTCACGAGGGCATCGCCCGCAAGGATTGCCGTCGCCTCGCCGAATTGTTTGTGGCACGTCGGCCGCCCGCGGCGAAGATCGTCGTCGTCCATGGCCGGCAGATCATCGTGAATCAACGAGTATGCGTGTACCATCTCCACCGCACAAGCCGCCGGAAGTGCCGCCTCGACCTGGCCCCCGCAGGCCTCGCAGGCCCAAAGGACCAGGAGCGGACGGAGCCGTTTCCCCGGGGCCAACAGGCTGTAGCGGATCGCCTCACGGAGGTTCTCCGGGCAGCCCGGGCCGAACTGCGAGCACTCGGCCAGCACGGCATCGATTCGCCGGCGCAGCTCCGTGACATTCTGGGTAAAGATAGCAGTCTGGGTATTCACCGTCAACTCAGAGGAGCAGCATATCTGCGTCAGGAATGCGGCCGCTTCTCAAACCTTGGTCATTCCTCGATCCGGATCAAGCGGATCGCCGTCAAAGAGGGTGATCGGACACCATTAGAATGAGGGGCCTAGTCCGGATCGCCGGCATCGCCCCCCTCTAAAACGGTATTCTCGCGCCCCGGCGACCCCTGGGTGGGAAGGGCCGAGCGACGGCGGCTTCGCTCCCGGGCCTTCTCATCCAACGACGTGAAAGTGTCGTCCAGGGCCGTTGTGATCGGGTTGCTGTCGGCATCGACGCCGGTGAGCAGCTCAATCCGCCGTTCGGCGCGCTTTAGCAGCTCGTGACAGTGGCGAAGCAGCTTGACGCCTTGCTCGTATTGGGCCAACGCCTCGTCCAGGCCGATCTCTCCCTCCTCCAGCTCCTGCACGATTGCCTGGAGCTGTCCCAACGCTTCTTCAAAGGTGGGCTGCGAGCCGGCCGACGGCTCCGGTTGCTCTTTGTCCAATGGATTGCCTCCCGCGCCCCTCGATTCTACTCCCATTCGATCGTTGCCGGGGGCTTCGAGCTGACGTCGTACACCACCCGGTTCACTCCTTTCACTTCGTTGATGATCCGCGTGGAGATCCGCCCAAGGACCTCGTAGGGCAGGTGGCTCCAGTCGGCCGTCATGAAGTCCTCGCTGTCGACGGAGCGGACGGCCACCACGTCGGCGTACGTCCGGGCGTCGCCCATGACGCCCACGCTTTGTACGGGCAACAGCACGGCGAACGCCTGGGCCGTCCGGCGATACAGCCCGGCCTGCTTGATCTCGTCCACCACGACGGCATCCGCCTCGCGGAGGACATCCAGACGCGGCCTGGTCACCTCGCCGACGCAGCGGACTGCGAGCCCCGGACCGGGAAACGGGTGCCGCCAGACGATGTCGTCCGGGAGCCCCAACTCCGCCCCCAGCTTGCGGACCTCGTCCTTGAAAAGGTCCCGCAGGGGCTCAATCAGCTCGAAATCCATGTCCTTGGGCAGACCGCCGACGTTGTGGTGGAGCTTGATCGTTGCGGCGGGCCCGTCGGGCAGGCCGCCGCTTTCGATCACGTCGGGATAAAGCGTTCCCTGGGCGAGAAAGTGGGCCCCCTGGATCCGCTTTGCCTCGGCCGAAAAGCACTCGATGAAGGCGTGCCCGATGCGGCGGCGCTTCTCCTGGGGGTTGACCACGCCCTCGAGTGCCGAGAGGAACTTCTCCTGAGCCTGGACCACGTGCAGGTCGGTCTTGAAGTGGCCGGTGAACTCCTCGATGACCCGCTCGGCCTCCCCCTTGCGCAGGAAACCGTTGTCGACCAGGATGCACGAGAGCTGGGGCCCGATGGCCCGGGCGAGCAAGGCTGCGACGACCGACGAGTCCACTCCGCCCGACAGCCCGCAGATCACCCGCCCGCTACCCACCCGCTGACGGATCGACTGGACCGTCTCGTCCAGGAAATCGCCCAGTTTCCACGTCCCCCGGCAGCCGCAGACGCGGGTCAGGAAGTTCTTGAGAATGAGCGAGCCCAGCGGGGTGTGGGTCACCTCGGGATGGAACTGGAGCCCGTAGATCGGCAGCCGCCGGTGCCGCACGGCGGCGATCGGGCAAGTGTCGGTCTCGGCCAGGGCCAGGAAATCGCCGGAGACGCGCAAGACCTGGTCCCCGTGGCTCATCCATACCTGCGTCTCGGGAGGGATGCCGGCCAGCAGCTCGTTCTGGCGTACGATCCGCAGAGAGGCCCGGCCGTATTCCCGCGCCGGGGTGCTTTCCACTTGGCCGCCGAGCACGTCGCACGCCAACTGCATCCCGTAGCAGATGCCCAGCACCGGGAGGCCGATCTCGAAAATCCCCGGGTCGCAGCGCGGGGCCCCCGACTCATACACGCTGGCCGGCCCTCCGGAGAGGATAAGCCCTCTAGGGGACAACTGCCGCACTCGCTCCGCGGGAAGGTCGTGGCGGACGATTTCGCAAAAGACGTTCTGCTCGCGGACCCGCCGGGCGATTAACTGGGCGTACTGCGAGCCGAAGTCCAGGACGAGCACCTTTTCCTCAGCCACCTTGCCCATGGTCGCGCCTTCGGTGAAAGCGGGGAATTATAAGGCGGGGCGGCCGGGCTGCATAGAATCCCCTCGAAAGAGGTGCGGCTCGGAGCTGGCCGCCCCCTCCCCGCGATCTACTCGCTATAACCGGCAGCCTCAACACCGGCTGCGTCCGCCGATTGAACGCGGCGACCTTCGTGGTTATAGTGGAAGTACGGCTCATGGAAGGTCTCGGGCAGAGCTTTTGCTGAGGATAAGTCTACTCGGTGCACATCTTACTGACCAACGACGACGGGATTTATGCCCCCGGCCTGGCAGCGTTCGAACGTCAGTTGCGGCGGCTGGGGGAGGTTTGTGTGGTGGCCCCGGCGACCGAACAGAGCGGCGTCGGCCACTCGATCACCTACCTGACCCCGCTCATGGCCAAAGAGGTCTTTGACGGCGAGCGGCGCTGGGGGTGGATGATCGAGGGGAGCCCCGCCGACTGCGTGCGGATCGCCATTGCCGAGTTGTGTCCCTGGCGGCCCGACCTGGTCGTCAGCGGGATCAACGGCGGGCTGAACGCAGGGATTAACGTGCTTTACTCGGGGACGGTGGCAGCGGCGATTGAAGGGGCGTTTTTCGGGATCACCAGCGTGGCCGTCTCTCTGGAATTCGACGAGCATCCGCGGTTCGACAAGGCCGCCCGGCTGGCCCGGCGCGTCATCGAGGAAATCCTGGAACAGAAGCGGCCCGAGCCGCAGCTATACAATGTGAATATCCCCACCGAGGCGCTCAGCGGTGTCCCGCGGGTGAAAACCGTGCCCATGGACGTCGTGCATTACGGAGAGCGTTTCGAGCGGCGGATCGATCCCTGGGGCCGGGCGTATTACTGGGCAACGGGTGAGCCCCCGCCCCCCTTGGGCCAGCAGGAGACCGACCTTTCGGCGCTGGCGCAAGGGTATGTCACCGTCACGCCCCTGGACTACAACATGACGAAGAGGGCCGTCCTGGCGGACATGCAGCGGTGGGAGTTCCGCCTCGACGACGCGGAGCCGGCCGCGGAGGACGGACGCGAACTCGACGCTCCCAGGCCGGTCGTGAAGAATTCGACCAAGAGACTCAGGATCGTCGCGGAGGAGTAAGGCGAAGGAGGTGTGCCATGCGATTCACCTTGGCGGCAACCATCTTGGCGACATTCGTGTTGGCCGGATGTGGGGAGTATCAGCCGGCGCCCTTGCCGACAACGCCCCAGGCCGCGGCCCAGAAGGCCCAGGGACCGGCGGCGCCCAGGCCGGCCGCATCGGAGCCGCAGTCCGGGATGACGCTGGGGATGACCGGCATCGGGGCGGCCGCAGGGCTTGCGCCGTTGGACGCGATGGGTGGCCCTCAAGGAGTCGCGCCTGCAAGATCGCCGGCGCCGCCTTCCGGCTACATCATGCCGCAACCACCGGCGCCCCCGCCCGGCTACCAGAAGGCCGAGGTGGGCGTCGGGGCCAAAGGCCGCGGGTACAACCCGGGTCTGATCACCACCCCGATCGCCGCCTACTTTTCAGCCCGCGAGCGGATCGCATTCCTGACGGTAGAGCATACGCTGAAACTGTACAAAGCGGCCAATGGAAACGCACCGCGAACTCACGAGGAGTTCATGGAGAGAATCATCAAGGAGAACGGCATCAAGCTGCCCGAATTGCCCGCCGGAGAGCGCTATATCTACCTGCCGGATCAGGAGCAGTTGATGGTGGAGCATCCCCAGCGGTAGGTCGTCCGTTTTGCTTGCGGCTGAATCGTTTTGGAGCCAAGGAACCCTCGGATCGAAGGAGCCATCGAGAAGGATCGCAGAAACCGATCGTTATCCCCGTCGGCTTTCCATCGAGCCGCGGGCGGAAACCCCCTCAGCACCAGGTTGACTCCCCATGAGACGGCACCTTGTTCTGGTGATCCTGCCCGCGGCGGTCCTTTCCGTGGTCGCCGCGGTCCAAGCGGGCTGGATCTTCCAGCCCTCGCACTACAGCCACGACCCGCGCACGGGCGAGCGGGTAAGCCAGTTTTCCCCAGGCACCCCGGCGTACGTCCACGAGGACCCCACGTATCAGCAGAGCGCTTACCGGCACAGCCGCACCACGCTCCGCTATGGCGACAGCTCCGACAATCTGCACATCGTCGAAACGTGGGGCCACGGAGAATCGATCCGGCCTTACGGCGAATGGCTCTTCCCCTACCGCGCCGGCGCGACGCCCTACGGCCCGTGGGGCAACCCCCAGGGACCTTGGACGATGCCGTTCGATGCGTGGGTGAATCCCTATGGGTTGGGACGGCTCAGCCCGCCGTGGGGCCCTTGGGGTTATGGCCCCTACGCGCCGCCGGCGGTGCCGCTGCCGGGACCTATGCCAGGACCTATGCCCGGGCCCCCTGGCCCGGCGCCCACGCCCTGACTCGACGGCGTGGAGTATTGAGTGCATCCAGGAGCACAGGCATCTTGCCTGTGCCTTTTGTCCGTCGCACGCCCATCTTGCCCGTGCCGACTCCAAGCACTGGCGAGACGCCAGTGCCACGACCGACCCGCGTCACTGGCCGCCGCTGCCGAGCGGCTTGAGCGGGTCCCCCTGGATGTCTTCCACCTTCCAAGTGCCGTCTTCTTGGACGAGATCGACGAGGAAGTCGGCGGCGTAGGTGTTGTACGGATACTCGCCCACCCGGTCCTTGAACTGTGCCGTGCCGAAGAACCGGGCCTCGGCCGTGGGCGGGCTCGTGAGTTCGTTGATCGTCACCTTCATGCCGCGGAGCTTGACCCGCGAGAACTGCACGCGGTTCATGTAGTATACGGCCCGCTGGAGCGTATCGGAGGCCGACCTGGCGATGAAGTCGGCCGCGCGCTTCTGGTCGTTTTGCTCCACGGCGGCCGCGGCGGCATACAGGGCCTTTTCGACCCGCTCCACCTCGGTCTCCACGAGCCACCCCACGACGACGCCGAGCACCACCAGGCCGAGCACGCCGGCCATCGGCCAGAGAAGCACCCCGCGACGGGTCGTAAACAGGAACCCCGCCAGGATCGCCTCCGCGAGCACCCCAAGAACGATGATCGGGGTCGGGTCCTCCAACAAAGCCGTCATCGCGGAAGCCCTCAGAAAACGGGGGATTCACCGCAGAGACGCAGAAAACGCAGAGGCATCGGACCAAACGGCACGAATCCGGGACGGCCTGCGCGCGGCGCACCCAGGCCCGCGTCCCTCTGCGCCTCAGCGCCTCTGCGGTGAACTTCGTGTTGTCGCTCTAGCGTTTCTTCGGGAACAGCGGCCCGCCGTATTGGGCGCCGGCCCCGAGGACCTCTTCAATCCGCAGCAGTTGGTTGTACTTGGCCATGCGGTCGGTCCGCGAGGCCGAGCCGGTCTTGATCTGCCCGGTGCCCAGGGCGACCGCGAGGTCGGCGATGGTGGCGTCCTCGGTCTCCCCGCTGCGGTGGCTGGTAACGCTCGTGTAGCCGTGGCGCCGGGCCAGCTCGATCGCCTCGATCGTCTCCGTGAGGGTGCCGATCTGGTTGACTTTGATGAGGATGCTGTTGGCCACGCCCTCGTCGATGCCCCGCTGGAGCCGCTTCGTGTTGGTCACGAAGAGGTCGTCGCCCACGAGCTGGATCTTGCCGCCCAACCGCTCGGTGAGGGCCTTCCAGCCCGCCCAGTCGTCCTCCGCACAGCCGTCCTCGATCGAGCAGATCGGGTACTTGTCGACCCAAGAGGCGTAGAGCTCGACCAACTGGGCCGACGTGATCTTCTTCCCGTCCACGCTGTAGCGCTGCGCGTCCTTGTCGTAGAACTCGCTGGCGGCCGGGTCCAGGGCGATGAAGACCTGCTGGCCCATCGTGTAGCCGGCCTTGCCGACCGCCTCGACGATCAATTCCAGGGCCTCGCCGTTGCTCTTCAGGTCCGGGGCGAATCCCCCCTCGTCGCCCACGTTGGTCGCCAGCTTCTTCGACTGCAACACCTTCTTCAGGTTGTGGAAGACCTCGCAGCCGCAGCGGATCGCGTCGCTGAACGTGGCCACTCCCAGCGGCATGACCATGAACTCCTGCACGTCGACGGCGTTGTCGGCGTGCTTGCCGCCGTTGAGGATGTTCATCATCGGGGCCGGGATGAGCCGGGCGCCTGCGCCGCCCAGATACCGGAACAACGGCAGCCCGGCACAGTCGGCCGCCGCATGGGCCACCGCCAGCGAGACCCCCAGGATCGCGTTGGCCCCGAGGTTCTTCTTGTTTTCCGTGCCGTCCAGCTCGATCATCCGGTGGTCCACGCCCGCCTGATCCAGCGCATCCATGCCGCAGAGCTCGTCGGCCAGCTTCTCATTGACGTTGGCGACGGCCTGCAAGACCCCGCGGCCGAGATACTTCGTCTTGTCCCCGTCCCGCAGCTCCCAGGCCTCGTGGATGCCGGTGCTCGCCCCGCTGGGGACCGCCGCACGGCCGAACGAGCCGTCGGCCAAGGTAACGTCGACTTCTACCGTGGGATTGCCGCGGCTATCCAGGATCTGCCGGGCGTGAATGTCTGCAATGCTCGGACTCATGGGTTGTCTCTTTCTTCCAGGGGATCCGTCTTGTCTCGGAGCGTGTATGACAAAAGGCTTTCAGCGATCAGCCATCAGCTTTCAGTTCGTAGCGGACTCTCTTGACATGGTTTACGGAGAATCCCGCCGGGAGAGCCCTTGGGCCCCGTACCCTGCTGATACTGATTCCTGATAGCCGCTTGCCCAACACGGACCGGACATCCATACAAGTCGCTCATTCTGCCCGATCGGGCGGGGATTGACTAGCGGGGGGAGTGCCGAGTTCCCCGGAGTCGTGCCTCGAGCGGCCCTGTCCTTCCCAAGTTCAGGGCCATCGGCTAGGATCGAAGGTTACCGCCCAAGGAACCATGTCGATCCGTCTATCACCCATGAGCACCACCGGCGCTCCTTCTGCCCGAGCGGTCCCCGTGCCTTTGCCCGAGAGCATCGAAAGTGTCCAGCCGGGCGGGGGGGTATGCTACGCCATCGAATTGGCATGGGGCCGCTGGCGGAGGTGGTATCTAAGAAGTCTCCGTCCCGGCTATGTCCGCCGGATGGCTTCCCTCCGTCGGGGGAGCTGCGACGGGGCCCCACACGAAATCCTCGATCCTCGAGACCTGAAGTACTGCCGCAACCGCTGCCAGTGCGATTGGGACCCCGTCAACGACCCATTCGCTTGGAGGGAACGAGTCCCCTTTGCAAGGTGGGGCTTGGCCGAACTCCAGTTGATGGGCGGGCCGCTGTTATGTCTGACCCTCTTCTTCGCCTGGTATTGTTGGTATGTGGCTCCGGTGTTTGCGATCCTGCTGGGCTTGGTCGTTTGGTTCTTCCGGGACCCGCCTCGGCAGGTCCCCACGGGACCGGGGCTCCTGGTGTCCCCGGCCGATGGGAAGGTTGTGGAGATTACCCGGCTGGAGGGGGATGACTTTGTAGGAGGACCGGCGGTCCGGATCGGGATCTTCCTGTCGATCCTCAACGTCCACCTGAACCGTGCGCCGGAGGCGACCCGCGTGATCGCCCTGCGATACCACCCCGGGGATTTTGTGAGCGCCCTTGACCCCGAGAGCAGCGTGCGTAATGAGAGTATGTGGATTGGATTGGAAGAGGAGGCCCCGCCGCACCGGCGGATGGTGGTGCGGCAGATCGCCGGGGCGGTCGCGCGGCGGATCGTCTGCCCGTTGCGCCCCGGCGAAGTGCTCGCCCGGGGCCAGAAGATCGGGATGATCAAGCTGGGCTCCCGCACCGAGCTGATCGTGCCGGACGGGCCGCAACTGGAGATCGCCGTGAAACCCGGCGACCGCGTCAAAGCGGGGACAACCATCCTAGCCCGTTATGCTGCCATTCCCTAACCCCTGACCCCCGAACCCTGAACCCTCGTCCCATGAGACCGCTGCGAACGATTTCCGTTCTCCCGACGCTTTTCACGTTGGGCAACCTGGTGTGCGGGTTCTTTGCGATCGTGGTCGCCGCCCGGATCGACAAGCCGGATTCGCCGGCGGCCATCGACCTGGCCGACGTGTACAACGTGACGCAAAGCGCATGTCTGATCTTCGTGGCGATGCTCTTCGACGCCCTGGACGGGCACGTGGCCCGCCTGGCGCGGAGCAGCAGCGATTTCGGCGCCGAGCTGGACAGCCTGTGCGATCTGGTCTCGTTCGGCGTGGCGCCGGCGTTCTTGTTGGTGAAGATGTGTCCCCGCTTCACGTTCCTGCACCCGGACGCGGTATGGATCATCGCCGCCAGCTTCGCGGCCTGCGCGGCACTGCGGCTGGCTCGCTTCAACGTCGAGACAAGCGACGAGGACGAGCACCTCTCGTTCAACGGGCTCCCCAGCCCGGCCGCCGCGGGATCGATCGCCGGGTTTGCCATCATGTTCTACACGTTGCTGGGCAAGGGCGGGCTTCCGCAGCCTCCGTACGCCGATCAGATTTCCGACGCGCTTCAGACGGTGCTGCCTGTTTTTGCCGTCCTCGTGGCCCTGCTGATGGTCTCGCGGATCCCCTATCCCCACGTGACGAACCAGGTCTTCCGCGGGCAAAGGAACTTTGGGCACATCGTGAAGCTGGTGTTCGCCCTGGTGGCGGTGATGGTCATCCGCGGCTACGCGGTGCCGCTGGTGTTTTGCTTCTTCGTCCTGGCGAGCCCGATCCGCTACGCTTGGGAGAAGGTCGTTCGGCGCCAGCACCAGGAAGAACCGATGTTCTGAAAGGATGAAGGATGAACGGGGAATGATGAATGCTGAATGATGAATGCTGAATGGAAGGCCCTCGCCTTCAGCCTACTGCCTACCGCCTACCGCCCAATGGCACTAAGTTTTGTACGTAACCGTTTTAGCGGCTTTGCGATACTTCT
>CAYGZA010000171.1:0-14367 GCA_964354135.1 uncultured Planctomycetaceae bacterium
CTGCGGGCTGAACACGGGGTCGAAATCGCCAGCATCATCATGGGGCATTCATTGCCGCGACCGAAATCTACGCCGAGAAAAACATGATCGCTGCCGTGGAAGCAATGGCGAAGTCGATGCAGGGTTCACACCCGTCAAATTACCGACAGGGTCGGATACCGTTTCCGGTAGAAGTGTCCCTTACGGCTTCGGAGAAGATAATCCAGCCAGTATCCCGGCAGCTCACCTTTCAGCAAGAACGCCGTCCTGACCGACTCGTCGCCGTATTCTTCCAGAACCCGCCTGACGAACCTGGGGCTAATCGCGGGTGAATCGAAGAATCCGCGGATGGCATCCTGCTCGTCCTCGCTCAAGCCTTCGCCCTTCTTCTTCAGCCCTGCAATCAGGGACGTGAAGTGCGTCATGATCTCCGTGCCCTCGTCGGGGTTGAGGAACACGCCGAGACCATCTCTGTGCTCAAGCAGGTCTTCCGGAATCTTCATTTCCGGGCGACCCTTCTTCAGTCCGTGCTTCTCGATGATCTCCTGCACCTCGTGCTACGGTCTCGACTCCCAGTGCCGACCGAGGCTTGCGCGTGGATGCCGAAATCGTCCGTTTCGGGGAAGAGGCCGCCCGCAAGCAGGCCGAGATCGAGACCGGGCAAGAGGAAGTCCTCATGGCCGATGCCTCCGGTCAACCGGTGACGGTTGATCGCGGCCAATTGCGTTGCCTCGAGATACTCGATGGTGGCTTGGAGCAGGCGATTCGCTTTAGCCTTCTCAATGATCGCTACCATGGGCGCGGCTCCTCTTGGGAACTTGACTTTGGGCTACCCTTGAAGAGGCCAATCCACGTCTCCTCAAACAGCTCGGTCCCGATTACACCCCGCTGGCGACCAAGGTTTAATTCAGCAGCTCTTCTGTTGCCGACTCGTCCAACACCTTTTTCGCGCAATGCGGCGTCTGTAGAATGACTAGTCACCGCGGAAACATTGCCACCGTTTGCGTGCTCTTGACCGTGGATGAGAAAGTGATCGTCATTACTGGAGCGGCCGGTTTTCTCGGCTCCGCGCTCACGGTGGAGCTGGCCCGCGACCACCGTGTCGTTGCGATCGATCGGCGTAAGCCGACCGATGCACTCCTTGCCGCTGCGCGGGGGACACAATGGCATCGGGTCGACATTGGGGAGCGCGAAGCCCTCGCCCGGGCTTTCCGTTGCACGAGGCGGTCCTTCGGTCGCCTGGACTTCGTGGTTCATTTCGCAGCCTTCTACCATTTCGGCAGGGACTGGAAGCCGGAGTACGACCGAACTAACCTTCAGGGAACGCTCCACGTGTTGCGATTGGCCCAAGAGAGCGGCGCGCGACGGGTGATCTTTGCCAGCAGCATCGCCGCCATGGAGCCGGCGCCACGGGGAGAAATGCTTACCGAGCAAACCCCGACCTCGGAGTACATCCCCTACGCAGAATCCAAGTGTCTGGGCGAGAAGATGGTCCGAGACGCCTCGGGCCGTTTGCCGGGCGTGGTCTTGCGGATCGGCGGCGCCTTCAGCGACTGGTGCGAGCTCCCGCCGCTTTGCAGCCTGATCCGGCTCTGGGCCGGAAGATCGCCGTTTCGTCGTCTTCTGGTGGGAAAAGGGACAACCGGCATGCCGTACATTCATCGCGAGGACGTCGTCCGGATCGTGCGATCCTGCCTCGACGCTCACGAGGCGCTGGGTCCGTACGAGGTTTTCCTGGCTTCGCAGGAGGGGGCCGTCTTCCACAAGGAGCTTTTCGCCGCCATTGGCCGTGCGGACTCGGGGAGCGCGGCGCCGGCGCCGATCTCCGTCTCGCCGCGGACGGCAACTCTCGGCCTGGGCTTGAGACGTGCGATCGGTTCTCTCACCGGCTGCGTGCCCTTTGAGCGCCCGTGGATGCTAAAGTACGTCGATCGCCCGTGGCTGGTGGACACGATTTACACGCGCCACAGGCTTGGATGGCGTTGCACGGAAGGCATGGGAATTCTGGACCGGCTGCCGGCGATTCTTGCCCACTTCAGGGGGAATCGTCGCACGTGGCTGGATCGCAACACGATCCGAAACCAGGGGCGGTACGCGTATTACGATTGAACCGCGGGCTTCCGCTGCCCGGCGCGCCCGATGCCGGCGGAGGCACGGTCGAGGAAGCGTTTCTTGCAAGGAGCGGGAAACTGGCTCACCTACCCGGAATCGGCGCGCAGCTCATGCCCCTCCCAGACGGTGCTACCGTCGTCGTGGTGGGCGGAGGTCCGGCGGGGGCGCTTTTTGCGATGCGGGTCCTGAGGAGGGCCCGCGAGCTGGGCAAGAGGCTCGAGCTTCTCATTTTCGAGAAAAAACGGGAGGTCCACTTCTCCCAGCCCGCATCGCCGCTCGCCTTCCGCGAAGGCTGCAACTATTGCGCAGGGAGCATCTCTCCCCGACTGGGCGACGTTTTGAGGGAGAACGGCCTCATTCTGCCCGCAGAAATCGTCGAAGGGAAAGCGACGACCCTCACTGTGCATGGAGATTGGAAGAGTCTCGAGTTGCCGATCCCCGCCGGGCGAGACATGCTTTCCGTCTTCCGAGGCTCAAGGCCCAAGCAGCGTCCCGGCCGGCACGCGAATTTCGACGCGTACCTGCTGGGCAAGGCGGCCGAAGAAGGGGCAAAGGTGATCACGGCCAAAGTTCGGGACGTACGCTACACCCCGGACGCCAAGCCCCTGGTCGGTTACCAGGTCACGACCGCCGCGGGAAGCAGGGATGAAACGATCGAAGCCGATTTCGTCGTGTTCGCTGGGGGCGTCAACTGCGCGCCGGGCATGGATCTCGACTGCGATCGTCTCTTCCAGGCCCTTGCGGAGGTGATCCCGGGATTCCGTCCTCCCAAGGTTCGCAAATCGCTGATTTGCGAGATGGAGGCGGACGCGGAGTTGCTTCGGTACATGAAGGGCGAGGTGCACTTTGCGCAATACGGCTCGAAGGACCTCCCCATCGAAATGTCTTCGCTGATTCGCAAGGGCCGATGGATCACCGTCGTTTTGGTCGGCAAGAGCGTCGACCATGCCGATCCCTCCCAGCATCTGCACATCGTGAACAGCTTCCTGGAACTGCCGCACATCAGGCGGCTGCTTCCCAGGAGAGCGGCACTGACTCCAGTTTGCCTCTGCAACCCCAACATGACCGTGGGCGTCGCCCGGTATCCCTTCGGCCACCGGGTCGCTCTGGTGGGAGACATGGCCGTTTGCCGACTGTACAAGGACGGCATCTTCTCGGCATACGTCACGGCCTTGGCGCTGGCCGACTGCATTCTCGAGACCGGCGTCGACCGAGCCAGCCTGAAAGCCCGCTACTGGCCGGCTGTCAAGAGACTGCAACGCGACAACCGGTTCGGCGCAGTGGTTTTCCTCTTGAATCGTCTGATGTTTTCCCGCCCGGTCTTGAGCAGGATCGTCTACCAGGCAGTTCTCACGGAAAGAAAGAGGAGACCCCGACCCAAACGCCGGTTGGCAAACGTGCTGTGGAGAATCGCCAGCGGAGACGACACCTACCAGCGCATCTTGGCGTCCATGTTTCATCCGGCCACCGTCTGGTTGATCCTCGTAGGAGGCGTGCTGGTAACCATCCGCAACTACCTCACAGAACGCGTGTTCGGACTGAGCTGGGCGGGCTTCGGGCGATATCCCACGGGCGTTCCCAGGGAAGACGTAGAGAAAAAACGGCAGGAAATCACCGAAGTGCTCGGCATCAAGCCGCTGGGGCAATCGCCGCAATTCGAGCGGATGTACTCCATCCGAATCAAAGCCCGCGAGGCAAGAATCCTTGATCAGTTGGGGAAATTCGGCGACCGCGACCGCCGATACTTCACGCCCCGGTTGGTCACGGTGCATCGGACCGCGGGCGATCCGAACGAAGTGGGCAGCACGATCCAATACGACGTGTTCGTGCGATGGCTGTCGTTCCGCCTCGATCTGGAAAAGGTCATCGCAGGGCGCTACTTGCTCTACCGCGTTCGCGACGGTTTCGCTCGGGGCGGGATCCTTGCGTTCGACATCGAGAGGGAGGAAGAGGGAGGGTGCCTGCTGACGATCTACGTGGCGTTCGACTTCCCCAAGAGGAGCAATCCTTGGAAGAGGCTTGCCTGGTTCATGTTCCGGCTTGGCTTTCCTGCCTTCGCCCACGACGTCGTCTGGAATCATTCGCTCTGCCAGCTCAAGCATCTGGTGGAACTCGAGGACAAGTGACTCAAGATCACGTTGCGGTGCCTCCTTCGCCGGGGGCGCGGGCAAGAGCAACGGCCCCGCCCATAGTAAGACGGCGGCGTGCGGCCGAGGAGAGCGCCGGGTCGGGCCGAATCACAGAAGTGACGTTCCTCTCCAACGTCAGATCAACCGACGAGCAATCGCTTCGATTGCCTTCATCCCGGAGCCAAAGCGGGCAATTGCCGGTTGGGCTCGGAGCGCGTGGCGAGCATCACCGACGGCACCACCTACACGCTGATGGTCGGCGAATACCACACGCGCACGCGCACCCGGCCGCGGACGTTATGGGCGTACACATACGCGTCGTACAACTCTTCCGATGCGACCCCGCAGGCCCGGACGCTGTTGCCCGACTTCGACGCCTGCGCAGCCCAGGGCGATGGCACCCTGGAATCGGAAAACCCGTGCAAGCGCGGCTGGGGGAGTTTTCATCCCGGGGGCTTCAACTTTTTGACCTGCGACGGCTCGGTACACTTTGTGAACCAGACGATTGACTTGGAGGTCTTTGGGAACATGGCGACGATCTGGGGCAACGAGCACGTCCGCAAGCCGTGGTAGAGGTTCACCACGGAGGCACGGAGGGCACGGAGGAGGGATGAACGATGAAGGATGAAGAATAACGGGTTGGGGCCAGGGGTCAGGGATTCGAGGCGCTGGGTCGTGCAGCAAGTGACGGAGAGGCACGCGTCGAGGTGGGAGAAGCTGGCGGTTGCGGCGCTCCTGTTGACCCACGCCGGGCTCTTGGCGTGGGGGGCTTGGCGGCACAGCCCCGCGTTCGATGAGGTGGCGTATCTGCCGGCGGGGATCAGCCACTGGGAGTTCGGACGCTTCGACCTGTACTGCGGCAACCCGCCCTTGGTCCGTATGGTGGCGGCGTTGCCGGTGCTTGCGGCCGGGGCGGAGACCGACTGGTCCCGCTATTCCGATCGCGCGGAGTACGCCGTGGGGCGGAGCTTCATGGATGCCAACGGCCAGCGGTCGTTCTGGCTCTTCACGCTGGCCCGCTGGGCCTGCATTCCGTTCAGCCTCCTGGGCGGTTACGTCTGCTTCCGCTGGGCCCGCGAGCTTTACGGGGCCGGGGCCGGGCTAGCGGCGCTAGCGCTATGGTGTTTTTGCCCGAACATGATCGGCAACGGCCAATTGATGACGCCGGACATGGGGGCGACGGCCTTGGGCTTCCTCACAAGCCTGGGGTACGACGTGTTCGTCCTCCGCGATCTGACGGAGAAGACCCTCCTGTTGCTGCAATTCTCTTTGAACGCGGGGATGTTCGCCCTCCTGGCGGACATGATCAACAAACGCGGAAACCCTTCCTGAGGTGCATGGGGCCGCGGCCCCGGACTGTGCGGAACCGTCGGAGGCCCGTGGCCTCAATTGGTCATCTGGATTGCCTTGGGCGTGACGCGGTCGATGTTCGCCGGCACGTCGGCTTCGACGTGGCCGAGCACCCAGGAGAGGCCGCCGAGCGCGATCTGCTGGAAGGTCGGGTTGGTCCAGACGTCTTCGCGGTGGCCCATCGAGGTGTAGAAGACGCGGCCCTTCCCGTGCCGCCGGGCCCACGTGGCCGGGAAGGGCGGCCGCTGGTAGCAGGCGTCCGTCATGCCCGCGGTCTCCTGCACCAGGATCACGTGCAGGTCCTTGGCGAAGTTGTTCATCGCGTACCACTCCTCCAGCATCCGGAACGAGCTGCCCAGCCCCTCGACGCCAGGGAACTTCGGCGACGTGATCTTCATCGTGGCTTCCTGCTGGTTCCCGTGCGTGACGAACTCACCCCCGAGCATGGCGACGTACGGGCTGATCTTCCCCGCCTGGGAATGGAACGAGTCGTTGGCCGCGTGGAAGGCGATGAATCCCTTGCCGGCCGCAACGGCCTCCAGGAAACGCTCCTTGCCGCGCTGGGTCATGGGCGGCTCGTCGCGGTCGGCGATCGGCTTGGTCAGGTCCGCGGAGGTGTAGAAGGCGATCGCGTCGAACTGGTCGAGGTCGCCGTCGAAGACCCGGCCGTCCTTGGTGCAGACGACTTCCAGGTTGCGCTTCTTGCACATCTCGGTCAGCACCTTCTCCGAGTGGCTCAGGTTGCCGCCGTCGCGATGGACGACCGAGTGCTCGAACCCGGCGCTGCGGGTGAAGTAGAGGATCTTCTTTTTCTTGTCGTCCGCGGCAGGGACCCAGCGGAGCGGGAAGGCAGACAATCCCGTCATCGCGGCACCGGTAGCCAGCAACATCTCGCGGCGTCTCATGGCTCTAACCTCCGTACGTTTGGGGAGAACTCTCGGCAATGGAAGATCGGCGTCGGGATCCACGCCGTCAGCATAGTGCGTCCCCGGTCGGCTGCCAAGTCGGTGCGGCGAACTGACGCGGCACGGCCGAGACGCCCGTGACATCCTGGTGCAAACACACACGTGTCGGACCAGTGACCTCAATCCTTCTCCGGCACCTGCGGATGCACGACCGGCAGGTCTTTCCAGCGGGAAGACCGAAACGACTCCGGCTTGTCTCCCGCACCGCGCAAGATAAGGGCGGCCGCCCCCGGTGTTTCCTCGACGAGCTTCAAGCCCTTGTCCGGACCCAGCACGCTGACCGCCGTAGCCAGGCCGTCGGCCGTGATGCCGTCCGGGGCAACGACCGTCACGAGGATGCGGTCCGTCAGGCCGAGGCCGGTCTTCGGGTCGACAATGTGGGAATACCGCTTGCCGCCGATTTCCACGTACTGCCAGATATCCCCGGAAGTGGCGGTGGAGCACCGGGAGAGGCTCAAATAGAGGGTCGGTGGCCCTTCGGGACCGACAGGGGCAACGCCGATGGTCCAGCCGGGTTTGTCCGGAGGTGGGTCACCCAGCCCGATATCTCCCCCCGCATGGACCATCGCCCGCCCAATACCCTGCTTACGGAGGACAGCCAAGGCCTCGTCGACCACGAAGCCCTTCGCAATGCCGCCGAGATCCAATCTCATCCCCCGTTTGAGGAGTTCCACGGCCTGCTGTTTCGGGTCCAGCCGGACAAGCTGGTAACCGACCAACTCGCGGGCCTGCCGGACGCTCTCAATGTCGGGCAGCTCATGTTGCCGGCGTGCCCGGCGCCAGAGTCGAACCACGGGGCCGACCGTCACGTCGAACGCCCCCTCGGAGCGGTGGGAGAGCTTCTCGGCGACACAGAGGACTCGCCACAATTCCCCGCTAACGGGGGTGGCCCTCCCTTCGCCAGCAGTGTCGCAGAGCCGGCGGAGCTCGCTCTCCGGATCGTAGTCGCTGAAGACCCTGTTTAGCCGGCGGATCCGGTCGAAAGCCGCCTCGGCCGCCCTATTTGCAGCCGCCGAGTCGGGAGCGTACAATGCGAGCTTGATCGGAACGGCCATCTCCACCCGGTCGAACTCGAACCTGGTGAGGGTCGGTTGCCCGGGTGGAGTCGTTGGAATCCCTGCCCCCAGCATCCACAGTAGCGCCAGCCTTCCCATTAACGGCCGTTTCTCCAGGTTGAATTAGGGTCGTCGGGCCGAGGTTGTGCCGACCCGCCCGTCCGTTGTCTGCTGAGAGGACTGCTTCCATGACCATCTTAGGCTGCAATCGATCGGCGTTTCAATGGCTTTCCGGCGGGGGCGTGCTGGCGGCGGTCTTGGTGGCCTCCGCCGTGTGCTGGGGTGCGGACCCGAGCCCCGCGCCCGGGAGCGAGCCGGAGATGACCGACGTTCCGGCCGTCAAGTGGCTTCCCAAGCCCTTCCCCGTTCCCGACGCGGACGCCAAGACGGAAGCCGAAATGAAGAACTACTCCGAGGCGCTTCCCAGCACGGACATTAAGTTCGACATGGTGGCGATCAAAGGGGGCACGTTCAAGATGGGCAGCCCGGCGGGAGAAAGGGGCCGTCAAGACGACGAAGGCCCCCAGGTCGACGTGACCGTGGAACCCTTCTGGATGGGCAAGTGCGAGGTCACTTGGGACGAATACGAGGCATGGGGATACGAGTTGGACAAGCAGCGGCGGAAAATCAAGCAAGTGCAGCCCACCGATTGGGACAAGGTGGCCGACGCCGTCGCCTACCCCACCAAGCCGTATAGCGACATGACCTTCGGCATGGGCAAGGACCGTCGCCCCGCCATCTGCATGAGCCAGTTCGCCGCCCAGATGTACTGCAAGTGGCTCTGTGCGAAGACGGGCCGGTACTACCGGCTCCCGACCGAGGCGGAATGGGAGTATGCCTGCCGGGCCGGGACCACCACCGCGTACTCGTTCGGCGACGATCCCTCGAAGGTGAAACAATACGCCGTCTACGCCGAGAACAGCAACGACACCTACGCCAAGGTCGGCACCAAGAAGCCCAATCCCTGGGGCCTCTACGACATGCACGGCAACGTCTGCGAGTGGGTACTTGACCAGTACGTCCCCGACGCCTACAAACAGGCGGGCGGCAAGACGCTCAAGAATCCCTGGATCAAGCCGACGAAGGAGTACCCGCGGGCGGTCCGCGGCGGCTCGTGGGACGACGACAAACCGGCCGCCCTCCGCAGCGCCGCACGGCGGGGCTCGACCAAGGACTGGAAGATGCAGGACCCGCAGATCCCGCAGAGCATCTGGTACATGACCGACGCCTCGTTCGTCGGGTTCCGCGTGGTGCGTCCCTTGCGGCTGCCGACGGAAGAGGAATCGAGGGCTTACGAGCCCGACCCGAAGGTGAGACTCGACTACAAGAAGGCCCAAGGGGGCAAGACATAGTTCGGTGCTTGCTGCGAAGACTTCCGAAGTCTTCAGGACTTCGGAAGTCGGTTTCGCGGCGGCTTGGTTGCGTTAGGAAGGAGACCTACGAGGATGAGTACCAGTAGAAAACCGTCGCGTCGGGATTTCTTGAAGGGATCGACGATGCTGGCCGCGGGAGCGGCCCTGGCGGGCGGCCTGAGCGTCGCCCGCAGCGCCCATGCCGCCGCGAGCGAGGATCTGAAGGCCTGCCTGATCGGCTGCGGCGGCCGCGGTCAAGGCGCCATCCGCAACCTGCTCAACGCGAGCAAGGACATCAAGGTGATTGCCGTGGCCGACTCGTTCGAGGGCAACGCGCGGGGCGCCGTTCAAAGCCTCAAGGGCGAAGATGCCTACAAGGACAGGGTCGATGTCCCCGACGAGCGGATCTTCTGGGGGCTCGACGCCTACCAGAAGGCCATCGCCGCGGGCGCGGACCTCGTCGTGACGGCGGCCCCGCCGGGTTTCCGTCCGATCCACTACAAGGCCGCCGTCGAGGCCGGCAAGCACGTCTTCATGGAGAAGCCGAGCTGCGTCGACGCCCCCGGCTTCCGCTCCGTGATGGAGACCAACAAGCTGGCCGACGAGAAGGGGCTGAAGGTCGGCGTCGGCCTCCAGCGCCGCCACGAGCCCCGCTACGTCGAGACCATCAAGCGGATCCACGACGGCGCCCTGGGCGACCTGAGGTACCAGCGGGTCTACTGGAACGGCGGCGGCGTTTGGGTCCGCGGCCGCAGCGCCGGCCAGACGGAAATGCAGTACCAGGTGAACAACTGGTACTACTTCGTCTGGCTCTCCGGCGACCACATCTGCGAGCAGCACGTCCACAACCTCGACGTCGCCAACTGGGTCTTCGACAAGAAGAACGACCCCAAGACGGCCCACCCGGTCGAGGCCAACGGCATGGGCGGCCGCCAGGTCCGCAAGGGGAAAGACGTAGGCCACATCTACGATCACCACTTCATCGAGTTCACTTACGCCGACGGCTCCAAGGTCTTCAGCCAGTGCCGGCACATCCCCAACACCTGGAGTCCGGTGACGGAGTACGCCGTCGGCGCCAAGGGCGGCTCGAACTGCTGCGGCCAGATCGAAGGGGAGAACCAGTGGCGCTATGAAGGCCCGGGCCCCAACCCCTACGATCAGGAGCACGTCGACCTGCTCAAGGCCATCCGATCCGGCGAGAAGTACAACGAGGGCTGGTTCGGCGCGGTCTCCAGCTTCACCGCCGTGTTCGGCCGGATGGCGACCTACTCCGGCCAGGTCGTCAAGTGGGACGAAGCGGTGGAGAAGGGCCCGAACGAGATGCCCAAGCAGTTCACCTGGGATGCCGAGCCGCCGGTCAAGCCCGGTCCCGACGGCGGCTACGAACATGCCGTCGCCATGCCCGGCATCTACAAGGCGTATTGAGGCGCGGTGCAGAAGGCCCGGCCGGGATTCAGGGGGACAAACGGACGGCTGATCGCCTATACCTGATGGCTGAAAGCTGATAGCTGAAAGCTACTCCCCCAACTCGCCTTTGCAGCGAGCGGTCAGCGACACGCCCGCTTTATCCAGGTTGCGCAATCACCCCATTCTCGCTTGACTTTCCGGCCCCAGATCGGTAGCCTCTGCCCCTCTTCTCGCGCCGTCGGGACGTTCACGCAATCCTCCAGGTAACCAGTCGGATGCCGCCGTTGCCCAAGAGAGTCGGACTGCTCCTGACGGCCATCGCTCTGGCGGCCGGTTGTCGGAATCTTGCCGAGCGCGTGGGCAAGTCGCCCCTCAAGCCGCCCCAGATGTCGCCGGAGACGGTCGTCTTCGACGTCTTCTTCGTTCGCTTTCCCTTCGGCCAGGACGAGGCCAACGGGCCGCTGTGGGAGGAGATCGACGAGACCCGCTGGCCCGCCGACTTGCGGCAACGACTGGCGCGGAACGGGTTTCGCGTCGGCTTGACCGGCGGCCAGATGCCCGTGGCGCTGTCGAAACTCCTCGAGCTCAAGGAGAAGCCGCCTTCCGACAAGGAGGCTCACGAGGCCCAAGTGGCCGATCTCCTGTCCGAGCCCCGGGTGCGGCGGCGTCACATGCCGCTGCGGCCCGGCCACCGCGGTGAGATCACCGCCTCGGGCGTCTACGACGAGCTCGCTTTGCTCCTCTGCGAGCCCGGCGGACTGGAGGGGCAGACGTACCACAAGGCCCAAGGGATCTTCGCAACCCAGGCGACTCCCGAGCCGGACGGCCGGGTCCGGCTGAGACTGGTCCCTGAGTTGTGTCACGGCGAGGCCAAGCCGCGGTTCGTGGGCGAGCAGGGGGCGTGGCGTCTGGAGCCGGGCCGCCCCAAACGGGCCTTTGCCGACATGGCCGTCGACGCCGCGCTCGCACCCGGGCAGATGCTGGTCCTCGGCAGCCTGGTCGACCGGCCGGGGAGTCTCGGGCATCGCTTCTTCACCGGACAGAACGATGGCAAGCTGGAACAGAAGCTGCTGGTCATCCGGCTATCCCAAACGCAGCACGACGGCCTTTTCGACCCTCCGGAAGTGATCCCCTTGGACGTGGTGGCTCAAGAGGCCCAAGCCGGCGCCGGCGGACGCTGATCGTTTCCCGGACAATACCAGTGGCCCCCCTTTTCGTGGCCGATATCAGTGGTGATATCCTCTTCTCCGTCTCCCGGCGCGGATCGCTCGGGGATCGAAAGCGTCCCGTCCGCGGAGAGTTGCATGGCGGCAGGGCGAGGACTAGAATTGTTTGATGTGCCAAGGAATGAGCCCATGATTACTTCAACAATTGACGAAGCGCAGTCTCAGCTCGCCGAGCTGATTGTAGCGGCCGAGCGAGGCGAGGAGGTGGTCATTGCCCGCGCGGGAAAGCCCGTGGCCAGGTTGCTTCCTTACGAGCGGCAGGACGGCCCGCGGCAAGGAGGGCAGTGGCGGGGGCGCGTCCGGATTGCCCCAGACTTCGACGAGCTTCCGCCAGGTATCGGCGAGGCGTTTGGGCTAGATGAACCTTCTCGTTGACACCCACGTTCTGCTGTGGTGGCTGGATGACCCTGCGCAGCTTTCCGAAGCGGCTGGAGCGGCCATTCGGGACGGCGCGAACGTCGTCTTTGTGAGCGCGGCGACGGTGTGGGAAATCGTTATCAAGAAGAGTCTCGGGAAACTGGATGCCCCCGAGAACCTGGACGAGGTCTTGCGAGCGTGCCGCTTCACGCCGCTCCCCGTCAAGGTTGCGCATGCCCTGGCGGTTCAATCGCTCCCTATGCACCATCGCGACCCGTTCGATCGAATGCTCGTTGCGCAAGCCCGCACGGAAGGAATGACGGTCGTCACGCGCGATCCGAAGCTCCTGCAATACGGCGTGCCGAACATCGTGGCGTGAGAGGCCGACGACGCAGATTGCGGTGGAATCGCAGGGCCCCCGGTCGAGGATGCACGCATCGAAAACGGCGGTGAAGCGTCAAGGTCGGCAAGACGCTCCCCGCCGACCCCGGAGCAAAGGCACCGGGCCACGGTCTGCTGGCACCTGGCGAACATCTTCTATCGCACCGGCCACAAGGTCCTCTGGGATGACGCGAAGGAGTCAATCCCCGCTGACCCCGCGGGTCCCGCTCCCTTTGACCTACGGAGGCGAATCCACGAGGTGGCGAGGGAGCGCCGTGGCCACGTGGAAGGCGGTGACGCCGTGTCTCAGTAGAAAGGGCCACCCTCTTCAGGATGGCCCTTCGGTGTTGGCCGTCGGTCTGGTGGTGTGCCTAAGCTCCCTGCCTGCGTCTTCGCCAGCAGCCAAGGCCGGCACCCGAGGCCCCGAGGAGCGACCAGACCACGAGGGCGCAGGGTTCGGGGATGACGGGGGCGTCAGATACCGAAGGCCCGATATCGATACCTTGAATGTCCTCGTCGCTGGCGAGCACTTGGGAGACTCCGGTGCCATCAAAACCCACTCTGAAAATGCCACCCGGATTCCCCGGGCCAAAGGGCGAACCGGGTGTTGACCAGTACGCGGTTTGAGACGGAATATCGAGGGCAAGCCCTCGATTGAAAGCCCCCATCCCGGGTATGCCAACAACTACGTCTTCGATAAACGTACCGTCGATTGTGCCACGCTGCATTTTGTTTTGCCTAGTATTATTCCAGTACAACATCCCGGCAACCGGGTCGATTTCAACTTCGCTCAGGGTTGTCCCCGCACCGAGTTGCAGGACTTGTTCGACTCCGCTACCGTCCAGGCTGGAACGGTAGATACTGCCGGATACGTGTTCTGCGAAGTAGAGCTTTCCAGCACGCGTGTCGAGCGCAAGCCCCCTCACATCGACGTTGCCCAAGAAGCTGAAATCGATTGTCTCGAATCCCGAACCGTCAAGGTTTGCCCGGAAAAACTGCTTCCCCCCAAAGGCGATATACAGTTTGCCCCCGTTCCCATCGACTTCCATGTCAAGCACAGGCCGCCCCTCGATCAGCGGTTGGAAAGCGGTTCCGTCAAGGTTGGCACGAGCTATCCGATAAGTATTTGGCCCGCCCTCTCCGCCGAAATACACCTGCCCTCCAATGGGATCGACGGCTAAGCCGGGGGCACCGTACATTCCGCTTGTGGTCCGATCGACCAGCGTTCTCAGGCCGGTTCCGTCAACTTCAACGCTACGGATACTTCCGGCCGCCGCGAAGTAAACCGCACCAGACGAACTGCCCGCGGCAACGATGGAAAGGCCGATTGAAAGTGCAATAGTGCAAAGACAGACCAGCCGTTTCATGGTCCGACCCTCCCGCCATAGAACAAGATCGCCCCCCGAGTTCTCCCAAGAGGTTAATGCCCGCTGACCCCCGATTCCTGACAAAGAAAATGAGCATTTTGACGAAATAATCTCACAAGGGGAGGCAAACTGACGGATAGCTACCTACCTAGGTGGCATGGGTAAGCTAGGCAAGCTACCGCCCGACCCCTGGGGGAGCCCGTAGGCAACGCCGTAGGCTATGGGGTACGGCATGGCGTAAACGCCCCAGCGCAACCCTTTTAGCCGTGGCCGTAGGGCGTCCTAGCGGGGCGCTGCGGGCGGGGGGCTGCCAAAGGCCGGCGACATCGGCAAGCTGATCGACAAGTCCAAGGGGGCCGCACGCGAGGTGGTTGGGACAAAGCTGGGGCAGCCCGCCCAGGAAGAAACCGAAACTGAGCCCGGGGCTAACGCCAGAGCTGACCGACGGGCGGTGCCCGCTCGCTCGAGCGATTTGTTCGGGCTTGTCATCCTGTCATTTGCTCGACCTCGAAGGGAATCCTCTTCAAATTCAGCTTCCGAAGGTCGAGATGCTTGGAAGCCTGATCAATCTCGATCCCGACGGGATGCCCCTGTTCGTCGATATCCACAACGATGCCCTCTCCGATCTCTCGGGTGTCAGCGCCCGGGCGCTCGGCAAGGTCGATGTAGAGGCTGTCGGTGTCTGGA